>NZ_PNCY01000064.1:0-311 GCF_005887105.1 Pseudoalteromonas sp. S2893 | reverse complement strand
CCGCGGGCGCAATGCTAACAATTTCAGCCACAGTGGGCGCAAGTGGTACATGGTCAGTCCCTGTTACAACAGCCCTTGCTGAGGGCAGTTATACCGTAAGTGCAAGCGTAAGCGATACAGCGGGTAACACAGCGACCGCCACAGGTGCAGGGGAGGTTGATACCATTGCGCCAACGCTTGATTTAACCAGCCCAGGTTCAAGTAACGATGTTACACCGACTCTAAGCGGCACCAGTGATGCGGTTGAAGGCACCGTGATCACCTTTACGGTTATCGATGATTTAGGGGCAGAGCAAACCTTTACCACCACC
>NZ_PNCY01000063.1:0-320 GCF_005887105.1 Pseudoalteromonas sp. S2893 | reverse complement strand
GACAGAGAACGCCGCCCTACAGGAAACCATGAGCGCGACTGTGGGCGCATGTGGTACATGGTCAGTCCCTGTTACCACAGCCCTTGCTGAGGGCAGTTATACCGGACGTGCAAGAGTAAGCGATACAGCGGGTAACTCAGCGACCGCCACAGGCGCAGGGGAGGTTGATACCATTGCGCCAACGCTTGATTTAACCAGCCCAGGTTCAAGTAACGATGTTACACCGACTCTAAGCGGCACCAGTGATGCACTAGAAGGCACCGTGATCACCTTTACGGTTATCGATGATTTAGGAGCCCAGCAAACCTTTACCACCACCG
>NZ_PNCY01000062.1:0-464 GCF_005887105.1 Pseudoalteromonas sp. S2893 | reverse complement strand
GCGGCACCAGTGATGCGGTTGAAGGCACCGTGATCACCTTTACGGTTATCGATGATTTAGGGGCAGAGCAAACCTTTACCACCACCGTGGATGCGAGCGGCAACTTCTCAGTGGAAGTACCGACGGCACTTGCAGAAGGACCGTACAGCATTGAGGCCAGCATTAGCGATGATGCAGGTAACAGCACTGATATCTCTGGCAGCGGTAACATCGATACCACCGCGCCAAGTGTGAGTGTGGATGCACCAGCGCTCACCAACGACAGCTCGCCAACAGTTACGGGCACCAGTGATGCACCAAACAGCACCGTTACGGTGACCTTTACCGATGCAGCCAATGCCGTACAAACTATTGATGTACAAACCGATGCGAATGGTAATTGGAGTGCCACCCCAGCGACTGATTTAGCTGAAGGCAACTACAGTGTTATCGCCAGCATTACCGATGCGTCGGCTAACAACCGC
>NZ_PNCY01000061.1:0-12289 GCF_005887105.1 Pseudoalteromonas sp. S2893 | reverse complement strand
ATTTTTCTGCTTGCTCAACAATAGATAATTTAAAGCCTAATGTATAATCTCGCTGAGTACGCTTAACGTCTTTAGTTTTAGTGGTTTTCATAAAATAAGTCCAAAATGTGTAAACACATTTCAGGACAAGACATTATATAAAATAAAAAAGCCCTAATATTTAATTAGGGCTTTTTTGCAATAACCAAAAGAGGTTAGCTCTCTTCTTTATTTTTTGTTTTAGCGGGGTCTTTTAACACCGACATTTTTGGCGGCTGAAGTGCAAATATACGCTCTCCCTCTTGCGGTGGCTTTTCCATATTACTGGTAAATGGGCGAAGCTTAACTGGCGTATCGTCGTCGTTGTCTTTATCACCTTTTAAAATAAACAACGGGATCGCTTCAGGGTTCATCTCTTGGTATTTTTCCCAATCAAATTCTTCTGAAATACGCGTCGCACTTACTTTACCGCCTTTAGCAATAATACTGCTTAGGCGTGCGTAAGAGCCATCTTCACCAAACAAAATTTGTCTAGATAGGAATGTTGCACTGTCTTTGTTTGCTTTAGCATGCGAGGTAGATGAGCGCAGTGAAAATACATTTTTTTCATTCAACAAGTGAGAAAAATATTGTACACCAAGCGCATTATGGTGGCGGTTAGGTGAAAGTGCTAATACCGTTCTTATTGTTGTGAGCGGCAAGTAACGCTCAGCATGCTCTGATTGTGGGTTACCATAATAACAGGCAAGGCCGTCCATACGAGCCATTTTACAGTTCTCCCATGCGGGGTCTGATAGGTGAACAGGAATGCTTTGCTCTTGTAAACCTTTACCTATAGCGCGAGATACATGGTTTGCACCAATAATCAGTATGGTATTTGGAGAAGGTTGGCGCACGCCTAATAGCTTAGCAACAGGAATAGCGGTTAAGCTTTGCAATACCACAGTGATGATAATAACGGTAAATATTAACGGCACCATTTTTTCTGCATCAGCTACGCCAGCTTCCATCATACTTAGCGCAAACACCGACCCAACAGCAGCTGCAACAATACCTCTAGGGGCTATCCACGATAGCACCAAGCGCGATTTCATTGGCAAGTCAGTACCAAAAGTAGATATGGCAATACACAATGGACGCGCTATAAATAACACCACTGCAAGGAATATAAATACGTCGCTGTCTAACATCATCAAGTCAGAAAGCTGTAGCCGTGCAGCAAGTAAAATAAACAGTGATGATATTAAAATCATCGATAAGTCTTCTTTAAATTCAAGTACAGAATCGATTTCTAAATCATTTTGGTTAGCAAGCCAAATACCAAATACGGTAACAGCCAATAATCCCGATTCGTGACTTAAGTGATTAGATACCGAAAAGCTAATAAGCACCAAGGCAAGTATGCCAAATTTATGTAACTCGAATGGTAGCCATTCACGGCGCATAAGCTGTGTGGTGATCCAGCCCGCAACAACACCGATAGAAAGCCCCACGCCGACTGTTTTAACAAGTGCAACAATAGTGTGGCTAAGCACTTCTCCTTGGCCTACCAACATGACTGCTTCAAATACAAGCACAGCAAAAAGAGCACCGATTGGGTCAATTACAATGCCTTCCCATCGTAATATTCGGTCAATATCTTGTGTGGGGCGCATCGAATTAAGTAAAGGGGCGATTACCGTAGGCCCTGTTACTACTAGCACAGCGCCTAATACTGCAGCCACCCGCCAGTTAAGCTCAAGTAACCAATAGGCACTTAAGCTTATTACCACACAGGTGGTGATCATGCCGATAGAGCACAGGTTGCGTACGACCTTACTTATGCCTTTTAATTCTCTAAAGTGCAAAGTAAGGGAGCCTTCAAATAAAATGACAGCCACACTCAGTGACACAACAGGAAATAATAAATCACCCAGTAAAGCATCAGGGTCTAATACACCACTAAACGGCCCTAGCAATAAACCGGTAAGCAATAAGAACAAAATAGCGGGTACTTTAAACGCCCACGCTACCCATTGGGCAAGCACCGAACAAAGTGCGATACCGGCTATATAAATTGCTGACATAAATTAAGAATTCCTTATTTATCACAATGTGAAAAGTATAACTTTTGTTAAATATTAATACAGGGGTATACACGTGAAATGTTTAATTTGCTAATAAAATTTTAGCGCTTAATACAAAAATTGTAGGTTAAACTTATTGATTTATTTATAAAAATTGAATTAAAACACAAAAACAAATATAACTATTTGATTTTAAATGATTAACCGCATGAAGGTGAGGCGAAGATCTACATTAGAGTGATTTTTAGCCTTGATCTTACCCCTTGAAATAGCGTATTATATTTAGAGTTCAAACAATTAGTCATCTAAATATAATTTTGCAAAATAACGGTAAGTATTAATACTAGCGTCATATTTGCCCTGTAATAATAGATTTGTACGCTATTATTACCATTAATTAGTAGCTATTGTATTATTGAATATCTTGGTATGGTTTTTTCAAACAAGTTTATTTAAGCAATTAAGTAAATAAATGTTTGAGTTGAACTATTACTTTCAATGTTTAGCTCCCATCGTGGCGGCTAAATCTCGGTCCTTAAGTCATCACCCTATCTGTTGGTGTATCTGACTTTAGAGGCTCTATGTATGTTGTTAACAAAAAGGCCGCACACAGCCTTTTACAGCGATACATAAACAACACTTTTTATTTTTATATTTAATAGACCTCCATTTATTTTGGTTGGTGCTGTTTCATGTCTTTACAAATCTAAAAGCAATTTTAGGTCGTGTATTTGCGTGCGTTTAAAAAGTGTATAAACAAACAACCTATTCGAAATTGCGTATTTTATACGCAATTACCTAGTTTTAGTTCACACTATGTGAATGCAGATAAAATGGAAAGTTGAGATTTTATGCAAAAGTTAAATTGGCGTCGTATTGTTTTAAAAGTAGGTAGTGCTCTAATTGCTCCAGATCAAGATGGGTGCCGTTCACGCTACTTATTAACCATTGCGCAATTTATTGTTCGCTGTCGTGCTCGTGGTATTGAAGTTATTTTAGTATCTTCAGGCTCAGTAGCTGCAGGCTCACACTTATTCCCATCTGACATTCCACGTTCAGTTGTGATGAAAAAAGCGATGGCAGCAGCAGGTCAAACTGAAATGATGGCCATGTGGGATCGCTTTTTCGATTTTCCATCAGCGCAATTATTGTTAACCCATGGTGATTTACGTGACCGTGAGCGCTATGAAAGTATTCGCGAAACTATTTTTACTTTGCTAGAGCATGGTGTACTGCCTATCATTAACGAAAATGATGCTGTAACAACTGATGACTTAAAAGTAGGTGACAACGATAACTTATCAGCCATGGTAGCGGCGGCCGCTGATGCCGATGCATTAATGATTTTTTCTGATGTAGATGGGCTGTATGATAAAAACCCAAATTTGCACGACGATGCAGTTTTACTGCCTGAAATAAAATCAATTGATGAGTCTATTTATGCTATGGCAGGATGTGCTACAAGCTCTGTAGGAACCGGTGGCATGAAAACCAAAATTGAAGCTGCTGAAAAAGCAACGTCTCACGGTATTGCTACTTATATTATTAATGGCTTTAAAGAAGAAACCTTTAATAGATTATTGGCAGGTGACAACCCTGGTAGTGTTTTCCTTCCTTATGAAAAACCAATGCAAGAAGCTGTACACTGGATGACGCATACAGCGAATGAGCAAGGTGAAGTAGTTGTAGATGGCTCGTTTGATGAGTCTCTTGAAGGTGAAAACGGTTGCATACGTGGCGACGAAATAATGGAAGTTCATGGTGAGTTTGCCATTGGCGATACCATTTTAGTTAGAAGCGAGGATGGCACACGTTTAGCAAAAGCCACCGCAAATTATAGTAGTTGCTTGTTAAGCTTTATTGCAGATAACGAGCAAAGTGAATTTAGCGAAAAAATGCAGGATTCTATTGGTCCTGTTATTTCAGAAAAAGATATCGCATTATTGGAGAAGTCATGAGTTTGATTACGGATATTTCACGCCAGGCAGCAAAAGCTGCAAACACACTTGCTTTACTCGACACCGAGACCAAAAACCAAGTGTTAACCGAAATGGCGGCAGCATTACGCGCAGAAAAAGCATTTATAATTAAAGAAAACGAAAGTGATTTAAGCGCAGCACGCGATAATAACTTAGCCGCTTCGATGATCGACCGCCTAACGCTTAACGAAGAGCGCATTGAAGCAATGGCAGAAGGTATTGAAGTTATTGTAAGTTTAGATGATCCAGTCGGTCAGCTACGCGACATTACAGAGCGCCCAAATGGCATTAAAATACGTAAAATGCGTGTGCCATTAGGTGTTGTATGTATGATTTACGAAGCGCGTCCTAATGTAACTGCGGATGCAGGCGCATTGTGTTTTAAATCGGGTAATGGTGTTATTTTACGCGGCGGTAAAGAAGCCCTTAAAAGCTCGCAAGCCATTGCGAGTGTAATGCACGGTGTACTTGAAAAACATAACTTACCTAAAGCGCTGATCTCAGTTATTCCTGATCCAGACCGTGCATTGCTTATGGAACTAATGCAGCAACGCGAAAGTATTGATTTAATCATCCCTCGTGGTGGCGAAGGCTTAATTAACTTTGTTACAGAAAACAGTACTATTCCTGTTATTCAGCACTTTAAAGGGGTGTGTCATTTATACGTAGATAAAGATGCCGACTTAGAGGTTGCACTTAATTTACTATTAAATGGTAAAACACAGCGCACAGGCGTATGTAATGCGCTTGAAGGGCTAGTGGTTCACCAAGACGTTGCTGATGAATTTTTAAATTTATGTGCCGTTGTATTGCGCCAAGAAGGTGTGAAAATTAATGCAGATGAGCAAGCCGCAAAATACTTCGATAATGCTACAGTACTTTCTGATAATGAATTTGGTGAAGAATACTTAGATTTAGAAATTGCTATTCGTGTAGTACCAAGCTTTAGTGCTGCTGTGGAGCATATTGCTCAATTTGGTTCAAACCACACTGAGGTTATTTGTACTAAAAACGATACTGCGGCTGAGCTTTTCCAACGCAGTGTTGATGCATCGGTAGTAATGGTAAATGCATCATCGCGTTTCTCAGATGGCTCGCAATTAGGGTTAGGTGCCGAAATTGGTATAGCTACAACTAAGCTACATGCTTATGGTCCTATGGGGCTTGAGTCACTTACAACTGAAAAGTATTTAGTTAATGGCGAAGGCCAAGTACGTAAGTAACGTACTTCACATATAAAAAACGCCGATTGTTTAATCGGCGTTTTTTTATGCGTTTTGCAAAGTATGGTTTAGTTTTTCTAACCAGCTTTCTAATGGCTCAGGCCGGTGCAAATGGTACCCTTGTAGGATAACCTCAGGGTACTCTTGTAATAAGTTAAAGTGCGATTGATTCTCGACCCCCTCCGCTACCACTTCTAATTGAAACAACCTGCCAAGGCTGACAATCATATCAATAATTAATTTATCGTTGTTATCAGTGGGGGCTTCAAGCACAAATGAGCGATCTATTTTTAGCTCATGAATAGGTAACTGTTTTAAGTAGGTTAAACTTGAGTAGCCCGTGCCAAAGTCATCTATCGATACACGTACGCCCAGCTTTTTAAGGTAGTGTACGGCTTCAATGGCCGCTTCCATGTGATTAAGTAACGTCCCCTCTATTATCTCAATGGTGAGTTGCTGAGGATTAATATCAGCACTTTTAATTTGTTGGCTTATAAAGTTTAAAAATCGCGGTTCATGAAAATGGCGACCGCTTATATTTACCGAAATATTCAAACTTGGGTGGCTGTATTTAAGCTTGGTAAGTAAATTAAGTGCATTAGTCGTAACCCAGCAGTCTAATTCAAAAATAACATCAGATTCTTCAGCTATTGATATAAATTCACATGGGCTTATAAAGCCTTTTTGAGGGTGATTCCAGCGCAGCAGTATTTCTGCGCCTTTTAACGTTTGCTTACTATCAAATTGCGACTGCAAAAATATGGATAGCTCATTTTGAGGAATGGCTTTTCTTAAGTCTTGTTCAATTTCAAAACGTCGTTTAGCTTGCTCGCCAAATGTAGTATCAAAAAATGTAACTCTGTTTCCGCCTTTTTCTTTGGCTTTATAGCAGGCTGCTTCACAATTTCTGATTGTCTCAATAGCACTTTCCCATACATCGTCACGCGGGAAAATATAAGTGCCTATACTAATTGTTAAGCTAACCTCTTGCCCATCAACGTCAAAAGGGCGGTTAACTGCGTTTAAAAGCTCTTGCGCTTTGTTTTCGGCGATTGATTGCGCACGTGTACGCCCAATTCCTTTATCTACGCTACATAAGGCGGCAAATTCATCACTGCCTAAGCGTGCGATAATATCTTTTTTATCTACATTGGCATGAATACGCTGAGCAAGCTCCTTTAAAATATTATCACCTGCTAAAAGCCCTAAGCCATCATTAATAGAGTGGAAGCTATCAATGTCGATAATATAAATATAGGCATATGTTTTATCGCTACTGCAATCTTGTAGTTGTTGTTCTAACTGTTTTAAAAAGCCATTACGATTAGGTAGCTTTGTAAGCTCATCATGCCAAGTTAGGTAATCTATGCGCTCTTGCGTTACCTTTACGCTTGAAATATCACTAAAAACGCCAATGTAGTGAATGTTGGTGTCTTGCTCGCTTTTTACCATGCTAAGTGTTAATAGCTCAGGGTATAGCTCGCCATTTTTTCTTCGGGTTACAAGTTCTCCGCTCCAGTAGCCCGCTTCGTTAGCGTGCTTCCATACTTCATCAAAGCTAATACTTGGGTGATTATTTTGTTTTATCTCTTTTAAATCCATTTCCAACGATTCAGCTTCGCAATAGCCGGTAATTCTACAAAATGATGGATTAACAGCGATAATCTTGCCATCGCTATTAGTAATTACAACACCATCGGCGGTACTAGTAAGTGCCTGGTAAAATAACTTTTGCTTAGATGACAGCTGCTTTAGCTCTTCCTCGCGTTGGCTTAACTCTTTTGCAAGGGCTTCTATTTCGAGTAATTTGTCGTGTAAGTCAAAGTTTTTTTCGATAAGTCTGTCTAGCATGCCTTGTGCAGTAATGTGCGTACGTATGCGCGCTCTAACCAAAGCTAACTTGTAAGGTTTATGGATATAATCAATGGCACCCATTGCAAAGCCTTTCTCTTCAGACTCTACTTCAGTAAGTGCGGTGACAAAAATGATGGGAATGCCTTTGGTATTTTGCTTTGCTTTTAATCTTTTACATACTTCATAGCCATCCATGCCTGGCATCATAATATCGAGTAAAATTAAATCTGGGCGTGTGGATTCAACAAATACAAGCGCTTGTTCACCACTTGTTGAAATGCGTACATCGTAGTCTGCAAGTAGGCCCTCAACTAATACATGTAGGTTGCTAGGTTCATCATCAACAATGAGTATCAAAGGCTTTCGCGGTTGAGTTACTGCAGGTTGATTGTTGCCAGCTAGAAAGGTTGAATGCACACTAAATCCTTATTCTTTAATTACCCCTTAAAGTTAGTTTATAGTTGCCATAATTGTCTAGTTTTTATAGTTATTTCTGTATTTATCAATAAGTTTAATCACTAAAGCGTAGTTAAAGTTATCTATTGCCTCTTTTAGCTTGAATAATGGATGGGAATGATCGAATTTTTGAAGCGCAATTTCTCTAACTAATTTACTAGGAATAGGACGGGCAGATAACGCTAAAGAATAGATTTCATCAATTAATGTATCTGGATTTTGCCCAGAGCTCATAGCTTCAGGCTGATGATTATAAGAGTTTGTTACCAGTAGCTGTCTTACTGCATAAAGTGCTAAGGTCAATTGTTCATTAAAAACACTAAGATCGGTGCATGCGTTACTGCTCAGTTCTAACTCTGCTTTTTTAGCGCTTTGCTCTAGTAGCTCTAACCCTAGGGTGCCGGCTAAGCCTTTTAAGTTATGCATCGCTCTAGCTAATGTTTTATGCTCATTATTTTTCAAGTGCTTTACAGCTACCTCCATAAAGTGGCTGTAATCGGTATTAAACTTAGTGAATATTGAATTAATGAGTTCATTATTATCTTCAAGATTAGACCGTGCTACATCGAGGTTTAATGTACATAACGTATGGGTTTTTGTTAGATGCTTTTCTATGCTGTCACAAAGCAGACCAAATAATAACGGCTTGACTAAATAGTCATCCATGCCTGCTCGAATGGCGGCTTTTTTATCATTAGAAAATACAGCTGCAGTTACAGCAACAATAGGCGTTGTATAACCCCTTTGACGCAGTATACGTGTCGCTTCTAGGCCATCCATCACTGGCATTTGAATATCCATAAAAATAATATCAATTGTGTTTTCTTCTGCTTTAATGAGTGCTTCCTCGCCATTACTTGCAGAGATAACAGTCATATTCATTTTAGTTAATAGTGCTTCAAGAATCTCTTGGTTTACAGGGTTATCATCTACTGCAAGTGCGGTGTAACCGGTAAACTGTGGGTAAGACTCTCCTTCTTTAAGCTGTGTTGAGTCGGGCAATAATAAACGCATTAACTGAGAATCAGTGTGAGTATTACCTATTGTTATAATATCAATATGATCGCTATCGGGGACTGCTTGCGGGTGTTCTTGATCGTTAATGAGTAAAATAAGCAGCAGTTTGTGTTTATTTTTTTGTTTTTGTAAGTACAGTTGCTGCAAAATAAAATTCTCTTTTAGTTCTTTGTGTGACAACGTCATGATCACAATATTAAAAGGGTTACTCGGTTGAGACATTTTTGCAATTGCACGCAACGGCTCTTGGGTAATTTCTGCAGTAATATCAGCGCTACTTAATAACTTAGTGAGTGATTTTATTTGCTCAGTATCGGGAGTAATTAGTAAGGCATGCTTTTTAAGCGCTTCTTTGCTCGTCATTTTAAACGGTAGTGTAAAATAAAACTCACTCCCGACGTGGGGTGTGCTGCGTACTTGTATTTCGCCGCCTAGTAACTTGGTTAGTTGCTTACAAATAGTTAAACCTAATCCGGTGCCGCCATATTTACGTGTTGTACTGGAATCGCCTTGGTAGAACGAGTCAAAAATTGAGGCGGTTTGCTCAGGCGTCATGCCTATGCCAGTGTCTTTAATACCAAAGCGTAAGTGTATTTGCTGCTCATCTTGTGTTGTGGCTTCAATTGTTACAGTTACTTCACCGCGATCTGTAAATTTAATGGCATTACCTACACAGTTATTGATAACTTGACTCAAGTGCAGTGGATCGCCCATCAGCTCAAGCCCTGCATCAACATGCAATACAAAATTAAGGCGCAACCCTTTTTGTTTAGCATTTACCGAAAATAAATTTTTTACATTAGAAACCACGGTATGCAAAGTAAAAGGGATTGATTCAAGCTTTACTTTATCAGACTCAAGCTTTGAAAAGTCGAGTACGTTATTAAGTATTTGCAGTAAGTTTTGAGCACTTGAAAACGCTTTATCTGCATAGTGTTTTTGTTTTGCTGGAAGAGCGCTGCTTTGTAATAGCTGCAGCATACCTAAAATACCGTTCATTGGAGTGCGAAGCTCATGGCTCATATTAGCTACAAAGTCACCTTTCGCTTGGTTGGCATTTTTTGCTTGGGTGATGGCTAGTGTAAGCTCTTTATTCATTAATTCCATTTTAGAATTAAGCGCTTGGGTTTCTGCTAGTAGTTCTTTTGTTTGTTTATTTTTTAAATACAGCGCATTAGCGGCGGTAATAACCGAGTTAATTTCATTTTGATGATGCTCATCACTATTTAGTGTTACTTGCTTTTCATTACTCATATCATTTAACAGCTTAGTTAATTTCGCAATGGGCTTAATGACAGAGTTAAATATAAAAAAGGTAATTACTATTATGATAACAGTGATCAGCGCGGCAAAAAGGTTGGCCATTTCGGTACTTTTTAATACGTGGTCTCTTAGCTGCTGCTCGGTCTGGGAGAGCTTTTGCTTCTCTACATCCCTAATTTTTTCGGCTAGGTAAAGCAGCTCGTTTTCTATTCCTGTTAAAACTACATTTATCGAAAACGTATAGCTGCGGGTTAAAATAACTAATTGGCTATACGCTTGCTCAAGCTTGCCAGTATTATTAAGTAGGTTAACATTAGCGGTTTCAATACTCGCCAGTAGGGTATTTAAGTGTGCTAGGTTATCTTGCACATTTTGTGCTTCATCATAATTTGGCTTGTGTAAATAATTGGTTGTTGCTTGTTCTATATTGCTAATAGTTAAAAGGGTATTCACTATTTTATTTTGCTTGTTGGTTAGCGTGTTTTTTTTAAGCTCATTAAGTTGTGCTTTTAGCGCTTCAATAGGTTGTTTGAACTGTGTAATGTACAGCTGCTCTCGTTTGGTTCTGTTAACGACTACGCGATTAAATGTATCTTGGTAATTATTTAAGTACTCGTTAAGGCGCTTTATATTGTTTTGATAGTTTTCGTCATACTCATTTAAATGTGTACTTAGCGTATCTAAATCCATTTTTGCAGCATTTAAGTGCACATTAAACTTTTCAATGGTATTGCTATTAGCATGATCTAGATAAGCAATAGCTTGGCTTTGTAAAGAAATTACATCGTTTTCTAAACGGGTAACGGACTCGCTTTGTAATAAAGCTTTGTGCTGCGCATTTTGCAGCTCAAAAAGTGATTTTTGCGAATAATTGAATAGGTAACTTTGCAAAATTAATAAAGTAATTAATACGCATAGAGCAATTATTATTTTTGATTTTATTGAACGGGTTATCATTATCTGCTTATTAACTCATACCATTTTTGCAAACTGTAATCGTAAGTCGGCATAACGCTATTCCAAACAGCTACATTGCTTAAGCGTTTTAAATAGCTACCACCATTTCGCTGCTCGCCGGCTTTTACTGCGACTTGTTTTTGGGTGTTTAGTAAGTCAACCGAAGTGGGCTTGCCTAAGTACCAGTAATCCCATTCACTTGGTGAAAGCATTGATTTTGAGCGCTGTGGGTTACTAATGTAATACCCTTGGCGAGCAATAAATGCGCCGGCCCATCCCGAAAGCCACCAGTTCATGTAATCGTATGCGGCATCTTTTTGGTTATTATTAACCTGTGACGATAAGCACATTACCCCATGCCAGCCACGATAGCCCTCTTTTGGGGCGGCAAATCGCACATTAACATTTTGACTATTGAGCGCGGCCACAGCGGGGGAAAACATACTTTCTATGTGCACGCGTTGGCTTTTCATAAATTCAACAGACTCTGGCACCGAGTTCCAATAACCTGCAAAATGCCCTTGGCGTTTATAGTCAATTAAAATACTAAATAAACGGTCAAGCTCGGAGCGAGTAATCGCACCAATATCTTTAAATGTTATTAACCCTTTGCTTTGTGCTGCCAAGGCAAGGTCAAATAAGCCAATTGTGGGTGCATTTACAATGCCTACTTTACCTCGGTGGGCATCATCAAGTAACCAGCCCCAACTTTCAGTTTCGTAGGCAATGCCAGGTTTTATCTTAGCGGTGTTATAGCCAAAAGAGTCAACATTATGTACATAGGGCAAAAAGCTAATGTAATCGCTTTCATTTGCGCTTAGTGTGCCGTTCTCTTGTACATTGAGTAATTTATAAGGGGCGTCGCCTGCACCTAATTTTGCATCGGGGGTGAGCTTCCCCGTTTTGGTAAGAGAGTTTATTTCATTAAAGTAGGTTAGTCGTTTTTTTTCTATGGGCTGAATAGACCCCGCCCGCCAAAGTACATTAATACTGTTTGACCATTGCTCGTATAAATCAAATGAGCCAGGGTCCATGGAGGCTTTTTGTAATACGGCAGCACTACCGGCAGGGGAAAATTCTATATTTATGCCTAAATCAAGCATTGCTTGTTTACGAATGGCTTCTTGTAGCGTGACATGTGTTCCTAAGACTCTTAGGGTTACTTTTTTTCGGGCAAAAACATAAGGTACATGAGTAACTACGCCCGCGGTTAAACCGATGATAGCGAGCTTTTTTAATGTGGTGCGTTTAGGGGTATCCATTGTTTAAGCCAAAAGTATCACTGCTACAGATGAGATAATTTATAGCCAACAAAGACTAAACAAACAAGGAATGCGCAAATATAAAAGTTATTGTGTAGAAGATAAAAGAATAATAAAGCGATGAAAAATAGGAAGTAATAGAAGAGTAGGAAAGTGGTGGAGCTAAGCAGGATCGAACTGCTGACCTCCTGCGTGCAAGGCAGGCGCTCTCCCAGCTGAGCTATAGCCCCACA
>NZ_PNCY01000060.1:0-1273 GCF_005887105.1 Pseudoalteromonas sp. S2893 | reverse complement strand
ATGGCAAAAGAAAAGTTTGAACGCGTAAAACCGCACGTAAACGTTGGTACAATCGGCCACGTTGACCACGGTAAAACTACACTAACTGCAGCAATCACTAACGTACTTGCAAAAGTATACGGCGGTGTTGCTAAAGATTTCGCATCAATCGATAACGCTCCAGAAGAGCGCGAGCGTGGTATCACAATCTCAACTTCTCACGTTGAGTACGATACACCAACTCGTCACTACGCACACGTAGATTGTCCTGGACACGCCGATTATGTTAAAAACATGATCACTGGTGCTGCTCAAATGGACGGCGCTATCTTAGTAGTAGCTGCGACTGACGGCCCTATGCCACAAACGCGTGAGCACATCCTACTTTCTCGTCAGGTTGGCGTACCTTACATCGTTGTATTCATGAACAAATGTGACATGGTTGACGACGAAGAGCTACTTGAGCTAGTAGAAATGGAAGTTCGTGAACTTCTTTCTGAGTACGACTTCCCAGGTGATGACTTACCACTAATTCAAGGTTCTGCTCTTAAAGCACTTGAAGGCGAAAAGCAGTGGGAAGACAAGATCGTTGAGCTTGCAGAAGCACTAGATTCTTACATCCCAGAGCCAGAGCGTGACATCGATAAGCCATTCATCATGCCTATCGAAGACGTTTTCTCAATCCAAGGCCGTGGTACAGTAGTAACTGGTCGTGTTGAAGCTGGTATCATCAACGTGAACGACGAAGTTGAAATCGTTGGTATTAAGGAGACTACTAAGTCTACTTGTACTGGTGTTGAAATGTTCCGTAAGCTTCTTGACGAAGGTCGTGCTGGTGAGAACATTGGTGCACTTCTACGTGGTACTAAGCGTGAAGACGTTGAACGTGGTCAAGTACTAGCTAAGCCTGGTTCAATCAATCCACACACTACATTCACTTCAGAAGTATACGTACTTTCTAAAGATGAAGGTGGTCGTCATACTCCTTTCTTCAAAGGTTACCGTCCACAGTTCTACTTCCGTACAACTGACGTAACAGGTGACGTACAGTTACCAGAAGGCGTAGAAATGGTAATGCCTGGTGATAACGTTAAGATGACAGTAACTCTAATCGCGCCAATCGCGATGGACGAAGGTCTTCGTTTCGCTATCCGTGAAGGTGGCCGTACTGTAGGTGCTGGTGTTGTAGCAACTATCGTAGAGTAATAATTAGCCTAGCTAATTAATACTAAAAAGAGGTCACTTCGGTGGCCTTTTTTAATGCCTGAAGAAAAGTGTTTAGTTTTCAGCTATT
>NZ_PNCY01000006.1:0-243403 GCF_005887105.1 Pseudoalteromonas sp. S2893 | reverse complement strand
GAGCGCATGCGCTCCTTTTTTTGTACATATAAGCAGTTAATACCAATTCGCTTAATTAAATGCTCTATTTTGAGGCCGGAAAAACGTGTTAATAGCTAGGCAATAAATTCGCTATTTAGTTGTTCTCGGCAATTGCTTCTGCATGGCTCTGCCTTCTGCATCCATGCGGTCGTAAATGAGCATTTTTTAACGAAGGTAGCGACACATTTAACCCCGCAAAATGATTAAGTATTATTGCGCATTAGTGTTACTAAGCTGGTAATTTTTCAAGCCATGCTTTTAACCACGGCTCTGCTACAGGCCATGGCTCAAAGTCTTCGCAGGCATCTATTTCTAAACGGTTTCCTACCGGCTTAGCTTGCAAGTCACGTAGTAGCTCATCAAAGCTGCGCCCTGCACCGCAAAACGTATCGCCGTAGCATCTATCGCCCATGGCTATAACACCAAATGGCTTATCAGTTAACATCGGAAATGTGCTGTTCATAGCAAAGTAGAGCCCTGCTAAATTGCTAGGTACATCGCCTTGCCCTGTGGTAGAGGTAACAACTAATATATGTGAGGCGTTTTTAATATCATCAAGTGAGGCCTCACTAATAACGCTCGCAGTGTGCCCCGCTTTTTCAATTGTATTTGCAACATCATAGCTTAAACGTTCTGCACCGCCGTTAACGCTGCCTACAAAAATACTAATATGTGCCATTAATAATCCTTTTCTTGCTGTGGCCAACCTAGTTGCTTACATATACTAAGCATGTCTTCACCTAGTGGCGCTTTAATTACGATGGGTTTATGCGTGTAAGGGTGCACAAAACTAAGCTGCGTTGCAAATAGCATTAACCGCCGCAGTGCAAAATGCTCCCTAAAAAATTGATTATGCTGGTTATCACCATGATTTACATCACCAATAATAGGTATTGATAAATGATTAAGGTGGCGCCTAATTTGATGCTTTCGCCCTGTTTTTGGAAAACACTCTACGAGCGAGTAACGCACCGTGGGGTATTTACCAATAGGAATTGGTAGCGTGGCTTGATGCAGACAATTAAATTGCGTTTGCGCCGCTTGTGGCGCTTTATTTTGCGTGGCAAATTTGTCGGCTATTTTATCAAGCTCTTCTTTTAACGGTTTATCTAAAAACACCGATTCAGGCGCAAAACCACGTACAAGCGCTAAATAACGTTTTGTAATAGTGCCTTCAATAAATAGCTTGTTCATGTCTCGGGCAGATTCTGAACTTAAAGCAAATAGCAGCACACCTGATGTTGGTCTATCTAGCCTATGCACCGGAAATACATGTTGCCCTAATTGGTCGCGCAGCATCTGCATTGCAAACTGAGTTTCGTGTTTATCTAAAAAAGAGCGATGAACCAATAAGCCTGCGGGCTTATCTATGGCAACAAAGTATTCGTCTTGGTAGAGAATATTAAGCTCGCCGTACTCTATAGGCTCTACCTTTTCAGTCATTGGGCTTACCTAAAAAAGCATCAAGTTCACTAAGTAGCGTTATAATTTCGCCGCTGCCCGTTTTACCCACTAACGCCATTTCTGCCATAGGCGCAATGGCAAAATTTTGCGGCAATGGTTGGTTAAGCGTTATTAATTGCTGCATTTTTTCAATAAATACAAACTGTAACCATTGCTCAAATGCCATAGTATCGTGACAAAAAGGCACTTGAGATTGTAATTTATGCGTCTCTATTGGCGTGCTTTGCCACAGCTTATGTTTTTTTAAAAGTGTGCTTAATTGGTTTAAATAAGCCTGCGTTTGCTGATACATAACCACTCTTCTTTTTACGTTATAGGGCAATTATACCCTGTTCCCTCAATGCCTGCTATGGCGTATAATTGAGGCAATTTTGCAGTAAAAACAATTGAGATAACGATGAGCGAACACATAGCGACACTTGGCCAACTTTTAGATGGCGCCGGTACACAATGGCGTGCTTTTGATATTGGTAGGCATATTACTAAGCTTGATAAAAAACAGTTTTTAGCTATTGAGCAAGCGCAAGTTCCTTATCCTTATCCGCTTGCGGGGCATGCATGGCTGGCTATTCAATTTTGGGATAGCAAAGCAAGTAAAGAACCTTATGTATGGTTTTTGAAGTTTCCACTTGATGAGCAAAGTAAATTAGTGAGCGCGAGCCGCGATCATTTCGCTAATATGGTAATTGAAGCCCTAGGCAGCGAGATTACCGGCGAGCAAGCCGATGGTAAGCTAGATAATAACCCTTATGTGTTTACCCCTAATGCAAATAAATTAGCGGCTTTTAACGCCCAACTTAAAGTATTGTTAAAGCAACCAGCCTCTAAATATTACGAGCACACGCAGCTATACTTTAGTGGCACTTTAGGTTTTGATGATTGGCAAAGCGTTGCGCTACAAGGGATTGCCGATTTTGCACTGCGCCTAAATAACGACAACAACTTAGCAAACTTGCAAAAAGCTTGGCCGCATTTACCACTAGAGGTATTGCAGCCTTTGAGCGCCATGCTTGAACATGTAGAAATACCGCCATCACTCAGTGAGCTTTTAGTCGCCTATGGCCACACTGCCATTGAAAATAACGATACAATTGCACTAACTGCCGCACTGCGCTCACTTTCAAAAGGCCAAGCGCAAGGGCTGTGTACACAACTAGTAGATGCTGCATTAAGCTCATCTGTTGGCACTGATTCAGATGTACTTTTAACGATTGCAGGGCGATGCTTTTCTCAACTAGAAGAGCCTGAGCGCTTACATATTTTTATGGATAATTGTGCGCACCACCAGCAAATTGCCGAGCTATTTCCCAGTATCTTTGCTGATTTAGTTGCAATACCCACTATACGCCCACACTTACTAGGCTTATTACGTAAAGAAAATCGCAGCGAAACGCTCGCTCGCGCAATTGGAAGGTTGTTCTCTTAATGGCTACTTTGTGGACGTTTATCGCTATTGGCACTGTAATTTACTTATTTTGGCTAAATCGAAAAGTAGCAGAAGCTGCTAACAGTCATGCCGCGCGCCAAGCTGAGCAATTACAGGTTCAGTTAATGAGCGTAGCGTGCACAAAACGCCGCTTTGGCATTTTAAAAAATAGCAAACCTGGGATCAAAAGCGAATTTATGTTTGAGTTTTCAAGTGATGGCGAAAATGCCTATCAAGGTATTTTAATTATGGAAAATGAAATGCTAAAAAGCGTTGTTGTGCCGCCACACAAAATTTAACTCTAATCGTTAAAACCGGTGGGGTTAAAGTGAAACCACTAAAATAAGTTAATAAATAAAACTAAGGCGTAACAAAAGTTACGCCCCACTCTTACAGCATCCTGCTTGTTATCCTTGACCCAAAATCCGTATTATCATCCCCTGAACGAGTAAACAACCCTATTTACCCTCAACATTGCGTCCTGCAAAATCCATAACCATCCTGGCTAACCCACGTAAACTAACGCTTGGCTACTTGCTGTAGCATCATCCTTGGTCATCCTTTTAAGTAGCTCCTGCCACTTTAAATGCATCCTGCATTTTCCACTTGCCGCCTTGGCCATCCTGCGTAAACTAACGCTCCTGCTACTTCCTGTAGCCTCATCCGTAAATATCCTTAAGTAGTTCCAACTACTAAGCGCTTCATGCACTTCCTAGTTCGTCCTTGCGCCCTTTTTAACTTGTCCTTTATGCTTCCTGCTAGCATCTGCTATGTTGCCTATTCCGTATCCTTGGCAGTAGCTTAGTCATTAAGCTATGTCGTCTTGACAAGTTAAATACTACGCGAGTTTGGGTTTCATCCTACTAGGTAGACAAAATTAATTTTTCGTAATATATATGAAAAAATACAAAACCCTATATCAAACAAAAACTTACCATTTTAAAGCTGCATTTATGAACGAACGTAACTGATAATGCGCACGTCAATGTAAGATATATCTTACGGGCATATGTCCGTAATGGCGCTTATCGCTTACAGACTTACTTTGCATATGGTTTAAAAAGAAGCTCTCCGGATACTTTATTAAAGGCAAGTGCTTTATAAGTGCTAAATCCTTCTGATTTAAAAAACGTATTATGCTCTTGGCGTGTAACAAAAACGGCAAGCCCTTTAGCCCCTGTATTTTTAGTTGCTAAATCATCTAAGCCTCGTAACAGGTAGCGCCCAAGCCCGTGGCCTTGCACGTGCGGGTCTACCGCAATAAACGCTAAATAGTAGTAATCGCCAATCTCATTAAGCGCAGTGCGTATTGTTTGCTCTTTTTCTATGAGTTGGTTGGTTTGCAAATACCCTGCGCTCAGCATTAACTTTAAGCGCCAATGCCAATAACGCTCTGGTTGTAATTGGCTGCTTGACTCAAATACACACGCCACCGCTTTTAATTTATCATCGCGGTACAAGCCTATTAATGGCAGTTTTTCTTGCCAAAAAGCACTGAGCTCTTCGCGTATCACTGAGCGTAATTTTTTCTCGTAGGCAGCCATATTATGTTGATCATAACCTAATAAATTTTGAAGTAGCGGATCATCATGATAGGCCTGATAGATTAAACTCCCTGCAGTGCTTATATCTTCAGGGGCAAGGTATTGTACGCTTAATGTGTGCTCATTAGAGGTGACTGTCATTGTGTATCCTTTTTGCTTTACTACCCTCAACGTTGCCAAACTATTTACCGTATATAAAGTAATTGGTAATTGTATGGCGAAAATGTTTATCTATACTGCAAGTTAACTATATACCTAAAGCAAAAATACCGTCAATTCAGCGAGAGTTTAACTAGCAAAGCCTATAGTCTGGCTCTAAGCTTGGTTTAATTTAATCAGATGGAGTAATAATATGGATACGACAAAACACGATATGAAAACGTTGTTTGCACAATTGGGTTTACCTAGCTCAGAACAACAGATTGACGATTTTATTGCTTCTCACTCACTAGAAGACACAACGCTTTTACAACAAGCTCCTTTTTGGGATGAATCACAGCAGCATTTTTTAGCAGAATCGCTAGCAGAAGATGGCGCGTGGAGCGAAGTAATTGATGAACTTGATGTGAGGCTTCGCCAAGAAGGTAAGTAATACTAGTTTGCTTAATTATGCGACCTATTTTGAGGTTCGATAAACGTGTTTATAGCTAAGCAAGAACTCACTATTTGCTTGTTCTAAATGAAAAATTTTTAACACAGGTAGCGACACGTTTAGCCCCGCAAAATGATTAAGTATTATTGCGAATTGGTATAATCCCCCCTCTGCTTATACCAAGGCTTTATGCGCCTTGGTATTGTTGCTACTATAGCACCCGCGCAGCAAACACTTGCTGCGCTTATATATTAAAGAGTTACAAATCTAATGAATGCAGTTGTATTTGATGCAATTAAAGTCCTTCTTGATGAAGGCAAAACCCCTACTGTTGCCCTAACTAAAAGCCGTTTAGCACAACCTGTGCCTATGCCGGTTATTATTGCCGCAGTAAGCCAATATAAAAATAACCCTGATTCAATTCATAATTTAATGAAAAACCCTGAGCAGAGCATCGTTGAGCCTAAAACATCTCAACTCGATCGCATTGAGAAAAAACTCGATAGGTTGCTAGCCCTGTTAGAGCAAAAATAATTTGAGACTATAAATGTTCGTTGTTGATTTAACGTTTGACTGCTACCAAGACACCACCCTAGAGCACGCTGAGCAAGCCATTAACCGATTAGTTAATGCACTGCGTTTTAACGGCCAAATTATGGGTGAAGAATTCCCAACTGTACTAAAAGATGGCTATTTTATTACCCGTGTAATGTGCCCAACCGAAGACGCCATGCACCCATTAAATAATAGCCCTTTTGTAAAACACAGTATTGAGAAGCTGCACAGTGCAGGTTTACTTGCTCCTAAAATAAAAGTTATTGGCCAAGACATTCACTCAAACGGTGCCGATACTTGTAAATCGCCTTCAAGCTATATTTTATACACAACCTATGTGCATACCTGTAGCCCACTGTATTGTGGTGATGACTTTTTACCCGTGCCATTATTTACTATTCCGGCCATTGCAAATGGGGATTATAAAACACTCTTAAAATGGCAAGAAGATTGGCAAGCCTGCGATCAAATACAAATTAACGGCGCTACTCGGTGTGAATTTCCAGCGCTTGAAGAAATATCAAGCACACAAAGTGACTTATATCGCCGCGGTAAAGACATTGCTAAACGTATCCGCTTTTTAACTCAAAAACCGGTTTATTATTATTTATACCGTGTAGGCGGTGTAGATAAAGCCTCAGAACTTGAGCGTAAATGCCCTAGCTGCAATAGTGAGTGGAAATTGCCAGAGCCGTGGTTTGGGTTATTTGATTTTAGGTGTGAGCCATGTGGGTTAGTATCTAATGTTTCGTGGGATTTTCAGTAACTAAAAGCCTGCACTTTGCAAAATAAAGTTACACACCTTATAAAAAATCAGCTTAATGCATGCACTAAGCTGATTTTTTAATGCTCAATTAAATTAAGTAAAGGCCGCGAGTAAGGCTACAATATCGTTACTTTTTTCTGTAATAACTAAGCAACCTTTAACGCGTCTTGCACAGGGGTTATCCTGCACAAAAATTAACGATTACTGCACATTAGTTTAATTAATCTAAACCTCAAGCGCTTTTAAAAAAGATTCTATATTGGGTGCAAGTACATGATGCGGCTTTTTACCTACGTACTCTAAACATACCTCACCGGTATTTACCTGCACGGTAACCAGTAAGTCATCTTGCTCAGTTAAACCAATGAATAGGGTTTCTGGCTGTTTTAATTTTCGTTTCATTAATACATGACCGGTAATATTTTGTTGCAGCAGCTCAAAATCATCTTTATTCCAAGCTTGTAATAACTCCACACGGTGACCATCTATGCTGGCTAAAATGCTACCGCCATACATGTGCCCATAAAACTCATCAACCCCTGCTGGGAAGCTCAGCTCAAGCGCGCTAGCTAAATCTGATAATGAACCTGCGGGGGTTTGCAAAGCACTTTTCCATTGAATATTGCCTTGTGCGTCTACCTCGCCAAACTCGCAAGGGCTAGGCCATTGTTCATCGTGCGCCATAAGCGGATATTTAGCGGTGTTTTTAACGGTTTTTTCACAAAATTGCGTGTGAAGTTGGGCCATTTGCATTGCAACAGACATACTGCGAAACTCATTTAAATTAGATATAATGTCCCTATTGTAACTATTTAAGAGCAAACATGACAGATTACAGCAATTCTCCAGACCTTAAAGGTAGTGTGTTAGGACAATCTACTGAATATGTAGATGTATATTCGCCTAGCTTGCTTTTTCCTATTGCCCGCAAGTTAAATCGTGATGCTTTAAATATTGACGAAGCCGAGTTACCCTTTAAAGGCCAAGATATTTGGACAGGTTATGAGCTTTCGTGGTTAAACGCTAAAGGTAAACCGCAGGTTGCCGTGGCGCTGTTTACTTTTGCGTGCCAAAGCAGCCATATTATTGAGTCTAAGTCGTTTAAACTTTACTTAAATAGCTTTAATCAAACCCGCTTTGAAAGTACTGAGGTGGTAAGACAGCATTTAATTGAAGACTTATCAAATGCGGTAAATAGCGATGTAGCGGTAACGTTATACGCACCTGATGACTATAACTGCTTACCTTGCACGCCATTACCTGGGCAATGTATTGACGATTTAGATATTGAAATAGATAACTACGATATTGACGCCTACTCACTTAAATCAAAAAGTGACACCCTGGTTACTGAGACCCTGCATAGCCATTTGCTTAAATCTAACTGCTTAATTACCTCGCAACCAGATTGGGCCAGTATAATTATTCGTTACACTGGTGAGCAAATATGCCATGAGGCACTCTTGCGTTATTTAATTTCATTTAGAACCCACAATGAGTTTCATGAGCAATGTGTAGAGCGTATTTATAGTGATTTGACCACGCAGTTAAACATTAAAGAGCTTGAAGTCTATGCGCGTTATACACGCCGCGGTGGGCTGGATATAAATCCTTATCGTTCAACGCACTATAACGATACGCCTTTTGCGGTAAAAATTAATCGCCAGTAATACCAATCGACTTAAATATCACCATAAAAAAGGAGCTTAAGCTCCTTTTTTATACCCGTTATAAGCTAGTCAATGCGCTTAGTCGGAATAGGCATTGCGCACACATCAACATAATTATGGGCGTATACAAACCAAGGTTCGGTACGATTTTTTCGCGCCTCAATCAATTCTCTAAATGATTGCGAGTCTGTTTTCATAACATTAAAGGTACTTTTATCACGCTTAATATCGGCTAACACCTCAATGTTTGTAATTGGGTTAAATGGCGTATTAGCAACAGGCTTACGCTGTAAACGATTAAAGTGCTGCATACCTTCAAGCACTCTTCCAAATACGGTAATATTTTTATCAAGGTAGCGCGGACCTTGGCCAATGGTGACAAAAAATTCAGTGCTTGCACTGTTTATCTCATTGCCACGCGCCATGGCAAACACACCGTGGCAATGTACCTGCCAAGTTTGTGTATTAGAGGCGTTTTGTGCGACAGCAAAACCGTTTAAAAACCCCGTTACAGGCGCGTAACCATCGCCTTGTAGCTCTGTAATTTTAAGCGGCTGTGCGGTGCTATGGTAAAACTCTGCAGGCACAGTTTTATTAGCCGTTTTAATTGCTTTATTGCCTGAGCTGTCGCCACCTTGTGCTACAAACCCTTCAACAAAACGATAAACACGGGTATTTTTATAAAAGCCTTCTCGTGCAAGTTGTTTTATGTGCGCAGTATGTTTAGCTGCAAGCTGTGGGTTAAGCTCAACATAAGCCGCCCCTGTAGGCAGCGTAATTTTTAAAACATTTTGCCTATCTACATTTCGCCATTCGTGCGCTTTAGCGTGCTTTATTACCTCGCTTGCGCTACGGATTGGGGTTTGTTGAGTGCCCGCGTGTTGCTTTGTGTATTGGGCGCAGCCAGTTAATCCTGTTATTAGTGCTGCTAAATATAATCCTTTCATATAACCCTTATACTGCCTATTTAGTCCCAATCAAACTTATAGAGTAAATCAACATTTTGATTTAAACCACTGGTGATCTCTACATAAAATTGCGAAAGCAGCTGATAGCGAATAGCGACCTCACTGAGCGAGTCAAATACCCCTACGCTGTATTTAACTTGTAAGCTAGGCGCTACATATCCCGATATTTCAAGCTTAGTGCTATCGCCAGAGCCCGTTGAACTTAAGCTTACATCAGATAAACCAATGGTTTCGCCAACTTTAGATACAACGCCTTCACTGCGGCTCACCCCTTGTGAGAGCAATAACTGAGTAAGCATGGCATCGCTTGAACTGTCGCCCTCGCCTAGCGGCTGCCCATTGAGTAAATAGGCCAGTGCTTGTGCTTGATCCATTGCCGGCTCAGAAAATACTTTTAAGGTAGGTTGCTCAACGTTACCAGTAAGCGTAACACCTGCCACAACATCGTTTGCTGTGGTGTCTGGATTACGGATGGCTTTAATATTTAAAAACGGTTGCTCAATCGAGCCACTAAACCCTATTTGCCCAGTACTAATAATTAAATCTTGGCCAAAAGCTAAATACGTACCATCGATTAAATTTAGCTCGCCGGTGGCAATTATAGGGGCGCCCTGGCTCATTTTGATGGCTAAATCGCCCGCTATTTTCGACTCAAGACCAAACGATTCTATTTTTACATCGTTTTTAACAATCACTTTTAAATTTACATCGTAATCAAACGGCACGTTTTCTGCCGTTTCAGTTTGTTGATCAACAATAATCTCATCGTCGCTCACTTGAACGGCGCCCTCTGGCAGCTCTTCAATCATTACCCTGCCATAAGGCACAATCACTTCGCCAGACAGCTTTAATGCATTATTTGCAAGTCCAATAGTTAAATCAGGCGATACTTTAAACGTAACGCCTTGCTGCGCACGTACAAAAAACTGCTCGCCGTTAACGCTTACATTTACTTCAGGCTGGGCGCCTTGCCAATCTACGTCGCCGGTTAGGTTGATTTTACCGCCTTGGGTGTCGTTTAAATTACCTTTAATTGTGGCGGTGGTTTTATCAAATAAAATATTTACATTAGATTTTTGCAATACCACCGGCAACTGCTCACCTTCTAAATTGATATCACTTACATTTAGCTCACCATTTAATAGTGGGTCTTGCAAAGTGCCGGCAACTGCCACGTTACCTGTTATATCGCCTTTTAATTGCTCAAGGGTTTCGAGAAATGGATGTAAGTCTGATAGCAATATTTTATCTATATTAAGGTGACCGTTTAATGTTTGCTGATTTTGAATATCATCAATATTAATTTTGGTGGCTATTTTACCTAGCACACTTGAGCGTAAATCGGCTTCTAGTTTACCCGTTTGAGAGTCAGTGTAGGCACTGACTTTTAGCGTTTCGATGGGTAATCTAAACCGGTCTTCCTCTGAGGTAAGAACAGCAACAAGGTCATGGGCATTTAAATTAGCGCGAAGTGTTTTTAATGCGCCCTCGTTCCAATTTGCAGCAAAGTCGCCGCTTATATCTCCACGCGTACGCATGTTATCTGGTAAAAAGTGTTTAAGCTCTTCAAGCGCTAAATTGCTCAACGTAGCATTAAATTGACCTAAGTTTTTAGTTTGCGCAAGGGTATTAATACATAGCTCACTTTTGTTTGAGCGCCAGCAATGTGCACTCACATCAAAATCGCTGGTTTGGGTATTAAACATCACCGCAATTTTTTTACTATTACTAAAGCTGAGCTTTTTGTCACTTAGCGTTATATTACTGAGCGAGCCATTCCACACGTCATTATTGAGCTTACCGGTTACTTCAAGCTCAGCAGCGCCTTGCTCTGCATCTATGGCGGCCACCAGCTGATGATCAGTTTTATCGCCAGTGGCAGTTAGCTCAACACTATTAATTACCTGATCAGCAACCATTGCTGAGCCTACGTTTAAGCTCACATCGGTTTGCCAATCTGCGGCTGTATCGAGCTGACCGTTAAGGGCGAGTTTGTTAACGTTTATGTCGTTATACATAAAGTTATCGAGTAATAACGATAAATCAACGGCGGGGGTTAAACGGGGCCCTCTAACTTTTAAATCGGCCTTACCGTTTGCAACGAATGGCAGATTAGTTTGCTCATTTCCTGTCAGTGTTACTTTTCCGTCAACCTGCCAGGTGTCGTCAACCTGCCCGCTCAAGGTTAATTTATTGGCACCGCTACTTAAATACAGGCTGTCTATGTTGGCTTTTAGCGTATTGTTAAGTGTAAAGTTTGAGGCAAATTCAAGCGGTGTTTGGTTCAGTGTACCTGCAAGTTGTGTATTATCCATTTGCAAGTGCCAGTTTTGCCCTTCGCTGTTAAAGCGCCCTTCTAGCTGGCCAGAAATATTACTTGTAAGCGCATCTGTTAAGTATTGTGCTTTTAAGCTATTTAACGAACCGGTGAAATCGGCTTGTATGCCCTTTTGCCAATTAACATTACCTTTAAATATTGCACTACTGTCGTTTGCTTTTAGGCTTAAGGTACTTAACTGCGCTTGGCTAAGCGAGCCGTTTAATTGCGTGTTTAATACTACAGCTGGATAGGCACCTAATTGGCTATGCGCTTTTAAACTTAGTGTGTAATCATCCGCATTACCCGAAGCTGATAAATCAACATTATTTACTTTTAGCTCGTTACTTTGAGCGTCAATCAACCATTGCTCAACTTTACCAGTAAGTTCAAACGGATAATTTTTTTGTTTTAAATTAGCCATTGCCGTTAAATTTAATGGGTACTGACCAGTCGTTTGTAAATTTATATTTAAATCAGATAGATCACCACTTAACGCTAAATTCGCTTGGTGCAAGTCGCTGTTTAGCGCTACTTTCGCGTTTAATGGTAAGTTACCTGCAAGCTCACTAGTTAACTCTGTATTTAATTGCCATTGTTGATACTGCGCGCTAAGCGTTTGTACGTTAACTTTTTCATCTTCTACATTTAATACAAGCACTATATTTTCGATTGTGTGAGTTTGCTCACCTTGCTCAATATCCACCTTTTTAACGTCAAACTGCTCTACCCGTAAATTAAGGGGCGATGTAAATTCTATATCTGGTAACGCAGGTAGCGCTTGGCCTTGATTAGCCGTTGCTTGATTAGATGAGGCGGGTTGCTCTTTAAGCTTTACCAATACATCGCTAATAGTTAGGCTTTTTAGTGCTAAGGTTGCATCTTCAGCTTTCGCTGCAAGGGTAAAGTTATTTACGGTTACATCAGCACTTGGATGATTTAATACAAATTCGTTTATTGCTACATTTTTAACGGCAATATTAAAGGGAAACGTAATTTTAGCTAATGGCTCTGAGGTGCTCTGTTGTGTGGCTTCGGGTGCATTGCCAAGGGCTAGTTTGATTGACCGCGCGCTTACATTTTCAATACATAGGCCATCGCACTGCCACCAAAATAAATCTATTTTAAGCTGCTGCGCTTTAAAATCTGTACTTTGGTTTTTAAAACTCACATTAAACGGGTTGTTATATAAAAAGCGCCCTTTTTTAATCTCAATATGTAAGCCGTCCACCATTTTATTGGCACTATAAGCAATAAATTGATTACCGGGCGCAGTAAATAACAAGCAAAATATAATAACGGCAAGCGTGATTAAAACGCCGATGACGGCGGCGGATATTTTTTTAAATACTGACATTAAATTTCTGGCCCTATGGTAATGCTTAAACGTGTGCTTTTACTTTCTTTAGTAAGCCCCCATGCATGGTCTACTTTTACGGGGCCAATGGGTGTTAAATAACGAAAGCCAAAGCCTGCGCCCACTTCAAAGTCGTCCGAAAAATCATTTGTGGCGGTACCGCCATCAACAAATAAAGCGGCGCGCCAATTTTGTGCAAATTGGTAATTGTATTCAATAGTACTGGTTAGTAAGTATTTACCACCAATTAAATCACCGTCTTCATCTTCAGGTGAAATAGACTGATAAGCAAAGCCACGTACACTTTGGTCACCACCGGCATAAAAGCGCAGCGAGTAAGGGACGTTTTCAATATTATCGACCAGCATGGCGCCCACGTTTGCTTTTAAAAAAACTAAGTGTTTATCTAAATAGGTTCGCAGCCACGCATGCTGCAGCTGCACCCGCACTAAGTTTGTGGTTGAAAGTACATCATCTAAACCAAACTCGGCCGAAATTAGCCACTGCTCACCCCAATAAGGCGTTGTGCCTCCTTTTGACTTTTTGCGGGCATAGCTAATACCGGGCATAAGCATTTCGGTGCTTTCTTCTGGTTCATCACCAATGCGGTATGTTTCTTGGTCACGACGTAAAAAGGCCGTGCGTACCCATTTATCTTCAGTTAACCATTGGCGTTGCAGTTGACCGGTCAGTATTTCACTGTATATGTCATCGGCAAGTTCATCTTCTAACTTGTAACCCACTGATAAACGCCATAAATCGTCGTTAGGGTCATCTACCGGAATGGTGTATGCCATAGAAATATCTTGCTGTTTCTCAGCTACATTTAAATTGCTTTCCAGATAATGCCCATCTTCTGTGATCCAGGGTTTACTCCATTTAAAACGCACTTTCGGGCCCAGCTCGGTATTAAAGCCACCGCCTACTTCGTAGCTATTAGCAGGTTTGTGTAGCACATCAATATTTATAGGCACTTGTCCGTTGGCTCTGGCTGGTATATCGGCATAAATACGCACGCTTGCAAAATACGGTGTGCTTGAGAGCTCAAGGTTATAATCGGCAATTTGTGTGGCTTTATAAGCTTGCCCTTGGGTAAAAGGTGCAAGTGAACGAATGTATTTTTCTGCGGGGGTTTCGCTGGCAATGATTATATTGCCATACGTGTAGCGCACGCCGGTATCTATATTAAATGTAATAACGGCACTGTTTTTTTGCACTGATACCGCAAGCTTTCGGGCTGGCCATTTAGCATCAAAATAGCCTAGCTCTAATAGCATTGACTCTATTTTTTTATGAGCTGAGTCGTACCTGCCATGATTAAGAATATCGCCCTGGGTTAAATTTAAGTTTTTAATAACGTTTTGTAATTGCGAGTCGTTTTTACCCTCACCATTAAGCGTTATATTGATAGCTTCTATGCGCGTTGCAGGGCCGCGCTCTACTTTAACGATAAGCTCTTTGTCGTCTTTATCAAACTCAATGTCTACCGTTGGGTTGTAATACCCCAGCGCTTTAATACTGCTTTGCACTTGCTTTTTAGCATAGCGGCGCAAGGTTCTGGTGGGTTTTTCGCCAACCAGTTGTTTTAAATATAGCTCAACGTTACTTTCTAACTCGCCACTAATCCCTTTAATTTCGTAATCTTCAATTACCCTTTGCTCAGCGCTGGCTTGAGTGCTTATAAAAAAAGCTAAAAAAAACACAAAACGTAATAACTGTTTGAACAAGTAAATATCCTTACTTTTTATTCTTTAAAATTTAACCACCAATGAGTTACATACTACCATAGCCATAATGAGCAACACATTAACTTAATGGTAATCTTGCACCAAATTTCACTCCCCTTTAATGCCTATAAAGTCAAAATTAATACGCTTTAAAGCAATATTTTGGTTACAATAGTGGCTACGAATACAAAATTAATTTTAAATGAGTTTTTAATGCAATTCCCTGATGATGATAACGGCCAACTTTTAGCCGAAATAGCCGCTGCTGGCG
The DNA here is from genome assembly GCF_005887105.1 of Pseudoalteromonas sp. S2893. Lineage (NCBI taxonomy): Bacteria > Pseudomonadati > Pseudomonadota > Gammaproteobacteria > Alteromonadales > Pseudoalteromonadaceae > Pseudoalteromonas > Pseudoalteromonas sp. S2893. Next base: position 228,725 of record NZ_PNCY01000006.1, on the reverse strand, counting down.
TTGATTTAAGCAAAATGCACCAAATCGATTTTTTCATTTTATTTGAACAACAAGCTGATGCTGAAAAATTTGCCAAAGAAATAATCTCTGATGCATTAGTACAAAGCGCAAACGTTGAAAAATGTAAAGACACTGGCGTGTGGGAAGTGATTACTCATGTACAAATGGTGCCAGAGCACACATTGCTTGGCCAAGCAGAGCAATACCTTGAAAGTATTGCTAACAGTTACAATGGCTATGGCGATGGCTGGGGTTTAATGGACGAAGACGCCGCTTAACAAAAATCAGTTAAGCTTAACCGCTTAACTGATTAGCTTTTCTAAAGTTGCCAGTGTAATCAAATAATTTATCAGATACCTTCCAGCCATACTTTTTACTTTTACGCGCGATAACAAAATCGGGGTGCACTAAATCGAACTGTGCCTTAATTACCTGCTCAGCACTTTTAAATTCGACAGGCGCTTGCCCCTGCCCTAGACGTTTACCAAACTGTTTATTAAAAATATACTGCCCGCCTTTACTGGCAAGGTTATATACCTCATCGCAACTTGCACCATCTTCATCAAAGTAGGTTATTTTAATTAAATCATCTTTAAGTTTTACCACTGATAACCCACTACAGCGCAGTACTAACGCATCTTTCAAATTAAGGGCGTTACGTAGCTTGTCGTCGGGGTCGGCCATTACTGCGCCACAATCATGGCATTTACGAGCTGCTATATCGTTTTGAGCGCCACATTGTTCGCACTCTTTAAACCTAAACCGATAATCGCATTGCTCTTTATGGCCTTCGTCATCTTCTAATAAACCTTGGCAGCGCCTGCCAAAATGCTCAACTACTTTGCCATCAGCATCGGTTTTTCCCCAAAAAATATTTGCAAACCCACACCCAGGGCAAAGCACTTGAACGGGCTCATTATCGCTATCACCTTTTTTATCGCCCACCTCAGGGTGAAATAAATCAAAGCCGTTGCCTGCGTAATCTATAACTAAGCAGTCTGTTTTTCCTTCATTTAGCCTAAGCCCACGGCCAACAATTTGCTGGTATAAGCTAACCGATTCGGTGGGACGTAAAATAGCGATAAAATCAACATGCGGCGCATCAAATCCGGTGGTTAAAACAGAAATATTAACGAGATATTTTATGTTTTTTTGTTTAAATTGATTTATTAATTTATCGCGTTCTGCATTTGGGGTATCGCCAGTTATAAGGGCACTTTGCTCTGCGGGTAAATAAGTTAAAATTTCTTGCGCGTGCATAACCGTTGCCGCAAATATCATCACGCCTTGGCGGGTTTCACTGTATTGTATTACCTGCTTCAGTATAGCTTGCGTTGCGCGCTCACTATTTTTTAAAAGCGCATTCATGTCATCAGTCGTATATTGACCAAACGCATTAGTAGCCAAGGACGAAAAATCATAATGACTAATTGCCGCGTCCACTTCATTTGGCGGCGTTAAGTAATTATGTTTGATCATATACCTGAGCGGTAATTCAAATATACAGTTTTTAAATGGACTTTCTTTATTACCTTTTACAAAACCATGGTAATGATGATGGTATATCCACCCCATTCCTAATCTATAAGGTGTGGCCGTTAAACCCAATACTTTTAACTGAGGATTATATTCTTTGAGCGTATTTATAACCTTTCCATATTGGCTTTTTTTATCACCATTTACTCTGTGGCACTCATCAATAATAAGCAAAGAATAATGCTCATTTAATTTATTTAAATTACGCGATAAAGACTGAACACTGGCAAAAGTAACTTGGTGGCTGAGTGATTTTTCTTTTAACCCTGCTGAAAATATACTCGCTTCTAAACCAAAACTTTTATATTTTTGTGCGTTTTGCTCTACCAACTCTTTAACATGTGCAAGCACCAAAATTTTTTGCTTAGCAATTCGCGCAAGCTCTGCAATAACCAGGCTTTTACCCGCACCGGTAGGCAGTACAATCACGGCAGGATCATTTGTTTTTCGAAAATGTAAAACGGTGCGCTCTACGGCCTCTTGCTGATACGGCCTTAATTTATAGCTCATGAAAATAGTAAATAGAATAACCAGAAATGCAGTTTAACAAATACTAAGCGACTGCGGGGAGTTTAAGGTAAGTTTTGGCCAATTAAATCTAGCGTACAAAGCGTAAGCCTTAGCCTAAGTTTAGTTATTAAGTTATACGCCATTAAAAAGAGAAGCCGTAGCTTCTCTGTTACTTTATTAAGCTAGGTGCTTTTGTAAATCAACACCTTCAAACGCTTTAGGGCGACGACCACGACCGGTCCATTCAATCACTTCGCCATCTACTTCAATACGATACTTAGCTCTTACTTTAGTACGTTTATCTGCAGTACCGTCTTGTAAATCTTCTAACGTAAGTCCTTTTTCTTTTAAAAGATCCAACACTTCCTGTTTAGCTTGTAGCTGCTCAGTATATTTTGCAATCGCATCAGTGATTAATTGTTGTGCTTTTTCTAGCTCAGTTAATGATGCTGTTTTAATAAAAGATCGAACTTCTTTCATTTATATCTCTCTTGCTTGTTGGAGTTAACTTTTTAGTTTCAAAGCAAGTATAAACCCAACAATATATTTTTACCATGAGCAATTTTACTCCATAGCAAAAGGTATAAAAGAAAATACTTTAGCATGAGAAATCAGCATAGAATAAGTATAGTAATGGACTTTAATATCAAATAAAAAATATTTAACCTCTATTAATTTTTTAATAGAGGTTAATAAACTTATAAAGTTAAAGTCTATTTATCAATTTTTACACTACCACGGGTCATCTCTCTCATTGCCTCTTGGCTTAATTTTTCTTGGTAAGCAATTTGTTCAGGTGTTCTACACACTCTTGTTGCAATGTTGCTACCTGTGGTTTTTTCGAGTTTACATATTTTGCCATCGCTTTCACTGGCGTTAAGTGCTGCTGCACTAGTGCAACCTGAAGCTAAAATTACTAATAATACGGTACAAAGATGTTTCATTGTTTATCCTTAATTTAAGTGTGTTGAGGGAGTATGTCATAAGCAATTGTTACTCGTTCCATTTCACTATTTAGGGTATTAGTCCCATGCCAAAAATAGGATGGAAATTGAATAAGTTTGCCTTCCTCTGGTTTTAATGTTGTCTCAGGTAAAAGCTTAGTGTGCATATTAAATCCTGGCTCACCTAGCTTTAACCACCCTTCTTGGTTGGTTGATTCAGATATCAGCGTGGGTATAGATACATAAAATGGTGAACTCATCCAACCTTGGCAGTGATAATGATTTTTATGAAAACCTTTACCTTTCAGAATTACCGACCATGAATCAGTTACTTTAAAATCACCAACATTTCTTTTTAAAAAAGGGTGTTGATTATCTTTTGGAAGCCTTGATAAAAAGCATGACGTTAACTCGTATAGCTCCTGCTTAAGCATTTTTAGTATCGGCAGTTGATAATCAAATAACTTTTCTGCGGTTTGAGAACCATTCACTAAAGATTGCTCTAAAGGATGGTTTTGATAATAATGATACTGTTTTAACGTACCTTTAAGCTCAGTTAAAAAATCATCTATAGAAGCAAAGCCAGAAGGTGTTGCTATTTTCTCCTGCATAACAAATAAATCATAATTGCAGTAATATGAGTACAGCTCGCTTTTTAGTAATCTCAGTGCTGTATTTTTAATACACAAGTACTCTTGGTTATATTCGTCTTGATTTAATAACTTATTTATAATGTTCAATGCGTGATCTGGTTTATCTATCGCAATGTAGCTTTTGGCTAATTCTATGTATGCGTGATTATTCTTAAACCTATTACTGGCAGCTAAATGGGTCTCTAAAGATTCATCAAATAAGCTGTTTTCACGTTCGTAATCACCCACTATAGAAAACGCTTTTTGTGGGCAATTGCTTTGAGAGAGTATTTGCTTTGCTATTTTGTAAGCCTCAGTTTGCTTACCCGATGTATAAAGCTTTTGTGCAAGCTCAGCTTCCAGTGCGGTATTTTTTCCTGTTATTTTTAAAGCATGGTTATATGAGGATAAAAAACCAGAGTCTGCAGTTTCCCATAGCATTTGGTTTAGCCAATGATGACTGTCTAAATCTAGCGGGTTGATAGATGTTAGTTCTGTATATATTGCTTTGGCTTTTTTAAACTTCCCGGCTAAGTGATAGCAGCTGGCCATATTTTTCTTAGCTTCAACTAAACCTGGGCTTAATTTTAAGCTTTGCTCAAAAGTTATAATTGCTTTATCCCAAAAGCATAAAGCTTTTAAAGCCAACCCTTTACTATTGAGAATACTAGCATCAGCACCAAAATTGCGAATATAATCATCTGTGAGCCTATCGACCTCAGTAAACTTCTCAAGCTTTAAGTCTGTTTTTATTTTTGCACTGAGAATAACTGCATTTTGAGGGGATAGTGTAAATGCTTTATCAATGTATTCTTTTGCTTTAGTAAATTCATTCTTTTTAAAGTACAAAACAGAGATATTATAAAGTGTTTCTATATCGTCACTATATATAGCCAATACATTTAAATATTGTTTTATTGACTTATCAGGTTCACCCAACAAGTTATATAATTTTGCTTTATTTACATTTAAATGAAAATGACGTGGACTTAGTTTAATACCTTTTTCAATCTCGGCTAAACATAATATATAATCTTTTTTCTTTTGGTATGCTATAGATTTTAAGTGATGAAGGTGCGCTACAATACTCGATTCATTACTTTTAATCGAATTAGCAATTTTTAATGCCTTAAGGAAATTATTATTATTAATTTCCTTAAGGATTAAGTTGCTTACATCTTGAAATGACATGCCTTGGCTTTGCATATGTTCTCTTAAATAATAAAAAGGCCGATAATATACCGGCCTTAGCATTAAAGCTTATGCTTAGAATGAAATAGTTGTACCTACAAAGAAGTTACGACCGATGTACTTATACAACGTAGTATCTGTATTGGCATCATCATAATCGCTGTAATATGGAGGCTCTTCATCTGTTAGGTTATCTATACCACCACGTAACGAAACATGCTCGTTAAGTTGGTAAGTACCACTTAGTGTATGTGATACAAACGAGTCAGCTTCTGGTGAATAGTAATCCGCAGGGTCTCCATCAAATAATGCAACTGATTCTGTAACAAGCGAATCTACATACATCACTTTGTATGAAACAGTCCAATCATCACCGGCTGCACGTAAGCTTACATTATGTTTCCACTCAGGAATTGAGCCAGAACCACTTGATGCAACACCTACGTAATCTTGAATAGGCTCACCAGCAAACTCTTGTACTTCCCACTTAGAGATGTAAGAAGCTTCCCAATCAGCTCTCCACGCTAAGCCAGCAGCGTCAAAGCTATATTGAGCGTTGAAATCTACGCCCGATAGGTTCCAAGTTGAAAGGTTTTGATCAAGTGATGGAGTACCATCAAAGTTACCCGTTGCATCACGTACAACACCTTCACAAAGTGCAAAAGAACCACCTTGTCCACCTTCTTCACCCGCGCTATAACACTTATCTAGCTTAGTCGTAATACCAACAGAGCTTATTACGTTATCTACTTCAATATCGTAGTAATCAACAGTAAAGCTTAGCCCTTCAATAGGCTCAACAACAAGACCAACTGTAAATGTATCAGCAGTTTCAGGACCTAGGTCTGGGTTACCGCCAACAACAGCACGAAGTTGACCACTGTTTTGTGCAAACGTACCATCTGAAGGAATTAGGCCGGCTGCTGCGTCAGAAGCACAGGCTGTTTGGTATCTAGAATCAAAGCCAGCACCACCAAAACCAGTACAAGGGTCTGTATAATTGGTGAAGCTATCTGACTGACCACCGTAAAGCTCACTTACACTTGGTGCGCGAAATGCTGTTGATAATACAGAGCGAAGCATAACTTCATCTGTCATACGCCAAGTTAGACCTAACTTATAAGTAGTATCTGATCCAAATGTATCGTAGTCAAAGTAGCGAAGCGCAGCTTCTAAATCTAAAGACTGAACCAGTGGTAAATCATTCAATAGTGGAACAACAAGCTCTACATATGCTTCGTCAACTTTATAGCCACCAGAAGTTGGCTGTACAGCATTACCTGAACCGATACCTGATGAAGAGAATGCATCTGGTTGATTAAATGCTGATTCTTCACGGTGCTCTAGACCAAATGCAAAGCCAACAACACCAGAAGGCATTTCAAATAAATCACCCGAAATTGAAGCGCCTAAGTGGTGCATTTCTGTACCTGAAGTACCCTGATCGGTGTAACGCAAGTAATCGGCATCTGACTGTGAAAGCGCGCCTTCACCGAAGTAGTTAATACATGGAGCAGATGCATCGTTGCCTGTAACCGTGTAGTCACTAGGCGAACCTGTAACCGAGACACCTTCACAGTTTTCATTTACTGACGCTATCATTTTGTCTACGTTGATGTAGTTTTTAGAACGGTCAATAGCGCTATTTCGACCATATGTATAGAACACATTCCAAGCGTATTGATCAGCGATAAAGCCCTCTAAACCAGTTGTAAATTGTGCTGTATTTACTTCTTGCTCAAATACACGGCCACCCATTTCTGACATACGACGCAGTGGTAACATGTCTACATTGTCGCCAGGAGTTGCAAAATCATACAAGCCTGAGAATGGGTAAACTTCTGGATTTTGACTTAATACCCAACTACGACCATCAACACTGTATGTGTAGTTGATAGGTGCTGGTGCCATTTGCTGCGTTGAGGTACGGTTTGTGTAGTACGCTTCTGCAAAAAAGTTTAAGTTATCTGCTAATTCATAATTACCTAACACGCTCACATTATAACGAGTTGCAGGCGTAGATAAGTATGAAGCAGAAGAGTAGTTATAGGTATCGTTGCCTTCGCCACTACCCACATATGTGTGATAGCCAGTATCAGTTGATGAACCGTTACCGCCAGGCTCAAACTGAACTCTTCTACCATCATCTAAGATTGCATTCATACCTAAAGAGTTACCAGAACCGGCACAAAAACGCTCACCGCCACTTTCAGCGTATGGACATGCTGAATAATCTCGGTCGCTGGCACGTACAGTACCACGGTCGTAAAAGCCAACGTTTACAACAACATTACCTTTATCACTGCTCACACCAAAGGTGCTGCTTAAGCTAGCTTCTTCACCGTCACCTTCACCTGTCTCTGCATAGCTGGCATCTAGCTCAAAGCCTTCAAAGTCATCGCGCATGATAATATTAACCACACCAGCAAGAGCATCAGAGCCGTAAACAGCCGATGCACCGTCTTTTAAAACTTCTATGCGTTTTACAGCGCTAAAAGGAATGGCATTCAGATCCACGGTAGAAGATGCACCAGTACCTGAGGCAATCATACGGCGCCCATTAACAAGTACCAATGTACGTGATGAACCCATACCTCTTAAGTTAACAGTTGCATTACCATTACCGCCATTATTTACAGCAGCAGTTAATCCACCCGACTGAGCGGTAAGGTTTTGTAACGCATCGGAAATATTTGAAATACCCTGAACTTTCATATCTTCAGTAGTAATAATGCTCACTGGTGAAGCGCTTTCAAGATCTGCACGTTTAATTCGTGAACCGGTAACCTCTATACGCTCTACCTTTTCAACTCCCTCTTCAGCAGCAATTGAACTTGCTGAAAATACAGCTGTAGATGCCGTACCAAAAGCAATCGCTAAGCGCACCGCTTTTGAAACTTGGTTATTTAACATTGGATTCTCCCTGAAATAATTTTATTTATATATTTATTATTTTAGCCATTAAATAAATAGCTTAAGAAGTGAAAGTATCGCTTCTTTTGTGAATGTTAGTATCAATATATAAACATAGTCAACATATTAAAAACCAATAATTCACATCAATTTAAATATAATTAATATTAGTTTATTTCGATAAAGGGGACAAAAAATAAAATATGAATATACCAATAATCGGCACAATGCATTTTTAAAAATAAAACGCAAAATACTTCTACTTATTTACATTTTTAAAGGTGTTAACAAGGTAATTTAAAATTTATAAATGACAAGGTGACCAAGAACAATGTTTAACAAGTCGCCAAAAAGTAGAGAAATCGGGAGCTGCAGCTCGTATGGCCTTTGGAATGCCATCAAAGCTGCTAGATTATTAATGCGCAGAACAGAACAAATTTGAGTGATGGGGCTAGCTATTTGCGTCCTTTGTAAAGCGTTCCGATATATTCATTATTAGAGTCAACTAAAGCCTCTTTAAATGTTTTATCGCCTAACAATAACAACTGGCTAATATCCTGAGAGTTTAACGCCGCTTGCTTTAAGTCACTTAACCTAAAGATCAGCCCTTCGAGCTCTTGAGTAAATAATTGATAAGCGCGTTGCAAATCAATTTTTCTATTATTCAAAATAAACTGAAAAAAGTCGGGATACCGTGTTCCATTAACTGCGTGAGGGTGTACTTGCCTTTCAAGCTGGATAAGGTTATTTATTGTTTTTATCAAGTTATTGACCTGAGCATTATCATCTTTTTTCAGCTCATCAATTAGCTGCTTTAAAGGAGTTAACAAGTCACTACGTACACGTACAGCAGACTCCAATATAAGCACATTTGGTTTAACTATATCTGAATCTATTTCGTGGCAAACAATTTGATATAACCCACCCGGTTTTAATACCCTAAATAATTCAGGAATGCTCCTCGAAAGCTCACTGTATTCAATTGCAAATTGAGCCACTATCGCATCAAATTCATTATTTTCAAAAGGTAAGGACTCTGCACTTATATTTGATAAAATACTAGAGTCGGGCACGCCTGTAACGCTCTTTGCCACTGTTGCTTTATCAATACCAATAAAGCTCAGCTGATCTTTACTACTATCGTGTATAAGCTGTACCAGTGCGCCATTGCCTGTGCCTATGTCTAGTATCTTACACTGTGGACTAAGCTCACTAGCAAAACCTGTCCAGCTCTGCTTGAGCTTGCCTGTATAGTTTTTCTTAATATCCTGCCCAAATGAAGTTAAATACCCTTGAGACCAATACTCACTCCAATAATTTTCCATAAAAAATCCCCATAAAAAAAGGGCTGAATAAATTCAGCCCTATATATCAACCTGTTTCTAATTAATATTAGAAGCTAATTGAGTAGTTTACACGGTAATCACGACCAAAGTTGTTGTAAAGGTCTTGGTTATCCCATGTACCAGCTGAAGAAAGAACTGGGTCTTCGTCAGTTAAGTTACTTACTGTAAACGTTACAGCGCCGTAAGGGCCTGCATTGTAGCTGTAAGTTAAGTTATGGATTAACCAGCTGTCTAAATCACCTGATTGCTCGTAGAAACCATCGCCATCTTCATCAACTTCAGTTTCAGACGTGCTTGCTGTGTAAGTAGAGTTCCAAGATACTGTGTGATCATCAAGTGACCAAGAAATTGTTGCTACTGACTTAAGATCAGGTTGGCCAGACCAACCAGCAGTATCTTGTACAACACCACCCACTTCAGAATCGTATGAAAGTGTTACACTGTTAACATTGTTAAAGCGGAAATCACCAAAATCAGTCTCTACGTTTGCATTAATAGTGAAGTCAAAACCTTCAATTTCAAAACCAGCACCGTTAAAGTAAGAAGTACCCGCTTCAAGTAGCGTACCTGAAGCAGAACGCTTAAGGTAGAAAGTTTCGTTAGACGTATCTGTATCAGCACTTACTGCAGTGATTAGGCCAGCTGCCTCATCAGATAATAAGCCCTGTAGAGATTTAGACTGTATAACGTTATCAATAGAAAGTTGGAAATAATCTAACTTAAAACTTAAGTTGTCGTTTACATCCCACGCCACACCTAAGTTGATGTAATCTGACTCTTCCGCTTCAAGCTCTGAGTTTGCTGTGTAGTACGTATCGTACTGACGTGATGTAGTAGAGCCTGCAGAGTAATCGATTGCAGATTCAGCTGAGAATGTACGTGCTGCGTTAAGTAAATCTAGGCCTGGCGCGCGGAACGACTCAGAGTATGAACCACGAATCACTACGTTATCAGCAACCTGCCAACGAGCAGATACTGCAGGAGCAAGGTTATCACCGAAGTCAGAGTAATCATCGTAACGCGCTTTTAAGTTTACTTCTACTGTATCAGAAACTGGTAGTACTGATTCGAAGAAGATAGCAGTAACATCACGGTCACCCATTGAAGAGTTACCAGCAGAGCCACCGATTAGGCCAGCTTCAGATTGACCATCGTAAATATCTTCGTAAGTTTGTTCAAAGTACTCAACACCTACGTAGTGAGCAACAGCGCCCCCTGGTAGTTCAAATAAGTCAAAACCTAAACCAGCAAAGTATTGGTCAAAAGTAGAAGCAGAGCTTTGTAACGTAGTCGATTTCATGTTGGCAATGCCTTCATCAGAGCCTAAATCGATATCGTTAGCTTCGTTGTATGCTAAACCGCTGTAAGAAAGGTAGTACTCGCCCACAGATTTGTTATCTGCTTTATTGTGGTGGTAGTAAACTTCCCAAGAAGCGTTGTTCCAATCTAAATCACCACGTAAACCAGCTGTTAAATCTTGGTTGTAATCGTCTACGTTACCATCACGTGTACCTATACCTACCCAGCGGAATAAACCATATGCACCGTCTTCACCGTATGGGTTGTGCGGGTTATCAGCTGACATGTTTTCCCATGGTGCAGCCGGTGGAGCGTAACGACCAAATGAAGAGTTTTGTACAAACATTGTTTGAGCAAAGAACTCAATGTCGTCTGTTAGCTCGTAGTTAGCACTAACATATAATGTGTTACGGTCAATTGAAGCTGTGTTGTAAGATACGTTAGCGAACGCATACATACAGTACTCAGAGCCTGGACCCCAACTTTCGTTTGCATCAACGCGGCGGAAAGTATCTTCACCGTATTCAGAGATTAAATCATCACATAAAAGTGAAGCTGACGCTGTAGCAAAATCTGGAGAAAGTACAGTAGCGCCGTAGTAAGACCAACCTACAGTATCTGCAGTGTAAGCTTCAATGTCGCCATCACCGTCTAAATCACCAAGCTGAGCTTTAGTGTAGTCACGGTCAGCATCTGAAATACCTTTACGAGATTGGTGGTCAAAAGAGAATGTAATGTTACCTTTATCGTTTGAAACACCACCAACTACAGAAAATTCAGTTGAAGTAGTGCCTTCATCTTGGTCACGGTGACCCGCGCCAATGTTGAAAGTTAAACCTTCAAAATTCTCTTTCATAATTACGTTAACAACACCTGCCATTGCATCAGAACCATAGATAGAAGATGCACCTTCAGTCATGATATCGATACGCTCAACAGCTGCCATTGGTATAGCATTAAGGTTAGCAGAAGCGCCACCTAGTGTTGGTGAACCTGGGAAACGGCGGCCATTTAAAAGTACTAAAGTACGACGTGAGCCAGCACCACGTAAATTGATAGTTGCTTGAGATTGTGCTGAGCTACCAGAACGCTCTGAGAACGAACCGAATGAGTTTAATGAACTAGAACGTAGTGCATCTGCAACTGTGTAGTCACCTTCTAGCTTGATATCAGCAGAAGTAATAGATACTACCGGAGAAGCACCCTCTAAATCTGTACGTTTGATACGTGAACCAGTTACTTGGATGCGTTCTACTTTCTCTGCAGACTCTTCTTCTGCAGCAAATGAACTTGACGAAAATGCAGCTGTTGATACTGCACCAAATGCAATCGCTAAGCGAACTGCCTTTGAAACTTTATTATTTAACATTTGATTCTCCCTGGGTCACCACTTGTTAGAAGCGACTATTATTTAATTATTTTTTGTTGTCACAGTTTGTTAACAGCGACTAAACCAAATACTAAACAAAAAATATCTAAAAGCCAACTACTGTTAACCAAATATTAATTAAAAAAGGGTTTTTTATTGTTTTTTAGCTTAGATGAGGAATAGCTGTACAAAAATAAAGCTAAAGCGTGGATTATGTAATCAAAAATTGCATTAATAGGTACAAGCTAGAATAATTCGAACTGTTTTAGCTCGGAACTGTTTACGTTAACGTTAACAAATTGCGTAACCATTTCTAATAGAGGTACAATTTGTTTGTCTATATACAATGGGTAGTCGTAGCTATGCAGCCCTTGATACAGCTCAACACCGTGGGTTGTGTAAACAAATGTAACAAATTCACCTCTTTTTAGCGTAAATTCACTATTTTGTTTCTGAAACTTTTTTACTGCTTGCACATGTGGAGGGATATTTTTTTGATAGTCGGTTAAGTTTTGACCTAAACGTTTTTTAAAAACCAGCAAATGATCAAACTCGCCGTGTAAAAGTTTACTAATGTAATCGTTTACAAGGTCATTTATTTGCTCTGGTTTCTCAAAAAGGAGGGTAAATAAATCAAATTGAAACTGTTGAGCCAGTTTAGTCCAGTCACTTCTTACGGTTTCTAAGCCTTTAAAAACCAATTTTGATTCATCCGGCTTTATTAACTGCCCTACATAGCGTTTTTTAGACCCCACACTTTTACCTCTTATGGTGGGTAAAAAGAATGGGCTGTAAAGCGATTCAAACTCTATTTCTAAATGGCTAGTTAAATTATGTTTAGCGTGTATGTTTTGCTGCCACAATGTGTTTATGTGTTTAGCTAACTGTTTACCTATTTTATTACACGCCTCAACACTTAAATCATCCGTTAATTTTACAAAGGTCGAATCTGTATCTCCGTAAATAACACTATAACCTTGCTCTTCAATCCACTTTTTAGTTTGCAGCATTATCTCATGACCACGCAAAGTAATAGAGCTTGAGAGTCGAGGGTCATAAAAACGACAGCCTTGTGAGCCTAATACACCATATAAACTGTTCATTATTATTTTAATCGCTTGAGATAGCATTAAATCGTGATTATCCTTTGCCCGTTGGCGCTGTAGCGCTAGGCTTTTTATAAGCGCTGGTAAATGGTGCTGCTCTCTTGAAAACAATGCGTTATTAAACCCTTCAATACTGTTTTCAGGGTTTTCAATCCCTTCTATTAGTCCAAGCGGGTCTATATAAAAGGTTTGCATAATACTGGGGTACAGGCTTTTAAAATCAAGCACGATGACATTTTTATACAGCCCCGGTACCGACTCCATAACATAACCACCTGGGCTTTCAAACGTCAGCCCATGGTCGCCCATATTAGGTGCTACATAACCGCTGCGATGTAATAAAGGCAAATACATGTTTACAAAAGCCGCCACTGAGCCGCCGCGCTTTTCCAGCTCAAGGCCTGTTAATTGTGTGCGAATAACAGCAAAATCGAGAAGTTTTAGCTTATCGAATATTTTATTAACGAGAATGCAGTCTTGGCGATTGTAGTTAGCGAGCGCGAGTTTATCTTCATTAAATTGACGAATAATTTCTTGTAAGCTATTACTAGATTCAATTAATTTAGACTCGCCTAAAATTTCTTTAGCTACATTAGCAAGTGAAAAAGTTTCAAAACTATAAGTGGCATTTTTTAGAGTATCAATGCCATCAATTACACAGCGCCCGGGAATAGAAACCCGTGTAAAATGGCCTTTTCGAACATATAAAGGAAGGTTTCCTCTTCCTAGTAATAGTTTTACCCCAAGTGCCACAGAGCGCTCATAAATAACTGCAAAATCAAACTCAATAACATTCCACCCAATAATAATATCTGGGTCGCACTGCTTAATAAGTGTTACAAGTTGCTGTAATAGTGCAACCTCGTCTGCGCACCATATAATAGTATAACCAATAACTGGTTCGTGATGCTCAGGCTCTCCAATCATGATTACGCAATCTAAACCACAGCCTACCAAGCCAATAGAAAACAACACCCCACTTTCATTGCACTCTATATCAAGTGACAACTTAGAAAGCACGGGCGTATAATCGCCATTGGTTTTTAATTTAGCATCTAAAATTTCAGTGTAATGCGCATGATCCACTCGTTTACCCGTGACCCACGCCCCGCCTTTAATAAAGCGCTCCATTAAATAGCGCTCAATGGGCCTTATATCATCTTCATAAAGTGTAATACCGCGACTCTTTAACGCTTTGCTCGCGCTATAAAAGTGTTTGAGTGAGTAAAAGTAACAGCCACACATATCTTGCTGCTGAAAATTTTTAAGTGAAAGAGGTTTAATTAAAAAGTTTAGTGATTCGGCAGATAAAATAGCTTTAGCTGCTTTTTCATCTGCGTTTTTTATAAAAAATAGTGCAGTTTCATTCTCAGAAATTGTCTTTATTGGTCCATTATCGGTAGCAAACCAAATTTCATATTGTAAACCCTGAGCGCTATCGTGCGCTTGTGCAGAAAGTACAAAACCAGATGTTAAATACACTATCAATAAACCTTACTTATATTTTGTTTTTCTACTTTAGAGCCATGAACGTTAAGGATTGAAAATTGTTCAACCTCAAAATATAAACAGGCCATAATAGGGAGTAATTTATAAACTTAAAAAATTGCCGCATTAATTTACTAAATTAATTTCATCCTTGCTTGTAGTTACACGGTTATAACTCTAAAATCCATACACTGTAATTATATACATATTTTAGGTTTATCTCCCCATGCTTTCTGACCAACTAAAAAAAACAATTAGGCAAGTACACCAGCATGTGGCTAGTAACCTTAGTGATTACCGCCCCCGCAGTAGCCAAAACTACCTTGTTGCCGAAATAGCAAAAACACTGGCTGGCGAATACCATAAAAAGCAGCGAATATGTGTTATTGAGGCTGGCACAGGGACTGGTAAATCGCTTGCTTATTGTTTAGGCGCGTTACCGCTTGCCCTTGCTCAAAAAAAGAAGCTGGTTATATCTACTGCTACCGTGGCCCTACAAGAACAATTAATAGCAAAAGAGCTGCCTTTTTTTAAAAAACACTCTGGGCTCGACTTTAAGTTTGACCTAGTAAAAGGTAGGCAACGCTATATATGTGCCCATAAATTACATAACGCTGTTAATGGCGATAGCCAAACGCAAATGGAGTTTATGCCCACACTTACCTCGCCGCTAAGTGATATGGAAACTAAATGTTTAAAAGGCCTTTACGATGCCTATGTAAATAAAAAATGGCAAGGCGACAGAGATAGTTGGGCCGACACCATACCCGATAGAGTGTGGAACTTAATCGCATGCGATAAACACGCTTGCCAACGCCAAATGAAAGCCCATCAAACCTGCCCGTTTCAGCTTGCTCGTAATCAGCTTATGCAAATGGATGTGCTTGTTATTAACCATTCACTGCTACTGGCAGATTTGGATTTAGGGGGCGGTAAAATTTTACCCGAGCCCGATAACACCATTTATGTCATAGATGAAGCTCACCACCTTGCGCATATTACCCGCGACTTTTCATCGGCAGCGGCCACTATTAAAGGCACCATTGATTGGCTCGATAAGCTCACTAAATTTAGTGGCAAAATGTCTAAAGTATTAGTAGGTCAAAAGGCCATTGGTCAAAATTTCAAATTGTGCGATAGCATTAACGATGCTAATAAAGACTTAAAAGTGGTACGTGATATTCTTGATAATGCCGACTTTGAATACTCAAAAGACGATACATATCGTTTTGAGCATGGCGAAATACCAAAATCATTGCACAACAAAGCTAAAGATATAAGTGACGCCACACTAGATGCACTGCGCTGTTTAAATAAAATGCACGATACCCTCACTCAAGATGTAAGCGATGGCGATATAAAACCCTACGTTGCCGACCCTGTTTTGGCCGAAAGCGGGCACTATATAAACCGCTTAGAGCAATTAAATAAGCTGTGGTATAGCTATGCAAATAAAGGCGAAGGCACACCTCACGCAAGGTGGATCAAACGTTTAGAATATAAAAACCATCACGATCACCTATTAAGTGATTGCCCTATCGAAGTTGGCTACTACTTAAAAGACAAGCTATGGAATGAATGCGCAGGGGCGGTACTATGCTCGGCAACTTTAAGTTCCCTCGGTTCGTTTGACCACTTTGCTTATGAAAGCGGCTTAGCAAAAGAAGAAGGCGTTAAGTTTATTAAAGTGCCCTCTCCGTTTGATTACCCTAAACAAGCCACTTTGCGTATCCCGGTAAGTAAAATTGAGCCAACCGACAAAGCATTTAGTGACCATATAGCGCAAACATTGCCAGAGTACTTAAACACAAAAAAAGCTAATTTGGTGTTGTTTGCCTCGTACTGGCAAATGGACCATGTGGCTAAGTTTCTTAGAACAAAAGGTTTTAACTTATTAGTGCAAGGCGAAATGTCGCGCGAGGCATTATTAAAAAAACACACCCAAAATATTGATATCGGTAAAGGTAGTATTTTATTTGGTACGCAAAGCCTCTCAGAAGGGCTTGATTTACCTGGTAAATATTTAGAAAACTTAATAATTACAAAAATACCGTTTGCAGTACCTACATCACCAATAGAAGAAGCCCAAGCCGAATTTGTACAAAGTAAAGGCGGTAATCCATTTTTGTCTATTACGGTGCCCGATGCAGCAAAGAAATTGGTACAAAGCTGTGGTAGACTGCTGCGAAAAGAGAGCGATGAAGGCCGTATAACCATTCTCGATAGACGCTTAATTACCAAGCGCTACGGCAAAGCCATGCTCGACACCTTACCACCTTTTAAAAGACAAATAGATTATTAATGTTTGAACTTGCTTTAGATCCCACAACACTGGCAGTTTTATGTGCCGCAGCCCTTGCTGCTGGCTTTATTGACGCAATTGCCGGCGGCGGTGGCTTATTAACAGTCCCTGCACTACTCACCGCAGGCTTGCCACCGCATGTAACGCTTGGCACCAACAAGCTTGCGGCAAGCTTTGGCTCATTAACGGCCAGCTACACGTATTATAAAAAAAATCTATTTAGTCCTAAATTTTGGGCAAATTCCATTTTTGCTACAGCCATAGGCGCTGTGATTGGTACGTTAATAGTCGATCACTTAAGTATTGAATTTTTAAATAAGCTTTTGCCTATCATTATTATTATGGTGGCCTGTTATAGCTTGTTTGGTAGTTTAAGCACCACACAGGGCGATGATTTACCAAAAGTAACAGCAATACTTAAACTAAAGCAGTGGTTACAGGGCTTAGCGTTAGGTTTTTTTGATGGCGTAGCAGGCCCAGGCGCCGGTACTTTTTGGACCGCATCTAATAGTTTATTTTATAAAATGAGCTTACTGCTTAACTGTGGTTTAGCCCGTTCAATGAACTTTGTATCTAATTTTATATCGCTTATTACCTTTGTGGCACTTGGTCATGTAAACTTTTTATTAGGCCTTATCATGGGCTTTTTTATTATGTTAGGTGCTTGGATTGGCGCTCACTCAGCCATTCGCTTTGGCGGTAAGTTTATTCGCCCTGTTTTTAACACTATGGTTATACTGCTAGCATTAAAACTGATTTACGAGGCTTATTTGTAAATGCAAACCCACGCGTTAGATAAATTACGCCAACAAGTTGCTACGCTTAAACAACAAGCTGAGCAATTTGATAGCGCAAAGTTGTTTTCTAAAAACCGCTATATGCAGGCGCAGCCTAGTTTATTTGACCGCGGCGTATTTAGTACTAAAAGCATGAACCTAACTGACTACGTAACAGAAATTGAAGACGAAATTACCAGCTTACCACCAATTGATCATCGCCATGCTTATGCTTATGCACTCGAGCGCATAGGTAATCAAGTACAAGCTGTATTTAGTGTTATTAAATCGACCCCCATCTGGGCAAAAGAAAACAAAAGCCAGTACAAACCTAGACCCAAAAATACGGTTTATAAGCAAGCCGTAAAAAAAATAATGCAATCGTCGCACGAGCTATACGACGAGCTTAAACAAAACCATGAGTTTGAACGACGCTTAGTGTTAATGATTGAAGAGCGTAAACTACAAATGGAAAAAGCCAGCCCAGCGCAAGCGCAAAAACTTAATATGGAAATTTTAACCACGCATGCGCGTTTAGGCCGTTGTCGTAAAGCTATTTCGGCCACCGAAGATAAAATTCAACAAGTCGAAAAACAACAATTACGCTAATGCAGCTTTTTTACCACCCGCTTTACAGTGATTTAACGCTTCCTGAACGCCACCGTTTTCCTATTCAAAAATACCAAATGCTAAAAGCAGAAATAGAACGCTTAGGCTTTGGGGCTACACAGTTTAATACACCAACCAAAGCTACGCCCGAGCAGCTTGCACTGTGCCATAGCCCAGGCTACATAAATGATTTTTTAAACGCCACGCTCAGTAATAAAGCAATTAAAAAAATGGGTTTCCCGTATTCACGCAAATTAGTAGAGCGTACGCTACTTTCGGTTGGGGCCAGTATTCAAGGCAGCGAATACGCACTAAAACATGGTTTTTGCGCTAATTTAAGTGGTGGCTATCATCATGCATATAGCGATTACGGCAGTGGCTTTTGTATTTTTAACGATTTGGCTGTGGCTGGCGCGCATTTAATCAATACAAACCAAGCCGATACCGTATTAATATTTGATTGTGATGTACACCAAGGCGATGGCACGGCACAAATTACGCAACATAATAACGCTATAGTTACTTGCTCTATTCACTGCGAGCAAAATTTTCCGCGCTTAAAGCAACACTCCGATTACGACTTCGCCCTACCTGCAAACACATCAGATACCGAGTACTTAACAACGTTAAAACAAGCCCTCGAATTTTGCGTGCGTATTCATAACCCCGACATTATTTTATATAACGCAGGGGCTGATATTTACGAAAAAGACGAGCTAGGGTTATTTAACGTATCGCTTGAAGGGGTTTATGCGCGCGATCATTTTATTGTTAACTACTGCAAAGCCCATAACATCCCACTTATGTGCGCTTTAGGTGGCGGTTATCAACGTAATTTAAATGCGTTAATTAATGTTCATAAACAACTATTTAAAGCTGCTATCGATTTATTTTAGTGCTTAGTATACACTCAAATAAACGGACTCTATAAAAGGCGCTAGCACGATGCGACTGCACGACGACATACATAACTTTTACGAAAAAATTGTAGTTGAAGAAATCATTAAACGTAAACTAGATAAAGTTTACAGTGAAGATGTAATGGCCGATTTTTGTTGCACGGTACTTAATCAATTGCCGCCACGTTATATTAGATACGATGTAGATATGGCCTTTTATTTACCACAAAGTGAACGTATTCACATGGAAGAGCGCGTACAAACCGCTATTGATGTTGCAATTAGCCAAATTTCAAAAAAGAAAGATTTAGATGACCAGCCCACTTGATAACGCCCCTACACATGTAAAACTGGCAGTGGATTTAATTATGCTTTTGGAGCAGCACGAGGTTGCTCCAGAGGATGTACTAAAAGCGCTCGAAATTGTAAAAAGTGACTTTGAACAAAAACAAGCCACCGCTTAGCATTACTCTTTTGTTTGCACTTCGTATTTAGTCACAGTGCCCTCGTGTTTGTTACAATCAATTTTAATCTCGCCAAACGTGCGCCTTGGGGTTGTTGAGCGACGACACGTCATTTTTTGTGCTTTACTGCCATATTGGCTTATGTACAACGCAACGGTTTCGTCTATTTTAAGCTGTTGCGCCGAAGTGGCTGCGTTATAAAAGGTATTATATTGCGCCTGCCAACTTTCAACTCCAGCCTCTTTTGCAACGCCTAACCACCCCATACCCATGTTAGTGGATTGTGTTAAGTACTGCCCTTTTAAAAACATAAACGACAATGTGTATTGCGCGCTTTTATAGCCAAGTGCTGCAGGGTCTTTTAGATACATAAAGGCTTGTTTATAATCTCCTTTTTTATACGCTTTTATGCCATTGTACTCATGTTTTTTCATGGTTATGTCATCATATAAATTAATAGGCGTAGACCCACAACCACTTAATAAACCCACTCCCATAATTGCTGTGATCAGTAAATATCGGCTCATGACTATTCCTTTTTTATTATTTTTATATGCGAGTACCGAATCTGGCTTACAGTTAATGCAAAGCCTGTTACTCTGTAAATTAATTTGTATAATTAAAATACTATCATGAGCTTAGCAAGTTTACTTCGGTTATTTTTTCTGGCTGCAATTTGGGGCGCGTCATTTTTATTTATGCGAATGGCAGCAAACAGCTTAGGCCCAGCGGTGTTAATAGAGTTTAGAGTTGGCTTTGCCGCACTCACCCTCTTTATTGTGGCGCTGTACTTAAAACGCCGCTTGGCGTTTACTGCGCACACAAAGCACTTTTTTATAATTGGTGCACTTAACTCCGCCCTACCTTTTTTACTGTTTGCTTATGCCGCGCAAACGATTAGCGCCTCTACTTTATCTATTTTAAATTCTACAACGCCCATATGGGGCGCGGTGGTGGGCATTATTTGGAGCAAAACCAAACCGACTAAAAGCATGGTGTTAGGTTTGCTGTTGGGTTTAATAGGCGTGGCAATTTTAGTTGGGCAAAATCATTTTGTATTAAATAGTCAGTCACTTATTGCGATTGCAGCAGCGCTATGCGCCTCCCTGTGTTATGCCATTGCATCCCATTATACAAAAAATGCCCCTAAGCTTGCCCCGTTCGATAACGCACACGGCTCTATGTGGGCAGCCAGTTTTATAGTACTGCCCCTTATACTTTTTATGCCAATGCGCGAAATACCTAGTACCAACGTTATGCTCGGCGTATTAGCACTTGGCGTGGTGTGTACCGCACTTGCTTATATTTTATTTTTTAAACTTATTGACGATATAGGCCCAACCTCAGCTTTAACGGTTACGTTTTTAATTCCGCTATTTGGCATTTTTTGGGGGCATTTAATTTTAGATGAGCAAATAGGGCCAAATACGTTACTCGGCGCATTATTTGTTATTGTGGGTACTATGTTGGTTACTGGTTTTTTACCACGAAAAAAGCACTTAGCTAAAACAAGCTAAGTGCCTTAAATTTTATATAGCATTAAAGTTTAAACAAATTGTGGGTCTTTTGGCGCGTCGTGGCGGCGCGTTATATAAAGCACACAGTCGGCTTGGCTATTATTGCTATAGGCTCTTACGTGCTCAATAGGCACTGAAAAAGTATCACCTTGGTTAAGCGTTAATACTTCATCACCTAAGTCGATTGTTACGCTTCCTTGATGAACAAATATAACCTCTTCTTCAAAACGAATATGAGGCGCAACCTGTGCATCTGGTTGTAACTTTAACGCAGAAATATTAAAGCCATGAGGCCAGTTTAGCTGTGTTTGAATACATGTTTTGGCGTTTAAATTACCGACTAACGGCGCTTCATATACGCCATCAAACTGGCTTAGGTACGAGCGTTTATTCCAGTTAAAGTTGCTGGCTTTAACCACTGTTTGTGCCAGCTCTTCATCGGTTATTACTCTGTGCTGCGCTATTTGCTCTTCGCTGGTGACTGCCATTGGCTTTACGCCATCGGGAATGGTTTCATTTAACGTGGTATCTACTAAGCTGCCATTTTCTAGCAAAATTAGTCCGTATTCTTTTGCCATGTCAAATACTTGCGGAGCCCAAAGTACTCTACCTGGGTTATCACTTCCAAGTACCGCATATAAATAGCCTACGCCGTCACCAACATTTTCAAACCCTCTAAATATATCCATCGGGATCGAAATAATATCGCCTTCATTTAAAATTACCTTGGCATCTTTACCGTCAACACCAGTGTAAAAAGCCCACGTACCACTGTGTACTACAAAAATTTCTTCAGTTAAATGGCTATGCTGCGAATTTAAACACCCTGCAGGTTGGCGCGCACCACCAATATTAAACCCATGAGGAATAGAAATATGCACATGTTGATTTGGGTTTTCGGCAACGCCTGGGCCAATAATTGTAAAGTTTTCTTTTTGATCGCTCCCCGGCGAGCGTGTATCAATAAAGGCATTTTTACACGCAATTAAATCGTCGTATCGTACTAACCTATCTGCAAATACACTCATTACTCTCTCCTAAATTGGTTACTGTGCGGTCCAACCGCCATCAATTTTAATACTTGTACCGGTGATCATTGCCGAAAGGCCGCTTAGTAAAAACACACAAGCATTGGCAATATCATCGGTTTGGGCAATTTTTTTCAGTGGGATCATGTCGTAAACAAACTGCTTAAACGTCGCATCTTCTAGCATGGGTTTGGTCATTGGGGTTTCTACAAAGGTGGGGGCTACGGTGTTCACGCGCACATTTTTATCGGCAAGTTCAACCGCCATTGCTTTGCTCAACCCCTCTACCGCATGTTTGCTCATGCAATACAAAGTACGTTTAGGTGAACCTACAAACCCCATTTGCGACGACATATTAACCACCGCCCCAGCACCAGAATTTATTAGCGCTGGCAGTGCCGCTTGGCTAATTTTGTAAACGCTGCGAATATTCATCGCAATTACGTCATCAATATTTTCATCTGTTTGCTCAAGCATTGGCGCAACCCGATTTATACCGGCGTTATTTAACAGCCCATCAAGTGTTTTTAGCGCCTTTAAACGCTCAAAAAAAGCATCGCTATTTATATCTAGCGGCCAAATTTCTATTTGCTCAGGCGCGTATTGCTGCAGTGTTTGTAAATCACTGAGGGTACGTGCTACTGCAATAACTTGAGCCCCTGCATCTACGCATTTTTCTACGCATGCTTTACCAATACCTTTGCCTGCACCTGTCACTAAAATGGTTTTACCCACTAAAAGCGTTTTATCAAATCCCATTTGTTCACCTAAATTCTATATTGCATTCGAAGTCATTATTAATTAGAGTGCAGTTAGATGCAAGACATTATTTAACCAATACGTCTCATCAAATGTGTATATAACAACGACTCACTAAGGACACTAGCAATGATAAAGCATTTAAAAAAGGGTCAACCAATTGACTCAAAACAAAAACAAAATCAATCAGTAAGAGATATTGTAGAGAATATTTTAGCGCATGTTGAAACCGAAGGTGACGCAGCCATTCGTGAGTACTCTGAAAAGTTCGACAACTGGACTCCGGAGTCTTTCAAACTTTCAGAAGACGAAATTAAAGCCTGCTATACACAACTTGATGAGCAATTAATTAACGATATTAAGTGGGCGCAAAGCCAAGTACGTAATTTTGCACAAATACAACGTGACTCAATGAAAGACGTAGAGGTAGAAACTCTTCCGGGCGTAACCCTTGGTCATAAACATATCGCTATGGATAGCGTAGGCTGTTATGTGCCAGGTGGTAAATACCCGCTATTAGCCTCTGCGCACATGAGCGTATTAACCGCTAAAGTAGCGGGTGTTAAACGCGTAATAGCCATGGCTCCACCGTTTAATGGCAAGCCATCACCTGAAATTGTAGTCGCGATGGATATGGCCGGAGCCGATGAAATTTATTGTTTAGGCGGCGTGCAAGCGGTAGCTGCAATGGCAATTGGTACACAAACTATTGCGCCGGTAGATATGATAGTTGGCCCAGGTAACGCGTTTGTAGCCGAAGCAAAACGTCAGCTATTTGGCCGTGTTGGTATTGATTTATTTGCCGGGCCTACCGAAACCCTCGTTATTGCCGATGACAGTGTAGATGGCGAGCTATGTGCGGCAGATTTACTCGGCCAAGCTGAGCACGGCCCGACTTCACCGGCTATTTTACTCACCAACTCAGAGCAACTAGCTAAAGATACAATCGCTGAGGTGCAAAGGCAGCTTACTATTTTACCCACCGCCGATATTGCAGGCGTAGCATGGGAAGATCACGGTGAAGTAATTGTATGTGACACCTACGAAGAAATGCTGCAAGTTGCCAACGACTTAGCGTTTGAACACGTGCAAGTGATGACCAGCAATACCGATTACTTTAAAGAGAACATGCAAAACTTTGGCGCTTTATTTTTAGGTCCGCAAACTAATGTTTCGTATGGTGATAAATGTATTGGTACAAATCATACACTACCCACAGGTAAAGCTGCGCGTTATACTGGCGGCCTATGGGTAGGTAAATTCATAAAAACATGTACTTTTCAGCAAGTAACAGAGCAAGCCTCGGTGGTTGTTGGTGAGTATTGTTCACGATTATGTGCTGCAGAAGGGTTCGCAGGCCACAAAGAACAAGCAGACATTCGTGTAAGACGATATAGGAAGTAAATCTTGAAGCAAAAAAGAGTCACCTCATACGATGTTGCCCGTGTAGCGGGCGTATCGCAATCGGCGGTATCACGTGTTTTTAGACCCGGTTTTAGTGTGTCTAAAAAAACCCGTGAAAAAGTAATCGCAACGGCCAATGAAATGGGCTATCGCCCGAATGCTATTGCCCGTATGTTGATCACCAAACAATCGGGTATGGTTGCGGTTATATTGTCATCGCAAGCAAACCTGAATTACCCAGAGGTGCTTTCTGAGCTAAACAGAGAGCTGGCACTGCACAATAAACGTGTGCTGCTCTTTACACTTGATAACGCAGAAGAGCTAGATGAATTACTCGAAAACATATGGACCTTTCAGGTTGATGGTGTAATTGCCCTAGCTGCTCACTTTGATAGTAAAAGCTTAAACTTATTTGCTAAACACAGTACGCCTATTGTGCTTTATAACCGCCATGTGCCTGAGTCGAATGCAAACACCGTTTGCTGTAATCACGACAAAGGCATTAAACAGTTAATTGATTTATTACACGAAGCTAACCATAAATCGTATTTAATTATCTCCGGCCCTACCGACTCAGATGTTGCAAACGAGCGCAGAGAAATAGCCGAAAATTATTTACAAACCCTAGGCGTTAAAGACACGCCGGTTATTTATGGTGATTATGGGTATAAATCGGCACGCGACGCACTTAAAAAATGGTTAAAAAAACACCCCAAGCCCGATGCCATAATATGCAGTAATGACGCTATGGCAATTGGCGTAATTGATGAACTAAAAGAAAACTTTTGCATTAAAGTGCCCGACGACATGTCGGTTGTAGGATTTGATGGTATTAATGCCTCTTCGTGGTACAACTATCAAATAACCACAGTACAACAGCCAATGAAACAGCTTACTAAAGCCGCTGTTGATATTTTAATGGAGCGCATTGAAAACCCTCAAGCGGCTGCAGAAGTTCGGGTATTTACTGGTTCATTAATTGAAGGGAACTCTATTAAAAAACGTTAAATTAAGGAATTTTTGTGGCCAAAAATCCTGTTTATATTTTACCTGGTACACTGTGTAATCACCGCATGTTTGCAGCGCAAATTAACGCACTGCAAAATGCAGGTTATACACCGAGCGTAATACCCTTCACCGAGCAATCTAGCATTTTGCAAATGGTAGAACTTTGCAAAAAAATTGTACAAGAGCCGGGCCCATTTATAGGTTTTTCCATGGGCGGAATTGTTGCGCTTGCCCTGTTAAAATCAAACCCTGAGCTTGTTACCTCCTTGTGTTTAATGTCGAGCAATTATTTAGCCGATAAACCTGAGCGCCCTGCAATTAGGCTCAAACAAATTGAACACGCCAAAAGCAGCAGTTTAGAAGCCCTGCTTAAACGTGACTTTTTACCGCACTACTTTTACCAACCAAATAAAGCCCATGAAGAGACCGTACTTAGCATGGCAGACGATCTGGGTATTAACGCCTTTAGCGCCCAGCTGAGTGCACTTGCCACCCGCGAAGATACGTTAAGCGTAATAAAGCAAAGTACAAAAAAACTACTCATTATTGGGGGCGAGCATGACCCGTTATGCCCGGCAAGTGTTCAGCAAAGTATGCATGAAGCAGCGCCTAATAGTGACCTCGTACTGCTTGGTCATTGCGCTCACTTTGCCCCGCTTGAGCGAAGTAATACGGTAAACACAATTTTATTAGACTGGTTGGAGTCTTTATCATGAATTTAAAGCAAAAGTTAAATGCAAAACAGCTACTGCTAGGTACCTTTATTAAAAGCACGCAT
The DNA here is from genome assembly GCF_005887105.1 of Pseudoalteromonas sp. S2893. Classification (NCBI taxonomy): domain Bacteria; kingdom Pseudomonadati; phylum Pseudomonadota; class Gammaproteobacteria; order Alteromonadales; family Pseudoalteromonadaceae; genus Pseudoalteromonas; species Pseudoalteromonas sp. S2893. The sequence continues at coordinate 202,847 of NZ_PNCY01000006.1, read as the reverse complement.
TATCATAATACAGAAGTATTGGCTCACACTAACCTTGATGTTCTGTGCCTTGATGCAGAGCATGCGCCCTTTGATAGAGGCGATTTAGATAGCTGCATAATGGCAGCACGTACTAAAAATATGCCCACGCTTATACGTGTTAGTAATACAGACCACGCCACTTTATTAAGTAGCTTAGATATAGGCGCAGATGGCCTTGTGCTGCCGCATATAAAAACCCCCGAACAAGCAAAAGCAATTATTAAAAACTGCTTTTATGGCAATAACGGCCGAGGCTATGCCGGTTCAAGCCGCTTTGCTGGTTACACAACCCATGCCTTAACCGATAACCTAGCAAGCAATAAGTCATCAACCTGTATTATTGCGCAAATAGAAGATGCCGATGCACTGGATAATATCGAGCAACTGTGCCAAATAGATGAAATAGACTGCATTTTTATAGGCCGTATGGATTTAACCATTTCCCTTGGCGAAACCAACCCAAGCGCCCCTATTGTACTTGAGGCAGTCACTAAAATAGCCAAGGCAGCGGCTAAATATAATAAATGCTGTGGCATGTTTGTAGGTAATTTGAGCGAGCTGAGCCATTGGCAATCATTAGGCGTGAGCTTTTATTTATTAGGCTCAGATCACAGCTTTTTATTAAGTGGCGCTAAGCAATTGCGAGAGCAATTTGAAACAGCAACAGGAGCCCAAAACAATGAACATTCATAATAAAAATAAAGCGTTAATACACGACTTTAGACAGGCTCTGTATAACTTTGATATAAACGCCTTGCATACACAAATTAATACCGTGTTTAGCGATGACGCGCTCATTCAGCTGTGTTACCCGTTTGAAACACTTGCCAACCCTAATGCACTTATTGAGCAAGTTTATTTACCGCTTAGCGAGGCATTTGTAGGCTTAGAGCGCCGCGATACAATCGTTATGGCAGGTAGCTCAATTAACGACTCAGACTGGGTAGGTTGTTGCGGTTATTATACCGGTTCGTTTGAAAAGCCATGGCTTGATATCCCCCCTACTGGGCACCAAGTTAGCATGCGTTTTCATGAGTTTTACCGTATTAAAAATAACAAAGTGGTAGAAGTACAAGCTATTTGGGATATTCCCGAAGTAATGATGCAAGCTAAAGTATGGCCGCTTTCGGTAAGCTTAGGGAAAGAGTGGCATGTACCAGGCCCTGCAACGCAAGATGGATTAATCACAAACGCATACAATGAAGAGCACGCAGCACAAAGCTTAAAACTTGTGGGCGACATGTGTGAGCACCTTGGTTTTTATGCCAAAGGCGGTATAGAGGCCATGAAGCTTGAGCAATTTTGGCACCCGCACTGTAGCTGGTATGGGCCAAGTACCATAGGCACTGCACGAGGTATAAAAGGGTTTAGAAACTGGCATCAAATTCCGTTTTTAAATGCCCTCCCAAACCGAGTAGGTGATGCAAGTAAAGGCTATTTATTTGCCGATGAAAACTATGTTGGCTTTACCGCATGGCCGGGTATGAGCATGACTATTAGTAATGATGGTTGGTTAGGTATTGCGCCTGCAAATCAGCAAATAACCATGCGTAGTCTCGACTTTTGGCGCGCCGAGAATAACTTAATTCGCGAAAACTGGGTGCTGATAGATATTCTTGATGTGTACCATCAAATTGGGGTAGATGTATTCGCACGCATGAAAGAGCTTACCAAAGCGCGCTATTTAAACTTTGCGCCCTAGGGCGTATAAACAAAAAAAGCTCTGTAAAACAGAGCTTTTTTATTACTTAAATAGACTATGCGCCAGGGTTCGCAATACTTTGCGTGCGCTTTAAAATATCTAGGCCTTGTTGTTTTAACCAATAAGGAATATCAATAATGACCCAGTTTTCTACCAGTTTATCGCCCTCGCGGTGATACACATCCACCACGCGCATATCTGCTGGGGTATTAGCACCCGGTAGGCCTAAAAAGCCCCCAATGGCCGTGTTAGTTAAGTTAGGCCAACCAAAAAAGCAGGCAAACTCATCTTCAGCAAAACGGCAAATATGGCCGTTAAATACTTTACCCGTTAGCCCTTCTCTAAACGGATACATGTGCTGCTGCTGATAACGCTTAATTGTGTAAGTAGCGCCAATGCCTGCTGGGCCATACCACACCATGTTTTCATCCCAGGTTTTACCAAGCACTTCGGGCGGGCACGTATCAACGCCACTTTTATTAAGCGCGGTTAGGTTATCAATCATTTGATTTACCAGCGCCATTGTTTTTTCGCTTTGCTCATCGCTACTTTTACCTAAACGAATACCATCGTGCGTACGTGGCCCAGGATACGTAAAATATTGCCCGGTTGAGAGCGGCAGCGGGTTTAAACCTACTTGCATCATAAGGCCAATAATATCGACAAAAAAACCGGTCTGAATTATTTTTCCGTCTTTAACACAGTTAAATTCGGCATAGCGCAAAGTGGCAAGCTTATGGGTTGGCGCAATACCTAGCCAATCTTTATCAAATAAGCCCATAAAATGACCCATGCTCATCACCCACTGGCCGCCGTCGGCTTCGCTTTGCCCTGCAATAAAAATATCTTCACGGCGCTGCAGCGCACTAAACGAGCTAAATAATGGCTGCCAAACTTGGGCAATTACATCATTAGCGCACTCAAGCTCATTAAACGGATGCACCCCTTTAAAGCTGTATTCACTGGCCATAAACTCATTAAATACGGCTTGTAAATCATTACCTTGTGCTTTTTCTAGTGCAGTATGAAATTGACGAACTAGTTGTTTATCTTTAAGTATATCTGCCATGATTATTCCTCATTGTTTGCGCAGTCAAATTAATGTCTTCAAACCGCCGTTAAACACACTTTAACAAAATGTATTGCATTTAAAGAGTAATTAAAAGCCTGTGAATAGTAAGTTATAAATTGCTTTAAAATAATACTAATGAGAATTGACTTCGAAGTCAAAGTGATTCATGATGATTCAAAATAAAAAATACAAATAGGCTCTCAAGCCCGTAAAACCTAATCTAACAGGATTAATTATGAATGATTTTGGATTGTTGAATTGGAGCATTCTCATCGGGTACATAATTGCCAACCTAATACTTGGGTTTGTAATTAGTAAAAAGATCAGTAGTGCTAACGACTTTTACATAGGTCGAAAAACAACACCTTGGTGGGCTATTGGTATATCGGTTGTTGCTACTTACGTAAGTGCGCTCACCTTTTTAGGTGCGCCAGCGTGGTCTTACAAAGAGGGACTCTCGGTTATTGCCATACACCTTAACTACCCACTGGTTATTGTGGCGGTGGTGTGTTTGTTTTTTCCGTTTTTTTACAACGCGGGTGTGGCCTCTATTTACGAATACCAAGAGCGCCGCTTTGGTAAAAAGGCCCGCTTACTTATCTCTACTATTTGGTTAATATCGCAAACTATGGGTTCAGCCGCAGTGCTGTATGCAACCTCCTTAGTGTTGGCCTTTATTATCGATATAAATGTTATAACTGCGATATTTTTAGTTACCATAATCGCCCTTATTTATACCATGCTAGGTGGCATAACCGCCGTTATATGGACCGATGTAATTCAGTCAGCCATCTTATTTATAGGGGCTGGTATTATTATGTATGCCCTTATCACCTCAATGGATGGTTCATTTAGCTCAACTCTGAGCGAGCTAAAAAGCCAAGGTAAATTAGACCCACTTAATTTCTCGCTCGACTTTACCCAAGTAACTACCGTGTGGTCTGGCGTGCTGGCTATGTCGCTGTATCACATTACGGTGTATGGCACTAACCAAATGATGGTGCAACGCACCCTTGCCGCTAAAAATATTGGCGATGCTAAAAAATCCTACTTACTAATGGGCTTTATCGCGTTCTTTATTTACTTGTTTTTTATATTTATGGGCGTGCTGTTTTATAGCTACTACGGCGGGCGCACTTTTGAAAACGACAACTTAATTATTTTACAGTTTGCAGCTGATTATGGCTTACCAGGGTTAATGGGCATTATTGCCGCTGCGGTAATGGCAGCATCTATGTCGAGCCTCGACTCAGCACTTAACTCACTTTCAACCATAAGTACTATCGATTTTTATAAAAAGTACTTTGCGCCTGAAAAAAACGACGCTCACTATTTAAATGTTACTCGCTTATTTACGCTAGGTTGGGCGGTGATCATTATTATTCCGGCCATTATGTATCACCTATACAGCGAAGGCTCAATTTTAGAAATACTCACTAAAGTAGGCTCGTACTTTGTAGGTGCTCAGCTTGGCATGTTTGCCCTTGGGTTTTTCTCTAAGCACACCACCGAAAAAGGCTTATTAATAGGCACCTTAGTGTCGTTTATTACCGTTGCTGTGTGCGCACTGTTTACCGACATTGCATGGCCATGGTACTGCGCCATAGGGGCAATAACCTGCCTTGTATTTAGCATTGCGTTAAGTATTGCATTTGATGGCTATCAAGAGGATTACAACGAATACACCATTAAAGGTCAGTTAAAAGCATTTAAAGATGAAAAACGTCCAGAAAAAGAAAACGGCTGGTACTTAATTCCGGGTAAGTTTGACTCAATCAATTACTGGTTACTTGGCTTTTTTGTACTGAGCTTTGCCTCTCTCATGTTATTTGAATATTTTGTGTAAGGTGAAATAAATGAATATTTTAGAACAGCTTTTCGAAAACTTCAGCGCTGCAGAATTGCCAAATCAAGCATTGCTTGCAGACTCCGTTCAATGGCAGGTAAGCCACCCTTTTGAGCCTATTAGCACAAAGCAAAATGTGATTAATGACTACTTTGGCGTACTTAAACATTCGTTACCTGACATAGAGCGCAAACCGTTTATCTCTATCCAGGGCGACTACAAAGGTGAGCAATGGGTGTGTGCAACAGGGTATTTTACCGGCACATTTACACAGCCTTTATTGGGTATTCCTGCCAGCGGCAAAAGTGTGTTTATTCGCTACAGCGAAATGGCGCAAATAGAAAACAACCAAGTGGTTAATGTTTACACATTTTTAGATTTAATTGATGTAATGAACCAAGTAGGCGTAAACCCATTACGCCCAAGCTTAGGTTACCCAGGTTTAGTTATGCCCCCCACCACACTTGATGGCGTACCAACAGGTGATAAAAACGAAACGCTTAGCAAAACCAACGAGCAACTTGTAGTTGATATGCTCACAGAGCTTGGCCGCTATGACGGTAAAGACTTATACAGCATTAATTTAGAAAAATACTGGCACCCAGACTTTATTTGGTATGGCCCAGCAGGCATTGGTACAACCCGCGGAATTAGCGGCTTTAGAGAGCACCATCAAGGGCCGTTTTTAAAAGGCTTTCCTGATCGCGGTATTAATAAAACACTGTGTTTAGTAAGTCACGATAACTTTGTTGCTACCGGCGGCTGGCCTCACATGTATGGCACCCATACCGGTGAAGACTGGTTAGGTTTACCGCCTTCTGGCAATAAGCTGTTCCCGCGTGTCATGGACTTTTGGCGCTGCGAAAACGGCATATTAAAAGAAAACTGGGTCGCTATTGATATCCCTCATTTATTAGATGGAATGGGCATTGATATTTTTGAGCAAATGCAACGCAAAATAGCCGCAGCTAATTAAGAGGTGAGCATGAACAAGCACAATAATATGACCCAACCTTACTGGTTGCCGTTATCGAGCGTGTTAAACCCGCAAGGTAACAAACAACAGCCTTTAATCGGTTTTGATGACGAATTTGTTGATATCGTTGATTACATTTTACGCATAACGCACCGTATTTGGGAACAAAAAAACATTGGCTTATGCTATCGCTATTACGCCGATGTATGCCCTGTTTTTACCCTTGGCGCCTATGGCGAAAACATAGAAGATGTTATTCAAGGCACCCTTAAAACTATTGCGGCCTTCCCCGACAGAAGCCTAATTGGCGAAAATGTGGTGTTTTCAGAAGAAGCCAACGAGCACTATTACTCATCACATTTAATTAGTAGTGTAATGACTAACACAGGTAACTCTGAGTTTGGCCCAGCAACACATAAAACAGGGCGTGTTACAACCATTGCCGACTGCGTATGCTTTGAAAACAAAATAGTTAAAGAGTGGCTAGTGCGCGACAACGGTTTTTTAGTTAAGCAGCTTGGCTTAAACATTATTAATGTAGCCAAACACATGGCAAACATTCCGAGTAAAGAAAAACACACGCAGTGGCTAAACGATGAATTTAACCGTGTAATTGCAATAGATCACCGCGTTGCAAGTACGCCCATTGTAGAGGGTGAGCTTGCGGCATTTGCCCACACTTGGTTAGACACGCTATTTAATCAAAAACAGTTTGCTAAAGTGCACGAATTTTACAGTTTAACGGCCACACAGCAATGGCCTAGCGGCAGAATGGCCACCGGACTTGCACAAATTAACGGCGTATTTATACAATTTTTTGCAACCTGCCCCGACGCCAAATTAACGATTGATCATATAGCTATTACCCCATTTGACGAAACCACAACAGATGTAGCGATACGCTGGTCGCTAGCCGGCCACTTTAATCCGCAAAATAGCGAGCTAAGTGAGCTTAAACAGCAGCCTTACTTTATTTTAGGCGCATCGCATTTGCGTATTAAAAACAAAAAAATCATCGAAGAGATCACCGTTTTTGATGAAGTAGCACTTTATGCAAACTTATTTAAAGCACATGCATTAGTCAACAAATCACAGTGGGAGGAAAATGCATGATCAACGCTATTATCGATTTATACACTAAAGCCGACATTGAAGGCCTAAGCAGCAAGTTGCTTCGCAGTAGCCGTTGGCAGCAGCACCACTTTACCGCCATGGGTGCTTTGCAGGCGCAGCCTTTGTGGCTTAGCTTTTTAGCTCAATATGGTGTGTCTGAGTGTGTATCGCACACTCATAGTGTAGGCGCAGAACGTGAAACCCTACAGCTGGTTTTACAGCCTAAAAAGCTTAAAAACCCAGTGCGTTTAACGTTTGTAATAAAACACAACGGGACTTTTATTAAGTCAGTAAAATGTGTGGTTGATACGTTGTCGCTTGCCAATAACGAGTATGTAAATACAACGGTAAATAACAGCTCGGTTATTCCTAAACTACCAAAAAGTGACCCGATTATTGTTAGCGATTTAGATAACCAGCTGCACCCTACTACTTTTCATGCAACCCCCAGCGCTATTTGCGAGCTGCCCTCTCACACTGCTCGTACTTTAGATAACTGGTGGCAAATTTGGCAAACTAACAACCTGGCTCAGTTTGAAACCCTTTATACTCCAAGCGCTACGGCTGTACTTGCAGGTAACACACAGCCACAACCTATTAGCGCGCTGCTTGATTGCCACTTAGATTTTACGCAATCGCTAAGCAGACGCTATGCCCAGCTAGAAACCGTTGAGTATGACAGTACGCAAAACCAAGCCACCCTATGCTGGACTCTCGATGGCAGCTTTAATGCTAAAAACGTACGTGTACGTCAGCAAATAATTAGCGTTATTAGCATCAGCGATAATCAAATAACCCACGAAGTAATGCAATTCGACACGCTGGCACTTAACCAGCAGTTTGCATTATAAGGTCACCTTTTCCACTTCCCTTCAAGCGCTCACTGAGCGCTTTTTTTATAGATGGCCTTTGTAGCAACCTGTAATCATACTTAAGCAATTTTTACCTTGTTAATGACTCGCTTTTATAACTCAAAATAGCTCACTTAATTAAGCGAGTGGGTATTACTTATTTAAAAAATAACGCTTTAAAATAGTTAAAGGCAGTAAATAAAGTATCAGCCTCGCCTTACTAAAGCCCGAGTATCCAACCAACAGCCAAGCCCCCCATTGTAAGTTACGCACTTATGGCTTAAATACACGTATGCATTTAGCAAACTTAAATGAAGGGCTGGTTAGAGGGGTTAAGCTTACAATCTAAAGCCAATAAAAGCGCACTTAATAAATGCCAGCTAAGGTGGGGGAAATACAATAGTAAAGTTAAATAGTAGCTAACTGAAGCTAACTGAAGCTAACTAACAAGCTTAAAATAAAAAAAGCCAGCTAATAAATAGCTGGCTGAAAGTAATGACCGTAGCGGCCATTTTAGGAAATTCTAAAACTGATATTTTAAGCTTGCGCCCCACGTACGTGGGTTGTTCCAGTTAGCTTGTACTGAGTTTGCAGGTAAGCCATCAACGATTTGTGAGTGCACTACACCACGGGTTAAAATCGCTTTATCACCAATGTTTTTAACGTACGCTTCTACTTGCACACTGTCGTTTATGTACCAAGTTAAACGTGCATCAGCCATTAAGTGCGCATCTACTTGCACCTCTGGGATGTTCGTATCAAACGCGTAGTAATCGTCTAAGTAATTTAGTTGAATGTACGGTACTAAGTACGAATCCCCCCCTAAGCTAAACTCATAACGAGCTGAAAAACCTACGCTGTATTCAGGTGCCATAGCCGGGCTCCAGCCTTCAAAACTAAACTGACTAGAGCTGTCGTTTATATCTTGGCGACCTTCTAAGTTACCTAATGCTAATAATGGGCGTAGTTGCTCATTACCTACTGCATAACCATCAGCAAATTCGCTATCAAGCAGAGATAAAGTACCTGTTAGTGTTAGGTTATCAATTGGCACCCATTGAATATCAGCTTCTAGGCCCACAGTTTCTACATCACCGCCGTTTTCGTAGTATTCAAAGGTGGTAGCAGTACCTGCTGCAACACACTCTAAAACAGTATCGCCAGTGGTCGTATCGTTACATGAGGTTGCAAATAACTGTGCTTTTACATCTTCGTATTCGTTCATAAATACCGAAAGATTTAAACGCATTGCGCCATCAAGCAAATAGCTTTTCATACCCATTTCGTAAGAGATAACATCTTCGTTATCATATAGTGGGTCAGCACCGCGAGCTACAACGCGCGAGTCGTTTGCGCCACCGGTTCTGTAGCCTGTCGCTACACTTGCATACACCATAATATCGTTATTAATGTCGTACTCGGCAGCCGCTTTATAAAGTAGCGCAGAGTCATCCCAATCTGGTATTGTATCGCCGGTAAATGTTTTGTCGTCTTGGTTTACACGCAATCCACCTACCACGCGCAAATCTTCTGTTACTTGGTAGCGTAATTGCCCATACGCCGCAATAGATTTAGCCGTATGCGGGTCGTAATCTGGGTTCCCCCATGAAGGCACTACAACAGAGTCTGATACACCATCGCCTGTGGTATCTGCATGCGATAACCAGCTCCAATCTGCTTCTTGGTCAAAGTAGTAAAGGCCACCAATCCACGAAAAATCACCCTCATCGTTAGATGAAAATTGTAGCTCAGATGAAAGTGTTTTTTGGTCATCCTCACGACCAAAACCACCTACAAAATCAATGCCACCGTCGCTGTAGTCGTTATCGTAATATTGCTTACCACTAAGCGTTGAGTAGTTGGTGGTCCATTTAATATCAGCAAAGTCGGTATACCATTCAAGTGCTAATGTGGTCGAAAAGCTTTCTTGCTTATCAAGTGAAAAACCATTGCGGTATACATCATACGGGCCAAGGTCTTCGTGCTGTGCATCACTTGGCTGATAAATATGCCCCTCGGTTATTGTAGGCGTGGTGTTAAATACACCCGACCCCGGCGAGGTTTCTTCAATTTGGTAGCCAGCTATTTGTTGGTAACCCCAAATAGCTTCTGAGTTTGAGTCTTTACGAGAGTAATCAAAGCGCACTGTGGCATTAAACTTTTCGTTTGGCTCCCACTTAGTAACGTTACGCATATAAAACTGGTTTTTCTCGCGCAAGTCATCTGAAGGGCCTGGAACAACTAAATTATTGATATAACCATCGTGACGATCAGAGGCCACTACAAAACGGGTTGCCACGGTGTCGCTTACTGGAATATTTATAATTCCTTCGTAAGCGCTGCGGTTATAACTGCCTGTTTCAACTTTTATACTCCCCAGTAAATCGTCAAAAACAGGTTGATTAGTAATAATATTAATACTGCCCGCAAACGTGTTTCGGCCATATAACGTACCTTGCGGCCCGCGTAATACCTCAATGCGTTGAACATCCACCAGCGCGCCTAAGCCCGATGAGGTAGTCGGCACATAAATACCATCTTGAAATATACCTACAATTTGCTCAGCAATACCGGTGCCTGCTACACCTACTTCGTTGGTGCGAGCGCCACGCATAGCGGGTCTAACTTCACCACCCGACGAACCCATGCGTAAGCCTGGTACCACTTGCTCAAGACCCGTAACATCAATAATACCAGCACGGGCAATGTCCCCTTCCCCTAATGCTGTTATTGATGATGATACTTCCTGTAGGTCTTGTGAGCGACGGTTTGCCGTTACCGCTATACGCTCTATCGCGGGCTCTGCGGTTTGTTCTTGCGCTTGTGCTTGTTCTGGCTCTTGCGCAGCGTGTGCGTTCATTGTGGTTGCTGCAATAGCGGTGGTTACAGCAAAGTGAACGAGAGTCCGTGTAAATTTAGCTTTCATTATAGTTATTCTCCCCAGTATAAAACGTATTTAGTTCTCCCCAAACCTACATTTTCAATTATTACAGTAAACAAGTTGTATCAATTGAAAATGCATGGATCTAAAATAGACTTCGAAGTCAAAAAGATCAACAACTTTTTGCTCGAATAATAACCTTGTCGAAATTAACCTAAATAAAACAATATATTAAAATGAAAATAAAGTGATTTCGAAACACAAAAAAGCCAGTAATAATTTATTACTGGCTCTATGTAAGCGATTGTTTAATTTAAAATTTCAATGCTATATTTTAGCAAAATGCACAAACTTACACTTTTACTTAACCCTTAAAATACATTATTGAAAAATGCCTAAAAGTTATAGCCTACCCTTACACCATAAGTGCGAGGATTAGCATAATCGGCCGCAGCCACATTACCACCAAAGCGGACTGTCCTAAGTAGTATAAGCTCATCTCCTGCGTTTTGAACATACGCACGTACAGACCACTCATTATCTGCCGAATACCATGCAAGGCTAGCATCGTACTTTTGGTAACTTTCTTGAGTACCAAATGAAAAAGGCAAATCGTTGGTTGTATACGAATCCGATAATTGAATACTGGTAGCAGGCACAACGCGGCCTTTATCACCTAAATCAAACTCATAACTGGCCAATAGTGTAATATTGTATTTAGGGCTTAGCTGCACGTCATTACCATCTAGTTGCAGTAAGTTATCTACGCCATTAATGGTCTCTCCACCCTCTTCAAATACATTTGGCGTAACAAAGTCGCCATACGTTGAGTCTGTAAACGCGGCGCGTGCCCCTAGGCGCAATGCATCACTTGCCTGCCAATCAATTTCTAACTCAAGACCTGCAGCATCAATTTCCCCGGCATTACCAAAAAACGACACCGCCGTACCACCCACGTTTTGAAAACGAGTAGAAAGTAGGTCCTCGTACTGGTTGTAATATAAAGAAGCGTTAAATCTTAATGAATTATCAAGCAGCATACTTTTAAAGCCAAGCTCGTAAGCCGTTACTGTTTGCTCATCGTAGCTATCTTCACCATTAAAAGCGCCCTGTGCGTTACCCGCTAAAAAGCCCGTAGAAACTGTAGCATAAAGCAGTTGAGAACTTGCTAAATCGTGCTCAAGACCTAGCTTCCAGGTTACTTTACTCCAATCATCGTCTGCGTTATCAACCTCAAGTACAGAAAAATCGAGCGTGCTTAAGTTATCTGGGTTTTGGCCGTAAATATCCCACTCACGGCTGTCATTTGTATACCTAATGCCGGCTATACCGCGTGTATCATCATTAAATGTGTAATTACCTTGAAAGTAGGCCGCAGCTGATCTTGTTTCTAACTGAATTTGATTTAACCACGACGCGTACTGAAATTCTTGGGGTTGCGTTGTATCTGGCACATTATCAACCACAGCGCCATAGCTGCCATTTAAAAATGCGTTGTCTAAATCTTCTGAAAGCAAATAAATACCCGCTACCCATTCAAAGTCACTTTCATACGTTGAGCTAACCTGCACTTCTAACGAGTTTGTTTTTGATTCAATCGCATTGCCATCAACCGTGGTTGCATAAGTCGAAAAATCACCATCAGTAAGACGCGTTTCTTCGTAATCCATTGAGGCTGCAATCACTTTCAAATCTACCGACTCTAATGACCAGTTAAGCTCTGCACTAATGCTTACATCACTTACATCACGCGATGGTTTATAGTCAAACTGCTGAGTAAATGGGTCTGACGATACCGCCTGTGCGGTATCAAGCCCAGGTGTTGCAGCGTTATCTAAACCTGCGCCAAAGCGGCCACAATTACTGCCACACACATCGTCACGACCAATTCGCTCAGTTAATGGTGCCGACAAACTTGTTTTACCCGTTGCAGGATTTATAGGAACGCCTAAAATATGGTAGCCAAAAGCACCGCCGCCATTTGATTCATCCTGCCACGTTTCTACTTTTACATTTAAATTTATATCGTCGTTAATTTCAGTAAAAACTTGGCCACGTAAAAAATACATATCAGCATCTTTTAAGCCTGCATCTTCATTAAATGTATTTTCAACGTAGGGATCTCTTATTTCTCGAACGCCAGTAAATCGCACCGCGGTATCATCAGTAAGCGCTGCATTAAAAAAGCCCTCACCACGTAAATGACCATAATTACCAAATGTAACGGCCATACCGCCTTCGGTAATATCTAGCTCTGGTTTTTTAGCTATAACATCAATCGCACCACCAAATGAGTTACGACCAAACAATGTACCTTGTGGCCCGCGCAATACTTCAACACGCTCTAAATCAACAAACCCAGCAAGCGCCTGCCCGTGACGAGGACGATAAACACCGTTAGAATAAAACGCGATGGCAACATCGTTAGCCTCTACTTGCTCTGTTCTAGCACCGCGCATAGCTGGGCGAGCATCACTGCCCGACACACCCGACTTTAACCCTGGCGCTAAGCTATCAAGGTTTAAGATATCAGTAACGCCATTTTCTAGTAAATCTTTAGCAGATACAGCGGTCACAGCCAACGGCACTGATTGAATACTTTTAACACGCTTAGTAGAGGTAACCGAAATAACCTCCAACTCTTTGTTAGGGTTTAACTTTGCCTCTTGCGAGTATACCGAGGCTGAGCCCAATATCGCCGTGTTTACTGCAGCAAAAATAAGTGTTTTACGTAAAATATGTGCGGCCATGAGATTAATTCTCCACCTGTTGATATAAGTTATTTTATTAAGCATTTAAGGGCTAAATAACCCGCAACCGAATTTTAAGTATTTATAATGATTAAAAGCGCGATTTAAATGCCTATTTTTTCGACTTATAAAAACTATCGCTTTTTGCATTCGAATGCAATAAAGATTATGTAAAAGTTTTACATGTTCATAACACTAAAAACGAAGCGGCGTATTTAAATAAAAATAATCCCTTTAAAATTATAAAGTTATTTTACAAGTTTATTCTTTAAAGCACTGGTTTGATCTGTTTAATTTAACAATAACAACCAAAGAAAGAAGTATAGTAGAGGAAACACAGACTAAAAGACTTCGAAGTCCAAGGAGGGTGATCACATTTAAAGTAGGCACCTAACCGACTTATAATTAAGTGCCCACTGTCACTAAAAGTTAAAGCGTATGGCTGAAATATAATCACATGTAGAATAACAACAGCTAATAACTATTCTCATAATTAGTTTTGTGTCTTTTTGCTTAAGTTTTCAATTAAGTCTTGTGCGCTATAGCTGTTGTCGCTGGGTTTAATACCTTTGCCCATTTTAATGTCAATCAGGGTGTGTACTTCTTTTCGTTTATCATTGTTGCTCACTTGTACGCCTACGCTATTGCTCGGGCGTACGCGTGTTTCGCAGGTTAATAAACCGCAGTTTCGCTCATATTGCTGGCTGTGTGATGCACTAATAGATGACGCGGGCGCTTGCGATTTAGACTCAACAAAGGTTTCTTTATTTGTTACAACAAACCAGTCGTAGCCTTGCGCTTGGGTAAGTTCAGCCGCGCGTAACAATGCATAGTCACCGGCATCGGCTACGTTGTTTGACACACTTTTAAACTCGACGCGGTATTGATCGTCACTAATTTTTTGCTCGCTATAACCTTGTGAGCCATTATTAGCTGGGCGGTAGTCGGGTTTAGATGCGCAACCCGCCATAAGTAAAATACTGATAATTAAAATAAATGTTTTCATTATTCACCTCGTTTTATAAAAACTATTATTGGTTTAACTGCCACTTTGCACTAATTGCTTGCTGCTCTTGTGCTCTATCTAGTGGTGCGCCGCTGATCATGCTATCTATAACAGCATCTAACTCACTGTTATTAGACGCCGTTTGATATTGCGCGCCATTATCACTTTGCTGCGCGGCTGTTTGCGCTTTTATTTGCCAACCGCTTTGCGTTTTACAAGCAATGCTTGTTTGCATGGTATTGTTTGAGCTTAGCGCATACTGCCTACAAAGCTCACCTTGCTGATTTTTAAAGCTAAGCTGCGCGCTAAATACTGAGCCATCACTTTGCTTATACTCACCACTACTTAGCTGTGTATTAAGTGCTGATGCTATGTTACTAGCTACTAAATTTTGCGACTCATTGGGTTGTAAATAACTAGTCATTGCAATACCAAATACCACGGCAACGCTTGCAGCGATTGCTAAGCTTTTATTAGCCGACTGCTTAACCCTTTGCCAAGGCGTTAACGTTACTACATTGCTATTTAACGTGTTTTTTGTCGTTGCTGTATCAAGCTTTGCAACCGTTTTAGCTAATGATTCACTAAGGGGTGCATCATCAATACTTGTTGCGTGCTCTTTTACTCGCATGTCTACTTCGCTTAGCTCTGCAAGTCGCATTACTAGTTCATCATCGGTTTCAAGGGCTTTGCGCACTTGCTCCATTTCGTGCTCGCTTAGCTCTGAGTCTAAAAAGGCGCTAAGTGTTTCGTCGTTAATGTTCATACTTGCTCCTTTTTAAAGTCGGGTTTTATTAAATTATAAAGTGTACTGCGTGCTCGCGATAATTTACTCATTACACTGCCTATAGGTATATCGAGTGTATGTGCTACTTCTTTATAGGCCATGCCCTGCACTGCCACCAGCGATACAATGGCGCGTTGCTCTTCGGGTAATTGCCCAAGTGCAATATTTACATTTTTAAGCATTTGATTGTTTTCGAGTGTTTGGTGCTCATTACTTGTAATTGGCTCTGGTAAAACATCGGCCTGAGCCGTATTTTGTCTTACCTTGCGCGAGCGGTATTCGTCTATCCACACATTGCGGCAAATTTTAAACGCCCATTTAGCAGGCTCAACGTCATCCGGAATGCCTTTTACTAATAGTTTTTCAATTGTTATTTGCACTACATCGTCTGCATCTGCTTTACTACCCGTTAGCGAATAGGCAAAACGCCTAAGCATGGGCAATAAGGTTTTTAGAGTTTCGTTCATTGATTTTTACCCCTTTTGTAAAGAAGACGATTCAAAAAAACATTTATTCCCAAAGAATCAAAATAATTTGAATAATGAAATATTTCTATGTGTTAAACGTTAACTAAGCAGCATGATAAATTTAATAGAAGTAACCCACTATGAATATTAAAAACACACGCGTTAAACACATAATAGCCACTTCGCTTTGCATATTTAGCGCAACGAGCTCTGCCAATATAGTGAGAGTCGATCAAGTGCTTGAGCAGTTAAACCCAATAGAGCAGCGTATTGAGCAAACAATAGAGCGGGCACAACGCCTGCCACTTCCGGTGCCTGTACCACAAGTTTCGATTGATGAACTAAAAGCGAAAATTAATGAGCCAATTAGCAGCTTACCCAATGTGCTTAACATTAATATAAATAGCCAAAACACCGCATTTGTTGAAGTAGAGCTAGAAAACGGCTTTAGAGCAATAGAGCGCCAATGGTTATTAATGGCAAATAGTCAACAACTTAATACCCTAAAACAGCAAAATGTAACCATTGTATCGGTAAAAAATTACAACGCACTTAACATGAGCTTAGTACGCTTTAACGCCCCACAAGGTGTTAATTCTAAAAGTGAGTTATTAAAAGCGCTTAACTTAGATGAGTCTGCAATACTTGACCGAAACCACATATACCAAGCGCAAACTGGCGAGCCTACCGAAAAAGTAACACCAAATAACTCTATTGCCCCCTACTGCACACAAAGCGTAAAAATAGGCATGATCGACAGCGCCATTAATACCAAACACAGTGCTTTTAAAAGCGCAAATATCACTACGCAAAGCTTTTTACCACAAGGGTTAAGCTCGCCAAATTTACACGGCACCGCCATTGCAGGGCTAATTACAGGTAAAGGCGCAAAACTTAACCCGCTTTTAGGCAGTGCCATGCTTTACAGTGCCGAGGTGTTTTATAGGCAATCTGAATATGCTCAAGGGGCTACATTATTTGCCATAGTAGAAGCACTTAACTGGTTAGTCAGTAATAAAATACCCGTAATTAATATGAGCCTAACGGGGCCAAATAACGCAATTTTAGAAGCAAGTATTACTGCAGCAATAAAACAAAAGGTATTAATTGTAGCTGCTGCAGGTAACCAAGGGCCGGCGTCGCAGCCGTTATACCCAGCTGCGTATAAAAGCGTGATAGCGGTAAGTGCTATTGATGCAAATAACCAAATTTATAGATGGTCAAATAAAGGCGATTACATAGACTTTGCAGCCCTTGGTGTAAATGTTGTTACAAGCCAAGGCAATGGAAAATTTGGAAGGGAGTCGGGTACGTCAATGGCGGCGCCGCATGTAAGCGCGGCATTAAGTTGTTTATTGTTAAAACATGGTAATAATAAAACCAAAGCACTTAACGAGCTTACATCGCTTGCCGTCGACTTAGGCGAGCAAGGCAAAGACACCACCTTTGGTTATGGCGCCATTTACCCACCTAAAAGTGCACTTTAGCTGACGCCGATAAAACAGATTGCGTATAGGTATTGCTACTAAGCTTTGATTGATAATCGCCATATTCAGCCTCGGCTATGAGTGTTACGTGCTCAAATAAAGCTAGGTTATAAAACGCATTAACGACATTTCTGTGCTCATCTCGCGACGGTATTTGCTCAAAAAAATCATCCGTTGTTTGCTCATCGTAATCTTTATTTTGATAACGCCAACCTGCCCCCGCTTTGTTAGCCATATTAAAGGCCGTAAATTTGTGCGTAACTTTAGTAGTAAAACCGTAGCCGTTAAAGTCGTATTGGTTGTCGTCGGCGTTTTCTTTATCGGCACTTAGCGCTGCCATTAGCATGGTTTGGCCGTTATTTATAAAATGATAAAGCGCTACATCCCCACCTACGCCGTCGGCATTACGTGCTTTTGCAGTAGCAAAACGTTTAGCTTTGGTTTTTACACTCATACGCAAATACGTATGCGGGTTTAAAAAATGGCCATAGTAGGCGCTGGCTTGATTAAAATGTAAAAATGTATCGCCATCTACATTTGCTTTTGCACCATCGTAACGAACCCCTACCTCATGGCTATTAAAGCTGTAGCTAACATCTAAACCATATTGATGCAGGTCTAAATCGTATTGATCAAATTCATCGTAGTCTTGTTGTTCAAACTTATAGCTTGAGGCTAATTTAGCGCTTTTGGTTACTTGCCATTTTGCATTAACACCGGCTGCGGTTTTTATGCCGCTGTCGCTTTGCGAGGAAATATCGTCAAGCTCTTGAACAGAGAGCGCCGAGTTACTTAATACCCCAACTTCAGCATCAGCATTTAGCTCAAAGCTACTTTTAAAGGGCTTATTTTGCTCAGCTGTTTTAACGTGGTTGGTTTGTGCAAGCACCGCTTGGGCACTAAAAACACACAAAGTGGCGGTTATAACTGCTTTCATATTTATTCTCCAACAGGCCGAATAGGTTTCCCCATTCGGCATTTGTGCAAGCACTTGGCGTATTAAAGCCCTAGGTCTAAATCGTTAGTAATGTTGGTTACTACTTCACTTGCGGTGCTAAGTGCTACATCGTTACTAATTTGATCAGTGACCGCTGCACTCACCTGCCCGCTAACACTTTGCTGTACCGTGCTTTGTAAACTACTAACCGTACTGTCTTGCACACTGGCAATTAAAGATTGCTGAACACTGCTTACTACTTCATTACTGGTATTAATTGCATCACCCATTTGCAGTGCAGAGCTTACTGAGTTTGCAGCCGTATTAGTAATTGCTAATTGGTTTGTAAGCTCACCCGCATTAAGCGCATTAGTTGCATCAGCTTGTGTAACTGAATCGGTAGCGCTGCCCACATTTGAAAGTAAAGAGGCATCGGCTGGTGTATCGGTAGAGTCTGGCTGAGTGCCTTGCTCAGAGGCAACGGAAAGTAATGACGACTGGCTCACAGCAGTTGTTAAATTACCCGCCGATGAGGTTAACTGCGCTGTTGCATCGAGCGCTGTATTGGCTGTGGTATTGCCCGTGGCATTCAAAGATGAGGCCGATGCATTTAATGAATTATTTAAAGATCCGCTTGCAGATGCAACTAATGTATTTGCAGGCTCTGAGGCCTCACTGCTTTCTTGCGCTGGAGTTTGCGTGTTATTCGCCGTTGAATCTGTGTTTTGCGAATCATCAGCCGTTACTTGTGTATCGTTAGATACGTTTGACTCGTTGCTACCACTGGCTGTTAAACCATTTTGTGAAAGCGCAATAGATGTAGATGTTTGTTGCTGCGCCGACGTTGACTGAGATAGTTCAATATCAGCGGCGTGCACTGCACCTGTAAAAGTACACACACCGCTTAACATCATTACGCTTACAATTTTATTTAATTTAGTCATTGTTTTGTCCTCTAGTTTGTCGGATTGACATAAAGAAGACGATTTACAAAAACACTTTATTCCAAAATAAATTAAAAATTTATAATAAAGCTACTTATTATTTAAATTTCAAACACTTAAAAATAAGATAATAAGCTACTGCGTTAGCGTTTCACTTTTTTGTATCAGCAATAACAGCTCAGCAGTGGCAGTTGCATCAGCCAATGCGCGGTGATGGCTGGTTAAATTTAAATTAAAATGCGCGCTAAGGTTACCAAGCGAATACGACTTTAACCCTTTAAACGCTCTGCGCGATTCAACCACGGTGCACATTTTTGGCATTTTAAAAAAGTGCCCTGCAATCTCGCATTCTTTTTTAATAAAACCGTAATCAAAGTTCACGTTATGGGCTACAAAAATACTGCCTGCAAGTTTATCTAGTAGTAGCTTGGCTATATCGGCAAATACAGGCGCGTTGTAAACCATGCCATCGCTTATGCCGGTTAGCTTAGTAATAAAGCTTGGGATATGGCGCTGCGGATTAATAAGTGTCGTCCAGGTATCAATTACTTTACCGTGCTGCACTTTAACAATGCCAATTTCGGTAATGCGGTTACCGCCTTTTAAGCCGCCCGTGGTTTCTATATCAACCACGCTGTAAATACGGTTAGGGTCTACAAACCACTTAACTGCAGCAATATGTACTGTAAAACCCACATTTTTTAAATTATCAATGGTGGTTAATTGGTTGCGCCTAAGCTTATCGCCTGGGGCTTTTACCTCTTCAAAATGTACTTGGCCATTATTAATAACCATTAAGTCGGGGTAGCCGTCTTTTAGCTGTAAATAGTGTTTACTCATTGCCGTTAAGTGCGCAATTAACGCTTCAAGCGGGCTGTTTAAAATAAGTGCCTCTAGTGGCTCTAATAAATTGCTGCGCCATCTAAATAAACCATTGGGCTGCTCAAAATACTGCGCGGCATGTTTACATACCAAATTAAGCAGCGCCTGATTAGTGCTACAGCTTTTTAAACGTGCGTCAATTTGCGTGCTTTGTGCTTCATAAAAATTACCAAGCTGTAAAACTTGCGGGTAAATATCAAATTCATTACACGGCGGGTAAGGCGACTCAATAAATAACTCGTGCCAAAATACTAAGCCAAACAAGCTTTGCCATAAGGTGTTTTCGGTATTAAAAACCGTTAACCCTTTTGCACTGTAATGCTCATTTACGCCTTGCTCTACATCGCCTCGGTAAATTTCGTCAATTTCAAGTATACACTGGGTATCGGCTAGCATAGTGCTTAAGCGCGAACGCGTTTGTTTATTAAACTTACGCATTAAAAAGTCATCAGCAAAGTACAGTAAATCGTCGGTGAGCGGGTTTTCTATAATTTGCTCTAGCTGCGCTTTAACCCACGCTTTATTACCTAGGCGGTATTGCTCTCTTATTTGAATTTCTTGTGCTTCGGCGTAATCGGTGCAGCCTTCAAGTAGGCTAAAGGCAAGTTCGCTATCGGTATTTTTAAGTTGTTTGTACAGCCTAACCAGCAATTTATTTTTAATATCGTGCGCTTGTGCACCGTGCGCCGGTTGCACTAATACTAAATGCGCAAGCTCGGTGTAAGGGGTTTTGTCATCAAAGGTTTCATCTTTTGTATTACCGGCTGTTTTGCCGATGTTTTTAAACGCTAAACGGTAACGATTTAAAACGTAATTAGATTGCGCCTCAGCGAGTGTATTAAAGCGTGACAAGCTCTCGCTGTGCCCTTCGCGGGTAGCGGTTAACCCTAAATCGCGCATAACAAAGCGGTTTTGGTGGTTTACATCGCCACTACTTAAGCGCCCTGCAAATAAAAACTCAAAATACTCGTAATAATCTTCACGGTTATTTATCACATATTGGCTATATAAAGGGGCTAAATCATCTGCGCGCTCACTAAAAAATTGGCACGCAATAGTGACCAACTCCCCTTTAGCTGCGCTTTTCTTAAAGCTTACTTGCTCACTGTAATTACTGAGTAACTCCACCAGCATGGGCTTAGTTAAATGCGCTATAAGCTGCTTGTAATGCTGTGCGTTTGGCTCATATAAAATACCCGCTGTTTTTAGCGTATAAATAGCCTGATGCGGCGAAGTTATTTCTTCATAATTGAGCGATTGCGCCTGCACTAAATAAGGCTTGCGCGAATACACACGCGCCAACATGCATTGGCTTTGCTCATCTAGTTGGTTAATTTTACTAATAAATTCACTATGTTTAGGCTCAAGTAAATGCATACATTTACTTGTTACAAACTCAATAAGCTCTCTAAAATGCGCTAAATAGTATTTTGCTGGTAATTCTTTTTTCATAACATCGCCACAACTGTATATAAAAACAGTATCTAGCATTTGTGCTTATTATTCAATCTTAAACTTGTAACTAAAACACGCTATAGTGAGCGTATAAAAGTAAATTTATTAAAAATAAAGGACTTACCATGAGCGCGCACCCATACGATGTTTTATCACTTAATAACGGCGCAAATATTATTTTTACGCCTTGCCCTGGTACAAAAACGCAAAACCTAGCGGATTCAATCGCTACATTAAAAGCCGCTGGCACTCACATGCTACTATCGCTTATGCCACAAAAGGAGCTTGAAAAAAACAACGTACAAACAATTAATAGTGAGTGCAATAAGCACGATATAACTTGGTTTCATTTACCTATAAATGACGACGAAGCACCCAAACAGCCTTTTACATCAAGCTGGAACACCCACAAAACAGACATACTACAAGCCATACAGCAAAAACAAACCATTGCCATACATTGCAAAGGCGGCACTGGCCGCACAGGGTTGGTTGCTGCGCTTATTTTAAATTCGGCAGGTTACACAAAAGATGAGGTATATAGCTTAGTACAAGGTATTCGCCCTAAAGCACTGACTATAGAGCTGCAAAAAGAATACTTTAATAACTTTGAGGTGTGAGGGGAAAACAGGGGAATATGTTAAAGCTCATTCTTAGTTACCCTTGGTAAGCTTAGCCACTTATTAACGGTAACTAATCGTAATTATGTAAACCAAAAAACCTCCAAATAGGAATGAGCCAAAACCTGCAGGCCTAAATGTACTTTTAAATTTTTGAGCAGACCACACAGCAATTAAATACACCTAACTCTCCTAAAAACTAATGCCTGCATAGGGTAATACAGTCGGACTTGACTAAAGTTAGTTAAAGAGTAGTGAAACCAGGTACTTTACGCCTCTTAATACTGTTGCTATTAGACTCGCAAGCTCATGTAGTAGAAACGATCATCTTTTCTATCGACTGCAAATCCAATACGGCTATATAACTTAAATGCTGGGCTACGCTGAAATACTTTGAGGTCTATGAATTTGACGCTGTGTTGTCGAGCTATATCAACTACTTTAGCAATAACAAGAGCACCATAACCTTTGTTTTGAAAAATAGCTGCAATCTGAATATCGCGAAGTTGGCAACGCCCTTCATCAAACGATAAGCGCACGACACCTATGTGTTGCTCCTTACACAAAATATCAAAATTTTTAAGGTTTTTGGTAGCTTGATAAACGTCTTCTACATCCCAATCTACCGCATACATTTCGTAATAGGGTTTCATATTGTTAAACGTAAACTGTGCGGCAGCCTTTAAGTCTTCAGTAGCAACAATCTCTAGCATCCATCTAGCCTCAAAAAAGAATTAATACTCAATAAACTAATTAGCCACTTTAATTGAATAAGCTAAACTGCGCTATAAATTACGCGTGCTAATTGGTTAATTAGTTTTAACCAGCTTTCAGGGGATATATTCAACTTTTAATGTAAAAGAAAAAAGGTAATATCAATATGACCGCACAGCGTTGGTCGCTGCGCTTATTTTAAATTCGGCAGGTTACACAAAAGATGAGGTATACAGCTTAGTACAAGGTATTCGCCCTAAAGCACTGACTATAGCATTGCAAAAAGAGTACTTTGCAAGTTTTAGCAGGTAATAAAAAGCTAACGTAAAACAGCAAAGCTACTAATAGTTAAACGCCCATTAATTGGATCGCATACATAATCGTTAGCCGCATTTATATTACCAGAGTGCAATAAGTTGCTTGGGTATATAACAACCCGATTTAACTTTGCCTCTACACTGTAAACTTGCTCAAACAAAGCTGTACTGCCATTTATATAATGTGGGTTTTTGTGAAGCTTTTGCGCCATGGCTTGCTGCTTAATAGTTTGCCTATATGGCATAAGTCGCTCTTTTGTTATGCGTTCATACCCTAGGGCTCTATGCTTATAAAATGAAGTGCCACCATGCGTTTCATCACATAAAAAGTGCACCATAGCAAGTTGATTCATATTAGGTGTATCAAAATGAGGGAGCATTTGTATTGGCCTTAGCTCATCAGGTTCAGTGCATGCAATTGAAAAAGCAGAAAGTATTACATCAAACTCGCTTTTATCTGTCATATCAAAGTGTGAATTAATAATTGGCGCAAGGTCTTTTAACCGCTCGATATAACTAAGCGGTGCTGCTTTTCTTACTCCTGGATAAAAATCACTTTCTTGTGCGCAAAATGTTTCTCTGGCGTTTTGAGAAAACACAGCAAAATTAATAAGTTCATCTACATTATTTACAAAATCATCAATAACAATAATTGGGGTTTGCTCCTCCCCAACACTGTGTATCTGTAACACCATATTTTTGTTAAGTGTAAAATCAATCATCGGCTAAATTAAGCACCGCATTTTTACGCTCAATCAATGGGTATATTTGGCCAAGTGAGGTTATAACAGTATAAATAGCGGGTAATAAAGCGCGTTGATGTAAAAGCGTAATTTGATCACTATCAAGTTGTGCGAGTCTTTCTTGATTAATAGTGTATAAGCCGTTTAACTTTGTTTTTTGACTGTTCTGAAACGTTACCTCAAGCGATAATGGCTGCAGTAGCTCATGCTGTAACAAGGTATCTATTAACTTTTTATTGTCTATTTCGCCTTGTAGTAAATGCCCTAAACACTGCTTTATTTTTTTAAAATAACCACTTTCTTCTGCGTTTTGGGTATAAATTGGTTCTAAATCATTCTGGCTTTGCGCTTGGTTATTAATGACTGCTGGGCTATTTAAATTAATACACACAGGGTATTGAGTTTGCTTTGCATGAGTATCACCAACAAAAAATGGCTGACGCTGTAACTGAAGCGGTAAATATACTCCCTGCCACTGCGAGTGCTGATAAAACAAGTTCTCATGTTGCTCAAAGCCTAATAAAGCATTGAGTGTAAACTCCCCTGTTTCTGAGTTTTTTGCAAAAACTATAGGCTGCTGAACGGCAATTTGATTAAGTTCTGCCATAACAACAGGGATCATATTAATGTTTTCAGCGTGTGATTGTGCTTTTTGTGTGTCTATTTTTATATGCTGATGAGAACTTTGCTCTAATGCGACTAAATTTTCCATGCGTGTCTCTTTATTGTTTTTATGTGTAAATTTTTAAGCTAAATAGTGCTAAAGCCATGACTCTTAATTTTATTTAACAATACTCGGTTACTAGGTAAGTTAGTGACTGCTTGGTTTATCATGCTTTTATTTTTATCAAACTGACTTTTAGCAAAATCAGTGTCTTTAAGCATATAGGAAGTTGTGCTGTAGTCACTTTTAAAGCCCATACCATATAAAACATATTGATAACTCGCCGCTGGAAACACCTCATTGTTACTTGTAAAGTCGTGGTCAGCAGGGGCTCGGTATTGCCATAATTTCATTAGATCTTGTAGGCTTTGAGGAATCGTTTTTGGGTCTCTGTTATCACGCCAAAATGCGTTATCGTCACGGGTTGATAAAATATAGTGTAACTTTAAAAAGTCGATTATTTTTTCCCACCTGTAGCTAAACGTCTCATTAAAGTGCTTGGCGGTAATATCCATAATATCGCGGGTGTGGGGGAGTTGTTCGCTTATCATTTGCGCTGACATTTCTACTAATACCAATGCAGAAGCTTCAAGCGGTTCCAAAAAGCCAGCCGAAAGCCCTACCGCAACACAGTTGTTCTGCCAAAAGTGTGAGCGATGGCCACTTTTAATAGGGATTTTTCTAATTGTTAACGACTCTATTTTATCGCCAACATACTCTTTAAGCTTTTCTCGTGCTTGTGCTTCGCTACTGTATTTACTCGAATACACATAACCTACCCCACGGCGGTGTTGTAACCCTATATCCCATATCCAGCCTGCTTCTTGCGCTGTTGAAATTGTGTGAGACGCAATGCTCTCATCTTCATTCTCATAGGGGACTTGCACTGCTAAGGCGGTATCGATAAACAGCACATCATCGCAAGGCATAAAAGGAACCTTATAATGCTCGCCTAATAACAATGATGAAAAACCGGTACAATCGACAAATAAATCACCGCTAATTTCACCTTGTTGCTTTGTGGTAACACTTGCAATATCGCCATTTTTAGCACTATTGACCTGTGTTACATCAGCTAAAAAATGTTTAACGCCAAGCTCCTGCGTACAATGTTTTTGTAAAAAAACGGCAAATTTTGCCGAGTCTAAGTGGTAGGCATAATTGGCTAAGGCAGCATATTCTGGGGTGCGAATTGTTTTAGGAGCAAGCCCTTGCTCACAAATAGCTTCTTGGTAACACACTGCATTTGAAAAAGACGTTGACTCAGCGGTGTTATTTAACCAATGCCCTGCCATATCTGTTTTTGAAAAGCCCTGTGGCAAAACTAATGGGTGATAATAAAAATCATCATTGCTGCCATCCACCCATTTGGCAAATTTTGCACCTTGCTTAAAGCTTGCTTCGCACTCACGTATAAAGTCGGTTTCGCTAATACCAAGTGCTATTAATGTACTACGCATGGTAGGCCAAGTGCCTTCACCAACACCTATAATTGGTACATTTGGAGATTCAACTAGCACAACATTAAGACCATTGGGGGTATTACTTTTATGGTGCGCCGCTAATCGTCCGGCTGTTAGCCAGCCCGCTATGCCACCACCAACGACAACCACTGTTTTTATTTTTTTATTTTGCTGGTTCATACTTGTTACCTATAAAGGCATATTTAAAAAGTGGCTATTACTAAATGTAAAAGCCACTTTATTAATTAAAGTTAAAAACTACCGCGAATACCTAACGCAAAACGTCGTCCGCTATCTTCAACCAATAATAATTGATTAGAAAAACGACCACGCTTGTGCACATATTCTTCGGTTAAGTTAATACCTTCAAAAAATACCGATACATTTTCGGTAATGTCATAGCTGCCGCTAGCATCAAGTTGTGCGTAATCTTCCACAATTGTCACACCATCACCATTTAGCTGTGTAAGTGACTGTACGAAGCTATCGCGCCAGTTATAGGCTAAACGCGCTTGAAATGGTCCATTCTCATAAAAGCCAACCACATTATAAGAGTCGCTTAAGCCTGTTAATGCAAATACTTGAGTTATATCTGCAGGGTCTAGCTCTGCATCACTGTCTACAAATGTTGCATTAACCATAAAGCCAAAGCCACTGTCAAAACTATGCTGTAAGGCTATTTCCCAGCCATCAACAATCGCCGATTCGCTATTATTTGGTAAGGTGTTTGTAAATACAGCCGTTGAGTCGGCTGCATCAGGGTTATCTACATCGTTACCTGTTGAAGGGTCAGTCAACAATCCGCCACCAGACAATTCAAAGGTTAAATCTTCAGTGGTATTGATAATGAAGTTAGCAACATTCTTTCTAAAGTAACCAGCGGATAAATAACTGGCATCAGCGTAATACCACTCTAATGATAAATCTAAGTTATCAGAGGTAAACGGTTCAAGTTCAGGGTTACCAGAGCTTGATGTTAAATTGCCCCCCTGCCGAGTTGTTTCGATTACAGTTACAGGCGACATACTATCGAGTGTTGGTCGTGTAATTGTTTGTGATACAGCAGCACGTGCTATTAGCTCATCACTTATTTCAAGCTTTACACTAAAGTTAGGTAAAATCGCTTCGTAATCTGAACTTGCTGAAATATTTTCTACGGCGCCAAAGTTAGCAAGCATTTCCGTTTTATCTAAGATCGTTAATGCACTAACTGGCTCGTCTGTGCCTTTTACTTCTACATCGGTGCTTTCGTATCTAAAGCCGGCTGTTGCGTATAAAGGCATGCCTGCAAGTTCAGCTTCAAAATCAAATTCTGTATAAAACGAGAAAGTATCTTCAGTTATCTCAAACGACTTATTACGCTTAACTGCATCAAAACTAATAGGCTGACCATTCGCTGCAGCTATTTGCTCAAGGTACGCAAAGTTTGCCTCACCATCATGTGCAAGCCATGACGTTGGCATACGACCGCTGCCGCTCACATCAGATAAAAAGTCATCTCCTGCGTCAAATACAAATTGCGCTAAGCCATCCATACTTGGGTCATCTGGGTAACCACAAAAAGTACAGTGAATACCAACACCTTCGTTATCCCAACGATCAAGGTTTTTAGTTTCAGTTGAATACATAGCACCAAATTTGACCGAGACTAGGCCTGATGTACCATCGTTATGCCAAATGCTATCCCAACGAAACTGATCCACGGTATCTTCTACAGCCCAACCACGGCGTAGCATTACATGTGCTCGGCTATTGGCTGTATCTAAATGGTTTGATACGCCATCAGGTGTAACTGCAGGGTTATAAGCAACACCGTCCAGCTCTTGCTGGCCGCTATAAATGTTAGGGTTAGCAGAGGCAAACTCACTCGCATAAGGTAAAATACCGCCATCCACTTCAAATCGAACTCGGTTAGCATAGCCAATCAACGATAACTGATCCCCGCCACCATTATTAGCCTCACGCTCAGCTTTTGAGTGGCTTAAATCAAACTTTATATTTAAGTTATCGTTTACATGCCAATCAAAGTTTAAACCTAATGCGCTAGAGTTGGTTAAACGATCAAACTTTTTAGCGTGCATATCGGTGGCAAGGCCTACCTCTTGATATAAATCAACCACAGTGCCATTTTCATCAACAGTTGGCCCTGCAGCGCCGCCAAAGCCTTCTAAGTTTGGCGCTGTAAACCAATGCCCATAAGACGTTGTGTCTGCTTCTACATCAAAATCAGAATAGAGCGCATCAGCAGTGATAACTAAATCATCTGAAGGTGCGTACTGTATTACTAAGTTTGCATTGGTACGTGTACGTGTTTCTGTTGTTACTTTATGATCGTAATTACGCGGCGAAAAAATATTACCGGTGTATGCTTGCCCGCTTTGAGTTTGCGGGTTTGGGACGCCCACGTTTTCTAACCAGCCGTCTACCTGCGCCTGGTTTAAGCGTGTTTCGCGCTCTTGGCGAGAAACAGCGAACAAAACACCCAATGTGTCATCATTAAATGTATTACTAATTAATCCAGAAATTTCAGGTGTGGTTTCTTCGCTATTTTCATCGTAAATACCCTTAACGCTACCTGCCACTTTAAAACCGCTAATCGCAAATGGTCGCGCTGTATTTACATTTACTGTTGAGCCAATACCACCTGATTGCATAGTGGCTGTTGAGGTTTTAAATACATCTAAGCTTTTAACTAGCTCTGATGCAATAGTATCAAAGCTAAACGCACGGCTTTGATTTTCAGAGGCCATTTGGCGACCATTTACAAGCACAGTATTAAACTGCGGGCCAAAACCACGCACCGTAATAAGCTGCCCTTCACCGCCTGAACGGTCTATTGAAACCCCCGTAATTCGCTGTAAAGACTCAGCTAAATTTGTGTCAGGGAATTTACCAATATCTTCTGCTGAAATGGAGTCGACCACGCCGCCCGCTTCTCTTTTGGCATCCATAGCTCGGCCAAGCGAGCCTCTGATCCCGCGTACTTCAATTATTTCTGGTTCTTGTGCTGCTGTCTCTGCCACTGCAGGGTGCGTTGCCATTGTGCTTAGTACAGCTAGTACAGCACTGGACACGCCATTTTTTTTATAGTTAGCCATGTTGTCAGTTCTCTCGAAACTTGGGTCTATTAAAATAGATATTTGCCCATCTTCGCTAACATGCGGTTGCAACCCTGTGCCATCGAGTAAAATCTGTAATGCGTTTATTATTGAATACTCGCCAGCAATAGTATTTGTTTGTAACTGCTGAATTTTATCCAGCGGAAAAAGCAAAGTAATATCGGCTTGCTCTGCAAAATTTATTAGCGATAAATCGGCCCTTTGTCTTGGAATATTAAACACAGCTTTATCGTTTACAGCGCTCGCTTTTACCTCGGTGGTGAGTAAGCTAAAAACCAGCGCATAAAGCGGTAAACATAGCGGCAAATGTAAATATTCCTTGTGTATAGTTTTTGGCCATACACAGAACAAAGACGAGTGACTTTTTATTTTCCTCCATAAATTTTTTTTATTTTTTTTTAATAAATTATTTTTTTGACTAGCCATGCTAATTTTTTTTATGCCTTTATTATTTTTATTGTTTGCGCTTTTAACTGTATTTTTAAACAATTAAAAATACAGTCCACATTGCAATTTTTTACTTATTAATTAAAAAGTTAAAGTTTCTAAAGTACAGAGCCAGTACTTAATAAGGTATTTATAATGGCAAAAACTGTAGTACACTTCGCCTTTACATTACAAGCTTTATGCCCTTTGCGGTTAGTGAACATTAAATTTAAAAATAAAAAAACTTATTTATTTTTTAAATTTAATGGCGGATTTTTTCTTACCATTCGTCTTAGTTTGTATTGGCAAAACAATAACAATAATTGCCGTAAACACACACACGAGACACACACTAAATGACGAAAGACACACTTTTTTATAAGGTCTATTTGGCCTCGCGCAAAAGTCTCTCAAATGTAGTTGCACGTATAGTGCCGCCACATGAAATTGAAGATATAGTGCAAGAAACTTATGTGCGAATTTGTCAGATTAAAAACACTGAAAACATAAGCTCACCAAAATCTTTTATTTATAAAACGGCGCGAAATTTAGCGCTCGATTACCAAAAGCAAGCCAATATACGCCTAGTCGATGGGATCGACAACATGGAAGCGTTAGAGCAACTCTTATCGGAACACCAGCAAGACGAAATGTACGAAAAAGCACTCACCGATAGTGAATTTTCTAATTTTTGTGAAGCCATACGGCTTTTACCTGTGCAGTGCCGTAAAGTGTTTGTATTAAAAAAAGTGTATGGTTATTCGCAGCGAGAAATTGCTGCTCAATTAAACCTTAGTGAAAGTACCGTGGAAAAACATATAGCAACAGGCATGAAACGTTGTACGCAATTTATGCGTCAATCTACAAAAAGTGTTTATGGGCAACCAAATACTTCTTCGCAGCTAAATGCAGGAGGGAGGAATGAGTAATGTTCATCATATAAACGAACGAAACACTAGCGACGATGCGCGCCTTGATAAAGCAAGTGAGTGGCTGGCTAAACTTGATCGTGGACTGTCTAAGCTCGAAGAACAAGCGTTAAAGCAATGGTTGTCACAATCTTATAAAAATGTAGAGGTGTTACTTGAAGTAGCACAGCTGTGGGACAAAATGGACGACCTCAGCCGCTTGTCAGATCTGTTTCCACAAACACCAGTAAAACAAAAACGCCTCCCTGTGTGGTTAGGTGCAACAGCTGCATCTATTTTATTAGCTGTTGCACTTAGCTTTTTTCAAGAAGCGTTTAACTTTTCATTTTTTTACCCGGTTAATCAATCAGCTGTGGTTGCTAAACAGCTTAATTTTCAAACCGACGTAGGTGAAAGTAAGGACATACTGCTTTCTGATAAAAGTAAAATCACCTTAAACACAAATAGCTTTGTTCAAGTGAGGTATACCCAACACGCTCGCGTAATAAATTTACTGCGTGGCGAAATTCATATAGACGTAGCTCACGATAAAATGCGCCCTTTAAGTGTTATCGCTGGTGATAAAGTTATTCAGGCTGTTGGTACTGCATTTAATGTAGAAGTAGGTCAAAAGCAAATAGAACTGATTGTGACAGATGGCAAAGTCCTTGTTGCAGAGCAAAGTACCAAACCGTTACCAAATCTTTCCCAAGGGACTAATAAACAAGGTCAGTATTTATCAAATAGTTCAACTTCGGTGTCAAAGGGAGAAAAACTTGATTTAAGCTTCAAAGGCAAAATTGCTAAAGCGGCCGAAAAAGTTGATCCTATGGATGTAGCCGCTAGATTATCGTGGCGTAAAGGTAGCTTAATATTTAGAGGTGAATCACTTGCTGAAGCCATGGCTGAAATCAGCCGCTATACAAATATAGATTTCGAGCTTTCAGAGGATGACCGTCTCAAAAAAGTACAAGTAGCTGGCATGTTCAAAACGGGCGATATTAAAGGACTGCTAGAAGTATTAAACAATAATTTTAATATTGATTATGAAAGAGTTAGCCCAGATAAAATTCGTTTAAAATACGCAGCACCACACGTCTCAATATAGTAAAGTACACAATAATAAAAACCAGGACACACAATTATGACATCACCTCTCTCGCCGAGCAGTAATAGCTCGGCGCACACATTGGGCACATGCTCTCTTTTTTACGTAATTTTTATCTCTGCAGTGGCTGCTATTGGTGGCTTTTTATTTGGTTTTGACTCGGGTGTTATTAACGGCACAGTGTCGGCACTCGGTAATGCGTTTAACTCAAGCAGTGTGGCTACGGGCTTTAACGTAGCGTCTGTGTTACTTGGCTGTGCCCTAGGTGCACTTGCTGCGGGGCCGCTGGCTGATAAGTTTGGCCGGCGTGCAATTATGATCATCACCGCGATTATTTTTGCTATTAGCGCGTTTGGCTCAGGCATTAGCGAAAGCTCGGCCGAGTTTATTTTTTACCGCTTATTTGGTGGCTTAGGTATTGGTGCTGCATCGGTATTGGCGCCGGCTTATATTGCAGAAGTTGCACCACCTGCCCTTCGTGGTCGTTTAGCTACATTACAGCAACTCGCTATTGTATTGGGTTTATTTGCTGCGTTTTTAAGTAACTATTTAATTGCTGATGCAGCTGGTAGTGCGCAAAATATTTTAATGCTTGATATAGCCGCTTGGCGCTGGATGTTTTGGGCTGAGCTTGTGCCTGCAATACTGTTTTTAGTGGGGGTGTTGTTTATTCCAGAGTCGCCTCGTTATTTAGTGGCGCAAGGTAAAGTAGACGATGCAAAAACAGTATTTAGTAAAATTTCGAACGACAACGTTGCGGCGCAAATAAGCGATGTTAAAAGCTCCTTACGTAGCGATAAAAAGCCAAGTATTCGCGATTTATTTATTGATGGCAGTAAAAAAGTACACCCGATTGTATGGGCGGGTGTTGCGCTGAGTGTGTTTCAGCAATTTGTAGGTATTAACGTGGTATTTTATTACGGCTCTGAGCTTTGGCAAGCTGCTGGGTTTGATGAGTCGCAATCGTTATTTATAAATGTATTAGCGGGTACGACTAATATTGTATCGACCTTTATTGCTATTGCCCTTGTTGACAAAATTGGCCGTAAACCGCTGCTATTAGTAGGCAGTATTGGTATGTTTATCAGCTTAAGCGCGCTTACTTATATATTTGGCAGTGCAGGCCTTGATGAAGCAGGCAAGCTTGCACTTAGCGATAACATGGGTACGTTTGCGCTTATAATGGCTAACTTATTTGTGGTGTTTTTTGGATTAAGTTGGGGCCCCGTTGTGTGGGTGTTATTAGGCGAAATGTTTAATAACCGTATTCGTGGTGCAGCGCTTGCTGTTGCTGCAAGCGCACAGTGGATTGCTAACTTTGCCATTACCATGACCTTCCCTATTATGCTGGCTAATATTGGCCTTGCCGGAGCGTACGGCTTTTATGCTTTATCGGCACTTATTAGCATATTTTTTGTGGCTAAATACATTACAGAAACCCGTGGTAAAACACTTGAGTCTATGTAATTAGCCCTGAAAGCGGTGAACCCTTTTCACCGCTTTGTGTTTTTTAGGTAAGTGATTGATTTAACAGCAGCATTAAACCATCTAATAATTACTGCACTAAACATTGGCTTACCAATCGCGTTCAGTATTCCTTTTTACTATAAGGAATCGATTTAAATTCCTTTTTTGAATATAGAAAATTAGCTATTGTCCGCGTTTTCCCACTACGTATGTCTATCAAAATGAAAAATAAGTTAGTATCTGGTTTGGCCCTAACCCTCACTTTAGGTTCGTTTAACGCATTTGCTACCAATGGGTATTTTACTCATGGTTATGGCATGACCCACAAAGGCATGGCGGGTGCGGGTGTTGCGCTATCTGAAGAGTTAATGTCTGGCGCTAATAACCCTGCTACCTTTTTAGCTAATGGCACGCAATTATCTGTGGGCTTGGAGCTTTTTTCGCCTGATCGAAAATACTCAGCATCCGATGTAGATACCTTTTACCCTGACGCATTTTACCTGCAAGCAAAAACCCAAAAAAGTGATAACACTTTATTTGCTATTCCTGAGTTTGCTATTGGCCACCAGCTTAATGACAAAGTAAGTATTGGCTTATTAGTTTATGGTAATGGCGGTATGAACACCGACTACAGCGCCGATTCAGAGCCTGAAGGCACATTTTATGCTGGCACTACTGGTGTTGATTTAAAGCAAATGTTTATTAGCCCAACAATAAGCTACAAACTTAACGAGCAAATACGCCTTGGTGTATCGCCAATTTATGCAGTGCAGCAGTTTAAAGCTACAGGCCTTGGAAACTTTGCGCCTTTTTCTCAATCGCCCCAAGCCCTTACCAATAATGGCACCGACACCAGCACAGGCTTAGGTATTCAATTAGGTATTAGCCAAGATATAAACTCGTCATTAAGCTGGGGAGCAAGTTACCGCTCATCAGTATCTATGCAAGAGTTTGATAGCTATAAAGGTTTGTTTGCAGAGCAAGGTGGATTTGATTTACCTAGTTCGCTTCAAATTGGCGCAGCTTATAAAATTACGCCAAACAACCAGCTTGTATTTGATTGGCAAAAAATAAATTACAGTGAAGTAAACAGCATTGCTAACCCGATTGATAATTTAATGTCGGCTCCATTAGGTGCCGATGCGGGCGCAGGTTTTGGTTGGGACGATATGACCATTTATAAACTTGGCTATCAGTGGCAGCGTACAGCAAAACAAAAAATTCGCTTTGGTATTTCGTATACAGAGCAACCTATTCCTTCATCAAACGTTTTACTTAATATTTTAGCGCCAGGTGTGCAAGAATGGCATTTTACTACGGGGTTTAGCCATTCTATTAGTAACACGGTACAATTAAATGCAATGGCTTTTTACTCGCCAGCTAAAAAAGTATCGGGTGCTAACTACTTAGCGCCAAACCAACAAGTATCAATTGAAATGGAGCAATCAGGCCTAGGTGTGTCGGTTGTTTGGGGAATATAAAATGGTTACAGAGTTTACGCCAATAGCGGCAGCTATAGGGGGTGCTTTAATAGGAATAGCGTGCGCACTATTACTGGTTTTATACGGAAAAATAGCCGGTATATCTGGCATTGTTAAATCTGTTTTTAATAAGCAAACGGCTGAGTCGCGTTGGAAATTATACTTTATTGTAGGGCTATTATTAGCCGGTATTGCGGTGCGTATATTTGCGCCGTCTTTATTAGAAGGTGAGCTGAGCTTATCGCCTGTGCTTATAGTTGTAGCTGGGCTACTTGTCGGTATGGGCACCTCATTAGCTAATGGCTGTACAAGTGGCCATGGCGTATGTGGCATGTCGCGTTTTTCTACCCGTTCGTGGGTTTCAACATGTACATTTATGGCCGTGGCTATAATTACAGCAAACCTAGTAGGGTAAAAAAATGACAGCAGTAATTCATGTTATTTTAGGATTTATATTTGGTTTAGGGCTTATCATTAGTGGTATGACAAACCCCGACAAAGTACTTAACTTTTTAAATTTTCAAAATCAATGGGATGGCAGTTTAATTATTGTAATGGCTGTGGCTATGGGAATAATGATGCTGGCATGGTTTTGGGTTGCCAAAAAAGATAAACCACTGCTTGGTGAAACGTTTACTTTAAGTGATGTTAAAAACATTAGCCCTCGGCTAATCACTGGCTCTGTACTGTTTGGTTTGGGCTGGGGATTAAGCGGCATATGCCCAGGCCCGGGCCTTGTGCAACTTACTTCACTTAAAATGGAATTTTGGTTATTTTTTGCAGCCGTACTTGGCGGTATGTGGATAGCTAAAAAAGTATAAATTTAACTACGAAAGATATACGGCCTTAGTCCTTTATTAAAACTGGCAGGTATTAGCTTGCCAGTTTAACGCTATTTAAATAGCCTCAACTTACTTGCCTTGGCTAACTATTCATATAGGTACATAACTTGCTGCTTACTCTTTTAAGTTTATAAAAGAGAGGTAAGTAATGTCTGCTACTACTTTTTACAACCTAACAGAGCAACCTTGGGTTGTTATTGCTATTTGTTTAGTTTCTATAACTATAGCTTTGTTTTGTATCCGTTTTTTTATAATGTACTGGCTTAAAAAGTGGACCTCTCATACTAAATTTATATTCGATAGCTTACTTATCGCCTCTATCTCTAAACCGCTCACCCTTTGCACAATTATTGTGCTACTCACCATTATAGAGCAAGGGTTGTTAATACAAGGCGAGCCGGTTGCGAGCTATATTTCGTTTTCGACCATTAATATTATTTTGGGCTTAGTGGCTATTATTTTATTTTTTGACCGCTTTTTTGTGGGCACCATTAATTACTACAGCAAAGAGTCGGCGGTGATTTTTAATTCGCAAAGTATTATTAAAGGCATTATTAGGGTAAGCGTTTTATCGGTCGGGGCTTTAGTGCTGTTAGGCACCTTGGGTATTTCTATTACGCCTATAATTGCCTCGTTAGGTATTACGTCATTAGCGGTGGCACTTGCCCTGCAACCCACCCTTGAAAACTTTTTTTCGGGCGTGCAGCTTGTTATAGATAAACCCATACGGGTGGGGGATTTTATTGAGCTTGAGTCTAAGGAGCAAGGCTTTGTAGAGAAAATTGGTTGGCGCTCTACATGGGTTAAAATGCTGCCAAATAATATGATTATTATTCCTAATAGTCAGCTTTCTAAATCGCGTATTATTAATTACTTTTACCCCGAAAAAGAACTGAGTGTACCTGTTGATGTAAGCGTTCACTACAGCTCAGACCTAGAATTTGTAGAGCAAGTAACGCTAGAAGTTGCGCGCCAAGTACTAATTGACCATGAATGGGGGGTTGATGATTACAATACCTTTGTGGTGTATCACACCTTTGATAACTCAAGCATTAATTTTACCGTAATGCTGCGCGCAAAAGAGTACTTTAATCGGTTTTGGGTTAAATCTGCTTTTAT
This sequence comes from Pseudoalteromonas sp. S2893, assembly GCF_005887105.1. Classification (NCBI taxonomy): domain Bacteria; kingdom Pseudomonadati; phylum Pseudomonadota; class Gammaproteobacteria; order Alteromonadales; family Pseudoalteromonadaceae; genus Pseudoalteromonas; species Pseudoalteromonas sp. S2893. The sequence goes on along the minus strand of NZ_PNCY01000006.1, from coordinate 166,679 downwards.
TAAAGCGCTACATAAACGCTATAACCAAGAAGGTATTGTGATCCCCTTCCCTATTACAGCTATTAACACAACGCAAGAAGCCGCTAATTTTAATAGCGATAAAAAATAAGCGCGAGATAAGCTCGCGCTTAAATTGCTTTAAAATTTATAGGTTACTTGGCCTACTATTTCTCGTGGGCTGCCCGGGAAATGACCGTTACGCTCACTAAAGCCACTTACTGCGTATTCTTTATCAAATATATTATTAATATTTACGCTTAATAACACATCGTCAAAGCGAGTAGTCCAGCTCATATCAAATACAGTAAAGGGTTTAACTTTTTGGCCATCTTGGCTTATTTGCTCGCTTACGTAATTTGCGCCAAATGCTATAGACGAGTCGATGCTATCAAGCGCAAAACGCGACCATAAACCTGCTTGGTGGCGCGGCGCATTAGCAAAGCGAGAGCCATCACCGTAGGTGCTTGAAATAGTATCGCCGGTTACACCTTCAACAACTAGTGTATCGTTGTAGGCGTAGTTAGCGGTTAGCGTCCAGTGCTCGGTTAAATCGCCCACCAGCGTTGTTTCAAATCCGCGGCTTTCTACCTCACCAATATTTAAAAGTGCTGCAATGCCGTCACCCGCGCCCGTGTCGTCTGGGTTACTCATTACTACGTTTTCTTTATTAATTTGGTAAATAGCAAAGGTGCTCATAATTTTGCCATCTAGCCATTGGTTTTTAATACCAATTTCGGTTTGTTTACCGGTTTCTGGGGTTAAGTTGCCCTCGCCCTCTACATCTTCTTGATCGCCCGATGATGCTGGGTTAAAGCTTTCTGAGTAGTTTATGTATAACGAGGTATTTTCAACAGGTTGGTATGTAACGGCCACGCGCGGTGTTACATCGTTATCTGAGTAACTGTAACCGGTTTCTTTATTTAGCTCTTTAAAATAGTCGTAACGCAGGCCGGCAATCACGGTCCATTGCTCGTTAATGCTTACAACATCTTGTACGTAAACGCCAAAACGGTCGGTTTCAACACCATCGCGGTTCATGTCGGTAAGGTTATAAGTACTTGGGTCGGTTTCGCCGTAATTTAAGTCAAATATGTTTAAGTTAGCCACGCCGTCCGCTTCATAACGGGCGCGTAAGTAATCGTACTCGGTATCGACTATGTGGTAGTCGCCACCAAATAATACTTGGTGTGCTAATTGGCCTTGCTCAAAGCTATAAACAAAGTCGGTGGTCAAGCTTGTTTCTTCGTTGGCGCGGTATTGCTTTCGGTATTCGCGTTTAATGGTTTCGTCATCAATGTTTGCTTCACCATCGCCGTTTACATCTACCCAGCTTTGCGACTCATGGTAGGCTTGGTCGCGTTCGTTATCCATGTAACGCAGTGTGCTACTTACAGAAAAATCATCATTAAAGTAATGCTTGAGCTCGGCTTGCAGCACTAACGCTTCCATGTCTTGATAGTCAAATGCTTCATTTGCGTTGTAACTAGGGTCAACTAAAAAGTTGCCGTTGTCATCTACCGGTACACCACGTAAACGGTTACCGCCTAAGTCTTGCTTAATGTAATCAACAGTGGTGGTTAGTGTGGTTGAATCGGTTAAATCAAATAATAAACCAGCGGTAAACTCACTGTTTTTTGAATCTGCATTATTACGAAAGCTGTCTTGCTCTTCGTAATAACCACCTACTCTGTATGCCATGGTGTCGGTTAAACCGCCGGTCATATCAAGTGAGGCGCCATGTGTGTTGTAATTGCCAAGCGTTAGTTTTAGCTCTTTAGTTTGCGTATAACTTGGCTTTTTAGTCACGTAGTTGATCATACCGCCTGGCTCACCGCCACCATATAACGCAGAGGCTGGGCCTTTTAATACTTCTACACGCGCTACATTAAATAATTGCGGTACACCAAAGCCCGAGTACGGGTCGCCGCGTACGCCATCGTAAAATACATTGGCATCATCTCTAAATCCACGAAAAGTAACGCCCGAATAACTGTACTCACTTACCCCGGCTATTGAGCGGTATAAATCGGTGATATCGCGCGCGGCTTGGTCAATAATAAGCTGCTCGGTTAATACCTGCGCAGATTGCGGTAATTTAATAAGATCTAAATCCGTTTTAGTCCCAATTTTACTTTCGGTTTCTAGGTAAAACTGCTGAGCACGGCCTGTTACTTCTATTGTTTCAATTTCGTTATTTTGCTCGGCAAATGCCACATTAGAAAAAGCAGAAAAAGACGCAGCAATACTAAGCGCCAAGTATTTTTGGTTAAACATGTTGATCCTGAAAAGATGTGTATAAAACGCCGCGAATGATAACGACTATCATTACTATATGCAATGCAATTAATTTCATATTCATCCTTATTTTTCGAATTAATCGCAACTAAAATAGGTACTTAAAGACTTTTATGCTCACGTTTTATACATATTCCCTTTGCGCAGTGTTGAACCAAATAAGGAACTCAGATAGTGTGTGTTTTTCGTACGCTTTATAATAGCAATTCGCATTAATACTTAATCATTTTGTGGGGCTAAACGTGTTGCTACTTGCGTTAAAAAATGCTTATTTACGACTGCATGGATGCAAAAGGTAGAGCAATGCAAGAGCAATTGCCGAGAACGACTAAATAGCGAATTTTTTACCTAGCTATCAACACGTTTTTCTAGCATCAAAATAAACCACTTAATTAAGCGAATTGGTATCAGCCTTTTTAAGAGGAGCAAACCATGTTAAACCGACTATTTTTAGGGGTTATTTTACTCTCGGCCACGGCCGTGGCGAGTGCGAATGACAGCTTAGTACGTTTTCAAAGTAATTATTCTGTTCAAGAAACGGCTAACCGTTTTGAAAAAATAGCCAGTAACAAAGGGATAACCATTTTTGCGCGGGTAGATCATCAAAAAAACGCTCAAAATGTTGATATGGAATTGGCCCCAAGTGAAGTGATTATTTTTGGTAATCCAAAGGTAGGCACACCGTTAATGCAGTGCCAGCAAAGTATGGCGATAGACTTACCGCAAAAAGTACATATATCTCAAGACAACAATGGCCAGGTTTGGCTAACCTATAACAGCCCCACTTATTTGCAAGAACGCCACAATATAAAAGGCTGCGAAGAAGTACTTAATAAAATAGCTGTGGTACTTAATAAGCTTTCTATGGCAACAGTGGCCAAATAATTAAAGTTATACCAAACCGCAATAATACTTAATTAAGCGAATTGGTATTAATATTAAATAACTGAAAGACAAGCAATAAAAACCCGTTAGCGAACGGGTTTTTTATAAAGTAAATAACACTTTTTATCGCGTGTATTAAGACTCAATAGCCAAAAGCTCTACTTCAAAAATAAGCAGTGATGCAGGTGGAATACTGCCCACTCGCTTTTCGCCGTAGGCTAATTGGTGCGGTACATAAAATATGTATTTATCGCCTGGGCTCATAAGTTGTAAGCCTTCGGTCCAGCCTTTAATAACTTGATTTAAACCAAAGCTTATTGGCGTTTTACGCTCTACTGAGCTGTCAAATACGGTGCCATCTATTAACGTGCCGTGGTAATGCACGTTTACTTTACTAGTAGGGTTAGGTGTATTTTCGCTTTCACCTTTGTGCAGCACTTTATACTGTAAGCCTGAGGCGGTTTCTATTACGCCTTCTACTTTTGCGTTAGCGACAAGGTAGTCGGCTTCAATTTGCGCGTTAATGCCAGCTTGTTGCTTTGCTTTTTTACTATTTTGAAAAATTAAAAAACAAAATATAGCGATGATTACCGCTAAAATTATATTGATCATTTAGTGTTTTTCCTCATCTTCATCGGCTTCTTTATCTTCTTCGCTATCGCCATTAACTATGTCGGCTATATCTTTTAAGCGTGCTAAAGCAATACCGTTAACAGAATCCTCTGGGTATTCGCCGTCAATAATATCGCCGGCATCAATATCCATTAATAAGTTAAGTGCTTGGTCTACAGTTTCTACTGCGTAAATATTAAATTTACCGCGCTCAACCGCTTCAAGTATTTCATCATCAAGTACTAAGTTAACTTGGTTAGATTTAGGAATAATAACGCCTTGCTCGCCTGTTAAGCCGCGCATTTTACACAGCTTAAAAAAGCCTTCTATTTTTTCGTTTACACCGCCAATGGCTTGCACATCACCGTGTTGGTTAATAGAGCCAGTAAGGGCAATAGACTGGCTAATAGGCAAACTGGTAATAGCCGATATAAGCGCACATAACTCAGCAAGTGAGGCGCTATCGCCATCTATATACCCGTAACTTTGCTCTATAGCTATGTTAGCACTTAGCGTTAAGCTAAAGTGCTGGGCATATTTGTTGCCTAAATAACCGGTAAGTAGCATTACACCTTTTGAGTGAATTGCTTTACCTAGCTCGGCTTCACGCTCAACATCTATTACACCATCGGCGCCGGCGTATACGGTGGCGGTAATACGCGCGGGTGTACCAAACGACGTATCTCCAATGTGCAGCACTGTTAAGCCGTTTACTTTACCAATGGCTTGACCTTGTGTGGCTATAAGCGTGTGGCCTTCTTTTATATCGCTTAGCATGTTTTCGCTTATTTGGCCGGTGCGGTACTGCTTACCTTCAATGGCTTCATCAATATGATGCGCATCAATCAGTGTTTGCTTATCTTGCTTGGCGTAAAAGCTGGCCTCAGCCACCAGTTCAAGCACATCGGCAAAGCGCGCCGATAATTTATTATGGTGCTCTGCTTGGCGGTAGCTAAATTTAAGTAACCGCACCATGGCGGCCTCTGTGGTAGTGCACTTTAACGTTTGCTGGCAGTACTCACTCACTTTAGTAATAAATTGGTACTGAAGCTTATCGCTACTTGGTAAATAGTAATCAAAGTCCGCAAGTACTCTAAACAGCTCTGCAAACTCTTCATCGTACTCACCTATGGTGTAATACAAATCGCGCGAGCCTAATAAAATAATTTTTACATCAAGAGGAATTAATTGCGGGCGCAGCGTAAAACTGCTGCCTACAGAGCTGTCTTGATACGGTAGGTCGTTTTTAATTTGGTGCGTTTTAAGCGAAAGCTTTAAACCATCCCACACTTGCGGGTTGGCCATTACTTTTTCGGCATCCATAATTAAGTAACCGCCATTTGCACGGTGCAATGCACCAGGCTGTATAGAGCGATAACTAGTTATAAGTGAGCCTTGCGATGTTGAATACTCAATTTTGCCAAATATATTGCCAAAGGTTGGGTTTGGCTCATACACCACAGGTGCGGCATCGTCTTCTTTAAATTCAACTAAAATATTAGGCGCAAAAAAGTCTGTAAGCATGCCTTTACGGTCAAAGTCTTCTTTGCTTTCTTCGCTTTCATCTTCATCGTCTAGCCACTCAAGTACTGCATCAATTATTTCTACGCGAATATCTTTTAAGTAGCGCAGCACTCCAATATGGGCAGCGTATTTATGCTCTAAGTCTTTTAATAATGGCTTTGTAGCTTGCTCGGCTGTGGCCTTTTTTAGATTACGCTGTTTTTCTTTTGATTCGCGTTTCCAGCGAGGCAGCTCAATCAGCGCTTCAATTAAGGCATCTTCTAGTTTTTCTATTTTTTCAAAAAACTCATCACGAAGCTCTTCATCTAGGGCGGCAAATTCGTTATCGCTTAACTGTCTGCCTTCAACTAAAGGCGCAAAACCTACGGCGTTTTTCTCTTCTATTAGCGCTACGCTTTGCTCAAGCGCCATTTCTTCTACTGCGGTAATAGCGCTGTCGTAAGCGTCGTTAAATTCGCTCTCGATTGTCTTTTTTTTGCGTTGATAAGCAGGATTATCAAACGCTGCCGGAAAGGTGTCGAGTACTTCATCTAAAAATGAGTCTATGTCGTCACTTAATTGCTTGCTTTGCCCTGCTTGCATAAATAGCGCAATTGGCTCGCGGTGGTCGTCGTAATTATTAACATACAACCACTCATTAGGTGTGGGGCGATCTTTTGCGTGCTGTTTAAGTTTGTCTTTTACGAGTGTAAATCGGCCATGCGCGGCCTCACCCATTACATAAACATTGTAGCCAGGCAGCTCCATCCCAAGTGAAAAGTCGAGCGCACTTTGGGCGCGTTGTTGGCCTATAAAGGTAAGTTGCTCTGGGTATGGATTGCTCATACACGTGCTAACGTGATTAGTAGAAATGCTCGGTGCGAGCTGTGAAACAGATAATGGCAGCAGTTTTTTCGTCATTCTAACTTCTTTTTGTACCAACATACTCGCTGGCTTTGGGCGTATTAAGTGGCCTACAAGCCACTTAATACATATATTTAGGGTTGTAATGCCTTACGGCTAAAATAAATACCATCACATTCAATGCACGGTGTAATTTGTGTAGCGTGATAAATATCAAAACTATGGGTGCAATTCTTACATACTAATGTGCCCATGGCTATCCATTCGCCTGCGTGATACATCCCATTGTGCTTAAAATCTTGGCTAAGGGACTGCCATTCAAGCTGGGTTTTGTCCTCTATGTGTGAAAGCTCATACCATAACGACTCTTTAAGCTCTTGCCATGCAAGCGAATTATAGTGCGATTCGTTTTCTTGAACGTGTTCTATGTCGCGCTGCAAATAACTCTTATAGAGTCCGTATTTTTCTTTGCCTAGGTCTTTAAGTGCTTGCTCAGATTCAACAAATCGGGTCATTGCATCTTTTACTTCGTGATCTTTTACATCTTTTAACCAATTAGTTAAATCGCTAAGCCATGTTTTATAATCTGCCATTTTATACTCCATCAAAATCAAGGGCGTGTTGGCCTTTAACATAGATAAGTATAGGTTAACCTGCACTGAAAGTGAGATTTTAACAAAACCGTGCTTATACGCTGTGATTAGGCTTTTATTTGGGGTATCCTATCGGCAATTTTTTATTAGTTTGCAAGAAGTCTGGAATCATAGATGCAAGAGCAATATAACCCGCAAGACATAGAGTCAAAAGTCCAAAGTTACTGGGAAGAAAACCAGGTATTTAAAGTCACCGAAGATGAGAGCAAAGAAAAGTATTACTGCCTTTCTATGTTCCCGTATCCAAGTGGCCGACTGCATATGGGTCATGTGCGTAATTACACCATTGGTGATGTTGTTTCTCGTTTCCAGCGCCTGCAAGGCAAAAACGTAATGCAACCAATGGGTTGGGATGCGTTTGGTTTACCTGCAGAAAACGCTGCTATCAAAAACAAAACAGCGCCAGCTAAGTGGACATACGAAAACATTGATTACATGCGTAACCAACTTAAGCAATTAGGCTTTGGTTACGACTGGGATCGTGAAATAGCCACGTGTCACCCAGAATACTACAAATGGGAACAATGGTTTTTCACTAAGCTGTACGAAAAAGGCTTAGTGTACAAAAAAATGTCAACGGTTAACTGGGATCCAGTTGATCAAACTGTACTTGCCAACGAACAAGTTATAGATGGCCGCGGATGGCGCTCTGGTGCAGTGGTTGAGCAAAAAGAAATTCCACAGTGGTTTATTAAAATTACTGACTACGCACAAGAGCTTTTAGATGACTTAGACAAGTTAGAAGACTGGCCTGAGCAAGTTAAAACCATGCAGCGTAACTGGATTGGTCGCTCTGAAGGGTTAGACATTGAGTTTACGCGTACCGACAACAACGAAAAATTTAGCGTATACACTACACGTCCAGATACATTTATGGGTGTAACTTACCTAGCCGTTGCCGGTGGCCACCCTATTGCGCAAGAAGCCGCTAAAAACAGCGATGCAATTGCAATGTTTGTTGAAGAATGCAAAAACACCAAAGTTGCCGAAGCAGACATGGCCACGATGGAGAAAAAAGGCATTGCAACAGGCTTTTACGCGACTCACCCATTAACGGGCGAGCAAGTTCCAATTTGGGTTGCTAACTTTGTATTAATGCATTACGGCTCAGGCGCGGTGATGGCAGTACCTGCTCACGACCAACGTGACTATGAATTTGCCACAGCATACGGCCTAGACATAAAACAAGTAATTGCACCAGTTGAAGGCTCAGAGCTTAAAGTAAATTTAAAAGAAGAAGCATTCACTGAAAAAGGCGTGTTAGTTAATTCTGGCGAATTTGATGGCCTTGATTTTGAAGGCGCATTTAACGCTATTGCCGACAAACTAGAAGCACTGGGTGTGGGTGAGCGTAAAGTTAACTTCCGCTTACGTGATTGGGGTGTTAGCCGCCAGCGTTACTGGGGTTCACCAATCCCAATGCTGAGCGACGAAAACGGTAACGAATTAGCCGCCACCGAAGAAATGCTGCCAGTACGTTTACCAGAAGATGTAGTTATGAATGGCGTTACTTCGCCAATCAAAGCAGACCCAGAATGGGCAAAAGCAACGGTAAACGGCGTACCAGCAACACACGAAACAGATACCTTTGACACCTTTATGGAGTCGTCTTGGTACTACGCACGTTACTGTAGCCCGCGTCACGACGAAGGCATGCTAGACCCAGCAGCAGCTAACTATTGGTTACCAGTAAACCAATACATAGGTGGTATTGAGCACGCTATTTTACACTTATTGTATTCGCGTTTTTTCCATAAGTTATTACGTGATTTTGGCTTAGTAAATTCAGACGAGCCATTCGATCGCTTACTTTGTCAGGGCATGGTACTTGCCGAAACGTTCTACCGTAAAGATGAAAAAGGCGGTGACGTATGGATTTCGCCAAGCGATGTAAATACCGAAACTGACGAAAAAGGCCGCGTAACTAAAGCATGGCACAAAGAAGATGGTCAACCTGTGTTCTCATCGGGCATGAGTAAAATGTCTAAGTCTAAAAACAACGGTATAGACCCACAAGAAGTAATTGCCCAATACGGTGCAGATACTGTGCGTTTATTTATGATGTTTACCGCACCACCAGAGCAAACGCTTGAATGGTCAGACTCAGGCGTAGAAGGCGCGCACCGCTTCTTAAAACGTATTTGGAAATACGCAGTAGATGTAAAAACAGTTGGCTACCAAGCACTTGATAAATCAGCGCTTAGTAACCCACAAAAAGTACTGCGTCGTGAGCTACACAAAGCCATTGCAAAAGTGAGCGATGATATTGAACGTCGTCAAACGTTTAACACTGCAATTGCTGCCATTATGGAGCTCTCTAATAAGTTATTAAAAGCACCATTAAACGATACACAAGATGTTGCTATTGCTAACGAAGCATTAGAAGCCCTACTTATTATGCTTGCGCCAATTACACCGCATTTATCGCACCAGTTATGGCAAGAGCTTGGTAAAGAGGGTGACATTTTAGATGCAGCATGGCCTAAAGTTGACGAGTCTGCCCTTGTTGAAGATGAAAAATTAATCATCGTACAAGTAAACGGCAAACTACGCGCTAAGCTAACCGTAGCCGCCGATGCAACACAAGAGCAGGTAGAAGCACTTGCGTTTGCAGAGTCTAACGTAACTAAATTTACTGATGGCGCAACCATTCGTAAAATTATTTACGTACCGGGTAAACTACTTAACGTGGTAGCTAACTAAATGGTTAGCTTTAACACCCTTAAAAACACATTAGCCTTAGTGCTAATGTGTTTTGTGTTATCTGGCTGTGGCTTTCATTTAAAGAAAGCCTCTAGCCTGCCTGATAACCTTAAAACGCTTACGCTTAAAGGTGATGATGAAAAATCATCGTTATTTTTAAACCTTAAAAAAGAGCTTAAAGCCAGTAACGTAGAACTGACGCCTTCGGCTAAAAATGTTGCCCAGCTTTACTTACGCAAAGAAAGCATTGAGCGCCAAACCTTATCGTTGTTTCAAAATGGTCAGGTGGCTGAATACGAGCTTGCCTACGGGGTTAGCTATGTTGTTAAACGCCCAGGCGAAAAAGCCATAGAAAAACGCTTTGAGCTTTATCGTAACTATCAAGACGACCCCGATCACGCACTTGCAAAAGCAAAAGAGCTTGAGCTGCTTATTAGCGAAATTCGTAAGCAAGCCAGTAGTCGTATTGTTAGAGAGCTGTCGCAACTATAATGCGCTGTTATGCTAATCAGTTACCGAGTGAATTAAATAAAGGTTTAAAACCCTTTTATTTAGTGTTTGGTGAAGAACCGTTTCAAGAAGCGCAATGTGTGCAGCAAATACGCGACACGGCAAAAGCCCAAGGCTTTGATGAGGTAATTAAATTTACCCTAATGCAAGGGTTTGATTGGCAAGAAATTATAGCTCAATATCAAAGCATGTCTTTGTTTAGTGCGCGCACTATAATTGAGCTTGATTTAAACCAACAAAAACCTGGCACCCCAGGTAGTAATACCTTTAAAAAAATAGTCGAGTTAATCAACCCTGATACCATTTTAATTGTAAAAGGGGCTAAAGCCAGCCAAGACGTACAACGTGGCGCCTGGTTTAAAGCGCTCGATAAACACGGTGTATTTGTACCGTGCTACCCGCTTGCAGGGAATCATTTAAAACGCTGGTTAGATGAACAAGTAGCGCGCCTTTCTCTAAATATGCAAAACGAAGCAAAACTGAGCTTAATTAACGCTACCGAAGGCAATTTGTTAGCGTGTTTTCAGGAGCTCGAAAAGCTCTCGCTACTGCATGGTAATGCCTTAATAACCCAGCAACTTGTGATGCAAGGGCTATTAAATCAAGCCAAGTTTGATATTTTTGATTTAAGTGATGCCCTATTAAATGGCCACGCCAAGCAAGCAATTAAGGTACTTAATAAACTGGCCAGCGATAACACCGAAGTGGTGAGTATTTTATGGGCTATAAATAAAGAACTCACCAGTTTGCTCACTATTCAGCAAGGGCTTTTAAATGGCGAGCCTATCGCACAGTTATTTAAAAAAAATGGTATTTGGAAAAACCAGCAAGGCCCAGTGCAAAATGCAATTAACCGCTTAAATATTAATACCCTTGAGCAAATAAGCAGTGAGCTTGCACTGTTTGATTCAAGCTACAAACAAGGTAATTTAATTGCGCCTTACCAAGCGCTTGCCCATATTTGCATTAAGTTTTGCCAGCCGCTTGATATTCCAATGCCTTGCCACGCACTTAACTAAAGATTTTTAACATGATTGCAATTTTTGGCGGCACCTTCGACCCCGTGCATTTAGGCCACCTAAATATGGCCTCACAGTGTGTAAATACATTTAACTTATCCACGTTGTACTTTATGCCCTGTGCACTTCCCGCGCACAAAGCTGCGCCAGGTATAAGTACAGCGCACCGTATTAATATGCTCAATGCCGCTATTGCCCCTTACCCTCATTTTGCACTTGATTTAAGAGAGCTTAATCGTACTGGGCCTTCTTACTCATTGTTGAGTTTACAAGAGCTAAGAGCTGAGCACCCAGATACGCCAATTCTTTTTTTAATGGGCATGGACTCGTTTAATAACCTCAACAAATGGTATGAATGGCAAGCAATTACACAGCTATGCCATATAGTGGTTTATCATCGCCCGGGGCAAACATGTAACCCAAATAAGGCGCTTAACAGCTATATTAGTAATGCCCACACTGAAGCGCTACAGCAACTTGCCACACACAACTTTGGTAAGCTTTATTTTTTACCTGGTGAAACCCTTGATGCTGCCTCAAGCACTATTCGAGAGCAATTAAAAAAAACCAATAAAAATAATGAACTATTACCCGAACCTGTCAGTCACTACATTAAGCAACACCAGCTTTATCAAAGTGATGATTAAAACCCCCTAGCATGTTAAAATGCACGCTATTAAAATTAAAATTGAGACAATACCTTGGATTCGAAACAACTACTTGCCTTTGCACTAGACAAAATTGACGATATGAAAGCACGCGACGTGGTACAACTAGACGTACGTGACAGCTCAGACATTACCGATTACATGGTTGTGTGTTCGGGTACTTCTAAGCGTCATGTGCAATCAATTGCCGATAACGTAGCAAAAGAAGCTCGCCACGCTGGCGAAGAACCTTTAGGTTACGAAGGTCAAGACGAAGGCGAATGGGTACTGGTAGATTTAGGTGATGTAGTTGTACACGTGATGCAAGATCACGCACGTAGCTATTACGATCTAGAAAAACTGTGGGGCTAAGCGCCACTATTTTTTAATTGAGCTTGGAAGTATTACGTGAAAATACAAATGATTGCCGTTGGCACAAAAATGCCAGCGTGGGTAGAAACCGGATTTGCAGAGTACCAACGCCGTTTTCCTAAAGATATGGCGCTTGAGTTAATAGAAATTCCGGCCGGTAAACGCGGTAAAAATGCCGATATTAAACGCATTTTACACACCGAAGGTGAAAAAACCTTAGCCGCTATTCCAAAAGGCAATCGCATTGTTACCCTTGAAGTAACAGGTAAACCACTTGATACTCACCAGCTTGCTAAAAATATGGAAAAGTGGCAGCTCGATGGCCGAGACGTTAGTTTGCTTATTGGCGGCCCTGAAGGGTTAGCCCCTGAGTGCATTGCCGCCTCTGAGCAAAAATGGTCGTTATCTAACTTAACGTTACCGCACCCTTTGGTGCGTATTATTGTTGCCGAAAGCCTATACAGAGGCTGGAGCTTAAATAACAACCATCCTTATCATCGCGAGTAACGCCTTGTTATGATTAAGCAAAGACCCACAATACGCGACCATTCCGCTGAGGCAAACTTATTTGCACGGCGCGCATTTGTGGGTTTTATTTTTGTTTTGGGCTTAGTGGCAATTTTGCTTTCTAATCTTTATACCATTCAGGTAGAAGAACACACCGACTATCAAACCCGCTCTAACGATAACCGTATTAAAGTCATTCCTATTGCGCCAAACCGTGGCCTCATTTACGACCGCAACGGTGTACTGCTTGCTGAAAACAAACCCGTTTATAACCTCGAGGTTATTCCTGAAGAGGTCGATGATTTAGCTAAATCGCTTGAGCAAGTTAGCAAAATAATTACGATTACCGAGCAGCAAAAAAAAGACTTTATTGATGACATAAAGCATACGCGTCGTTTTAAGTCGCAAGTACTAAAAGCCCGCTTAGATGAAACCGAAGTGGCCAAATTTGCGGTTAATCAGCATAAATTTCCGGGCTTTAGCATTGAGGCGCGCCTAGCACGCTTTTACCCATATGGCGATACGCTAACCCATGCACTAGGCTACGTTGCCAAACTAAACCGTAAAGAACTTAATAAGTTAGAACAAGAAGACCAAGCCACAAATTACCGCGCTACGCACGATATTGGTAAGCTTGGCATAGAAAAATATTACGAGCAGCTTTTGCATGGCCAAGTCGGCTCTCAACGCGTTGAAGTAAATAACCGCGGCCGTGTTATTCGCACATTAAGTATGACCCCCCCGCAGCCGGGCAGTGATTTAGTGCTTACCTTAGATATCGGTTTACAACAAATAGCCCAACATGCGCTTAAAGATATGCGCGGCGCGGTTGTAGTAATGGATGCCAAAGATGGCGGCGTATTAGCACTTTATTCAAACCCAAGTTACGACCCTAATTTATTTGTCCATGGTATTAGCAGTAAAGATTATAAAGCACTGCTAAACCCCGACCGCCCTCTAATTAACCGTGCCACTCAAGGGCGCTATGCGCCAGCTTCCACAGTAAAACCGCATATGGCTATACTGGCACTTGAAGAAAACATTGTCAGTGAAAGCACCTCGGTGTGGGACCCTGGTTTTTTTCAAATACCGAATGTTGAACATAAATGGCGCGATTGGAAACGTTGGGGCCACGGCCACGTAGATGTTTACAAAGCGATTGAAGAGTCGTGCGATACTTACTTTTACGATGCGGCATACCGCTTAGGCATAACAAAAATTAGTAATTTTATGGCCCGCTTTGGCTTTGGTGACTTATCGGGAATAGACATACACGAAGAAACCACAGCCATACTGCCCTCAAAAGAGTGGAAAGAAGGCCGCTTTAAAGAGTCGTGGTGGCGTGGCGATACTATTTCAGTGGGGATTGGCCAAGGGTATTGGACTGCCACCCCTATTCAAATTGCTAACGCGACTAACATATTGGTTAATAAAGGCATAAACCACCCGCCGCATTTAGCACAAGTGGCTAAAAAAGAAGACCAAGTGACGCAAATTAATAACGAAGAAAAACCGCCAGTGGTACTTAATAACCCTGATAACTGGCGTATCGCGCTCGATGCCATGCACAATACCGTAAAAAAAGTAACAGGAACGGCACACCGTGCTTTTAAAGGCGCTAATTATGACCCTGCGGGTAAAACAGGCACAGCGCAAGTAGTGAGTATTGCCCAAGGTGAGCGTTACGATGCAAAATCACTTAAGGAGCGCCAACGCGATAACGCGATTTATATTGGTTTTGCTCCGTATGACGACCCTAAAATTGTGGTTTCAATTGTGGTAGAAAACACCGGTGGTGGCAGCTCTGTGGGTGCCCCTATTGCACGTGAGCTAATGGATTACTATTTTGCAGCAAACCCAATAGAAGTTGCTAGGAATACAGCGCAATGACCGTATTAAACACCCAGCGCTCGATATGGATGCGCATGCATTTAGACTTACCGTTACTAATTGCCTTATTACTTATGATGGCAGGCAGTATCACCATAGTATATAGCGCAAGCGGCCAAGACTCGGCCATGATGATCCGCCATATCACCCGTATGGGCGGCGCTATTATAGGCATGATAGTGCTTGCACAGTTCTCCCCCGCGACTCTTAAACGCTTAGTGATCCCCCTTTACTGTGTTGGGTTACTCATGTTGGTGGGCGTATTGCTATTTGGCGTGAGCTCAAAAGGCGCTCAGCGCTGGTTAAATTTAGGCATTACTCGCTTTCAGCCCTCAGAACTTATGAAGCTAGCGGTCCCTATGATGGTGGCTTGGTATATTGGCCGTAACCAACTTCCGCCACGTCCATTACACCTAATTATTGGCTTTGTCATCGTGATGCTGCCTACCTTATTAATTAAAGAACAGCCCGATTTAGGCACCTCAATTTTGATTGCCAGCTCAGGAATATTTGTGTTGTTTTTATCCGGTTTAAGCTGGCGTTTAATTGGCTTTTTAAGCTCGGTTGTCGCACTGGCTGCATGGCCATTTTGGCACTACGGTATGCACGACTACCAAAAGCAGCGCGTATTAACGTTTTTAGACCCAGAGAGCGATCCGCTTGGCTCGGGGTATCATATTATTCAATCCAAAATAGCCATCGGTTCTGGTGGTATAGAAGGTAAAGGCTGGTTGCAAGGCACGCAATCACAACTCGAATTTTTACCAGAGCGCCATACCGACTTTATATTTTCGGTATTAAGTGAGGAGTTTGGCTTATTTGGTGTGTGTGTTTTATTAAGCCTGTACTTATTTATTATCGGCCGTGGTTTATACATTGCGGTAAACGCGCAAGATGCGTTTGGTAAATTATTGGCCGGCGCCCTTACCCTCACCTTTTTTGTTTATATTTTTGTAAATATAGGCATGGTATCGGGCTTGTTGCCTGTTGTAGGTGTACCTTTACCCCTTATTAGTTATGGCGGCACCTCTATGGTGACGTTAATGGCCGGATTTGGCATTATTATGTCAATTGCAACAGATAAAAGGATGCTTTTAAAATAATGAATAAGCCTACCCAGCTGTTATTTATTTCAGCCTTAATATTTATGTTAAGCGCATGTAGTAGCGGCTCTAATAGTCGTTATCATATGGAGCACGATGCCGCACCTTTACGCGCGCCAACCGCACTTGAAATGCAAGATGCCGTTGTGGTGGATGTTAAAAAAAGTGCCAGTGCAAGTCGTCCCTACGAGGTATTAGGCAAGCGTTATACGCCAATGCTTGATGAAAAAGGGTATACAGAAGAAGGGATCGCTTCGTGGTACGGCCGTAAGTTTCATGGCTACCATACCTCAAACGGTGAAATTTACGATATGTTTGCCATGAGCGCGGCCCATAAAACCTTACCCCTGCCAAGCTTTGTACGCGTTACTAATACTGCCAACAATAAATCGGTAATTGTACGTGTAAACGACCGTGGGCCGTTTCATGATGACAGAATAATAGATCTTTCGTATGCTGCTGCTTATAAATTAGGCTATTACACTCACGGTACAGCCAAGGTTAAGCTAGAGGCGATTACGCTCGACAGCATTCCTGCACGTAAAACATATATACAGGTAGCTGCGGGTAGTACGCTTAGCAATATTGAAGCATTAGCTTCTACATTACGCCTGCAGTATCAAGTACCTACTAATATAGTAAAAGCAGACAACATATATCGTTTGCATTTGGGCCCGATTAAAGATGCCCAGCATGCACAAGACGTATTAAAAAAATTAAAACAAAACCAATTTCAAAACGCGTTCTTGCTTTACACTCAGTAAGACAAATACCTAAACCACGCCAAAATGTAGGATTCAGCGTTGTATTGGGGCTTAAAATCTAGGTGTTATTTTTTAAATGGCGATCCCTTTTAAAAAATAACAACACAGAAAATCAGCCTCAGTGAAACGCCCTGATGCGTGGTTTAAAAACGATTTATACTGCGTTATTGATTTGAACAATAGAGTGACTATTATTGACAATCAATGCCTTGTCTAAGTTGTTTTTAATTCCAACGACGCTCGCATCTCGGGGTAGTTTGGGTATAAGATGGACTAACGCGAATTTTTAACTTTAACCATTAATGAGTATGATGAAATCAATTAAACATAAAATCCTCAAAGGTGTATGCGGCTTAGTTTGCACAGCCGCCGTATTTTCAGCCAGCGCCCAAATTATTCCGGCTCCACCTCAAATTAATGCAAAAGGTTATTTTTTAGTAGACTTTACAACAGGTAAAGTTATTGCTGAAGGTGAAGCTGATACAAAGCTAGCCCCTGCAAGCTTAACTAAAATGATGACCAGTTATGTAATTGGTACAGAAATAAACGCCGGTAACATTGCACCAACCGATATGGTTACAGTGAGCGAAAAAGCCTGGGCTAAAAACTTCCCTGAATCGTCAAAAATGTTTATTGAAGTAGGCAAGCAAATAAGTGTTGATGAGCTTAATCACGGTATTATTATTCAATCTGGTAATGATGCGTGTGTAGCCATGGCTGAGCACATTGCAGGTAGTGAAAGCGCATTTGCTGATTTAATGAATGCCCATGCCGCAAAATTAGGCATGAGCAACAGCCACTTTATTAATAGCCACGGTTTAGATACAGACGAGCATTACACTACCCCACGTGATATGGCGACCCTAGGCGCTGCACTTATTCGTGATGTACCTGATGAGTACGCACTTTATAAGCAAAAATCGTTTACTTACAACGGCATTAAACAATATAACCGTAACTCTTTGTTATGGGATGAAAGCCTAGATGTTGATGGCATTAAAACGGGTCACACATCAGAGGCAGGTTATAGTTTAGTAACGTCTGCAACTAAAAACGACATGCGTTTAATTGCGGTTGTTATGGGCACATCAAGCGAGCGCGCACGTAAAGTAGAAAGCAAAAAACTACTTAACTACGGATTTCGCTTTTTTGAAACAATTACACCTTACAAAGCAGGCGACAGCTTTGCAGAACAACGTATTTGGATGGGTAATAAAGAAAATGTATCGTTAGGCATTTTAGAAGATACCCCAATTACCATTCCACGTGGTCAACATAAAAACCTTAAAGCTAACTTTGAGCTAGACAACACGCTTGAAGCACCATTAGCGAAAGGCACTAAAGTAGGTACGTTATTCTTACAACTAGAGGGCGAAGACATTGCACAATACCCACTAGTAACACTTGAAGAAGTGGAAGAAGGCAGCTTCTTTAGCAAAATTTACGACTACTTACGTTTACAAATTATGTAAACGTAAAAATAACCCGACAGTCGTTGGGTTGTTAAACGAAGCGCCTCAGTTATGAGGCGTTTTTTTTTGCTTGAAAAATGCTAGAATGCGCCCCATATAAGCAGGATCACCCTAAACCTGCCAGTCACGCTTAGCGTTATACCAATTCGGTTAATTAAGTAATCTATTTTGAGGCTGGAAAAACGTGTTGATAACTTGGCTAATAAATCGCTATTTAGTTGTTCTAAATGAGCATTTTTTAACGCAGGTAGCAACATGTTTAGCCCCGCAAAATGATTAAGTCTTATTGCGGATTGATATTATCTCACGTAGCCAACATTTTTTGTTTGAGGAGTCACCGTCGTGGTTCAACCTGTTAAAAATACTAAATTTGATGAGTACCTTGAGTACCCATGTCCGTTCACATTTAAAGTTATGGGTTTAGCAAACGTTAACCTTACGGAACAAATTTTAGCTAAATTACAACCTATTGCACCTGGTGACTACGCACCAAAAGTAAAGCCAAGCAGTAAAGGCAATTATGAGTCGGTAACGTTTGTTGCCACAGTGACAAGCGGTAAACACATAGAAGAAATTTACAACGTGATCAGCAACATTGATGACGTACGCCATATGCTTTAAGCCATAGTTGAGACTTGTTGTGAACGAAAACACTTTAATCGTACGCCAACTAGGCCGTCAGCGTTACATGCCAATTTGGCAAAAAATGCAAGCCTATACCGACACCCGTGACGACAGCTCGCCAGATGAAATTTGGCTTGTAGAGCACGAGAGTGTATTTACACAAGGCCAAGCTGGGAAAGATGAGCATTTACTCGCCCCTGGTGACATAGAAGTCATTAAGGTAGACCGTGGCGGGCAAGTTACTTACCATGGCCCCGGCCAACAAATGATGTATGTATTATTTAACTTGCGCCGCTTAAAAATTGGTGTGCGCGAGCTTGTTACATGGCTTGAAGAGTGCATTATTGATACCCTTAATGAGTATGATATTAAAGCCTACGCAAAAGCCGATGCACCCGGTGTGTACGTAAACGACAGTAAAATTGCATCATTAGGATTACGTGTTCGTCGTGGTTGCTCGTTTCATGGATTAGCATTAAATGTTAACATGGACTTAAGCCCGTTTTTACGCATCAACCCGTGTGGTTATGCCGGCATGAACATGGTGCAAACGAAAGAATTAAACGGCCCTCAAAACTTAGCACAAGCAGGTGCAGGGCTGGTAAAACACATGATAAAGAAGCTTAATGCAACACAGGTTAAGCATACTGAAGGGTTTGAAAACGAATGAATAAACCAGTCAAAATGGAACCAGGTGTAAAACTACGCGACGCAGAAAAAATGGCGTTGATCCCCGTTAAAGTTTTACCTACAGAAAAAACTGAAATGTTGCGCAAGCCAGAGTGGCTTAAAATTCGCTTACCAAAATCTACCGAGCGTATCGACGGTATAAAACAAGCTATGCGCAAGCACGGCTTACACTCAGTATGTGAAGAGGCCTCGTGCCCTAACCTTTCTGAGTGTTTTAACCACGGTACTGCTACCTTTATGATTTTAGGTGCTATTTGTACTCGTCGTTGCCCATTTTGTGATGTTGCCCATGGTCGCCCATTAAAACCTGATGCAGCAGAGCCTGAAAAGCTTGCACTGACAATTAAAGACATGAAGCTTAGCTACGTGGTTATTACCTCGGTTGACCGTGATGATTTACGTGATGGCGGCGCACAGCATTTTGCCGATTGTATTCGCGAAATCCGTAAGCACAACCCAACTATTACTATTGAGATTTTAGTGCCAGATTTTCGTGGTCGTATGGACCGCGCACTGGAGATTTTAATTGAAACGCCACCTGATGTGTTTAATCACAATCTAGAAACTGCCCCGCGTTTGTACAAGCTTGCGCGCCCAGGTGCCGATTACAAATGGTCGTTAGAATTACTTCGTCGCTTTAAAGAAGCGCACCCAGAGGTAAAAACTAAGTCAGGCTTAATGGTTGGCCTAGGTGAAGAAATTAGTGAAATAGAAGAAGTATTACGTGACCTACGTGCGCATAACGTTGACATGCTTACCGTTGGCCAATACTTACAGCCTTCTAAGCATCACTTGCCGGTTAAACGTTACGTGCCACCAGCGGAATTTGACGCACTGAAAGAATACGCTGATGAAATTGGCTTTACGCATGCTGCCTCTGGCCCATTTGTTCGTTCAAGCTATCACGCTGACCAACAAGCTGCAGGTAAAGAAGTAAAATAATTACTTTTTAAAACGCATTAAAAAAGCCCTTAGCAATTAAATTGCTAAGGGCTTTTTTGTCGGTTTAATTTTTACCACTGCGTTTAAGTATATAATAAAACACAGGTGTAAGTATTAAGCCAAATACCGTTACGCCTATCATGCCAGAAAATACCGCAACGCCCATAGCTTGGCGCATTTCAGAGCCTGCTCCCGATGAGAACACCATAGGTACAACCCCCATAATAAATGCTATTGAGGTCATTAATATTGGGCGTAATCGTAACCGGCTCGCCTCTTTAATAGCATTAAATGCATCCATACCGGTATCTTGCAGCTCTTTTGCAAACTCAACAATTAAAATAGCGTTTTTAGTGGCAAGTCCAAACAACACGATTAGGCCAATTTGGGTGAAAATATTATTATCACCACCATAAATAGCCACACCAATCAGCGCACTTAGCAATGTCATAGGCACAATTAAAATAATAGCGACAGGCAAACGTAAGCTTTCGTACTGCGCTGCTAAAACCAAAAATACAAGCAACACAATAAGTGGAAATACATACATTGAAGTATCGCCCGCTAAAATTTGCTGATAGGTTATGTCTGTCCACTCATACGCAATACCCATTGGCAGTGTTTCATCGAGTATTTTTTCTATTGCGGCTTTAGCTTGGTCAGAGCTATACCCTGGTGCGGGTACGCCGTTAACCTCAGCCGTAACATAGCCGTTATAATGCATTACTCTATCTGGCCCTAAACTATGCTCAATACTAAGCACTGCGCCAAGGGGGATCATATCGCCATTTTTATTGCGCACTTTTAATTGCTTAATTTGCTCTACATCTTCCCTGTAGGGTGCATCTGCCTGCACATTTACCTGATACGTGCGACCAAATAAATTAAAGTCGTTCACATAAACTGTGCCCAAATAGCCTTGCATCGCTTCAAATAAGGTGTTTATTTCAAGCCCTAAGCTTAGCGCCTTTTTACGGTCTACCTTTACATCTAGCTGCGGTACGTCGGTTGTAAAACTGGTAAACGCATTAGCAAGGGCGGGATCGGCTTTAGCCTTAGCAATGACTTCATTTGTTACTTGCTGCAAGGTGTCAAACCCTAATGAGCCTCTATCTTCAAGCTGCAGCCTAAAGCCACCAATGGTGCCCATTCCCCTTACTGGAGGAGGCGGAAATATAGCAACATTAGCGCCTTTTATTTGACTAAGTTGTTTATTTAAATCTTCCGCTATTTCAGCTGCCGACATGCGCGGGCCCTGCCGCTTTGAAAACGGCTCTAACGGTGTAAACATCATCCCCGAACTTGGGTTTATAGATAAACCATTAATGCTTAAACCTGCAAAGGCTACAGCGTCACTAACGCCTGGGTGCGCCCTGATTATCTCTGACATTTGGCGAACCACTGCTTCAGAGCGATCTAGCGATGCTGCATTAGGTAATTGCGCAAAAGCGACGAGATACATTTTATCCTGCGGCGGAACATACCCTGTTGGCGTATTTTCAAACTGCTGCCACGTTAAGGCCAGTAAACCAACGTATAGCACACCAATTATGCCGCCCTTATGCAATATTCGGCCAACGGCTCCTGTGTATTTACCCGAGGCTTTATCGAACATTTTGTTAAAAGGCGCAAATAACCAGCGGCCAAATAATTTATTAATGGCACGACTTAACCAATCGTTGTCTTGCCCATGAGGTTTGAGTAATAACGCAGCCAGCGCGGGGCTTAGCGTAAGCGAGTTAATGGCAGAAAGCACTGTTGAAATAGTAATTGTAAGAGCAAATTGACGATAAAATTGCCCTGTTAAACCGCTCATAAACGCAGTAGGAATAAACACCGCAGCAAGCACTAAAGTAGTGGCAATAATAGGCCCTGTTACTTCTTTCATTGCTTGAGTGGTTGCATCAATAGGACTTAATCCCTCACTGATATTTCTTTCAACGTTTTCGACCACAACAATGGCATCATCAACAACAATACCGATTGCTAACACCAAGCCAAATAACGACAACGCATTAAGTGAAAATCCCATTAAATGCATAAAAGCAAAGGTGCCCACTAATGAAATTGGCACTGCCACCAGCGGAATAATAGATGCTCGCCATGTTTGTAAAAACAGCACGATGACCAACACAACTAATAAAACCGCTTCAAATAATGTATCGACTACGGCTTCAATAGAGCCCCTTACAAATACGGTAGGGTCATACACTATTTCATAGCTCATACCCTCTGGAAATAGCGCCGATAGTTCAGCCATTTTAGCGCGCACATCGTCAGAAATTTGTAATGCATTAGAGCCTGGCGCTTGAAAAACAGGCACAGCGGCAATGGATTCATTATTAAGAAGTGGCCTAAGGGTATAACTATCTGCACCTAGCTCTACTCTAGCAACATCTTTTAGCAGTGTAATTTCGCCGTTATCGCCCGTTTTTACGATTATTTCTTCAAATTCATCTTGCTCTATTAAGCGCCCTTCTACATTGATAAGCCATTGAAACTCACTGGTGCCTATGGGTTGTGCGCCTAGGCTTCCTGCCGCAGCTTGCTGATTTTGCGAGCGAATAGCATTGACTACATCACTTGGATTTAAATTGAGCGCCGCTAATTTGTTAGGCTCTAGCCACACACGCATACTGTAATCGCCTGCGCCAAATACACGTACTTGGCCCACGCCATTAATACGCTTTAGCTCATCTTTTATAAATTGATCGCTATAATTAGACAGGTACAAACTGTCGTATCGCCCTGAAGGCGAAGTTATATGTACCGCGAGGGTAAGGTTAGGTGATGACTTTTCGGTGACCACACCTAGCCTTTGTACTTCCTCTGGTAGGCGAGGTATTGCTCTATTTACCCTATTTTGTACCAAGGTAGTTGCTTCGTCAGGATCGCTCCCTATCGCAAAGGTGACTGTTAATGTCATGGTGCCTGCAGAGTTTGCAAGCGATGACTGGTACAGCATGTTTTCTACGCCGTTTATCTCTTGTTCAAGCACTGTGGCCACGGTTTCGGCTATTACCTTAGGATTTGCACCTGGGTAGTTAGCTGTAACAACAACCGTTGGGGGTACTACATCTGGGTATTCTGTAATAGGTAACTGCCATATGGCTATGGCACCCCCTATAAAAATAAGAATAGATAAAACCGCTGCAAAAATAGGTCGATGAATAAAAAACTGAGAAAAATTCATTATTACATGCCTATTTCAAGTGTTGGCTCGGCATTGGCTAAGCGGTTTTGATTATCAACCTTTTGCTGCCAAGCTTGTAACTCGTTTAAAGTACTTTGCTTTGCCATATTAATTAATTCTGGCGTAATGAGTACGCCAGAGCGCACGCGCTGCAAGCCATTAACCACTATGCGTTCGCCGCTTTTTAAACCTTGTTTAATAACTCGTAGCTCACCCACTTTGTCGCCTAAAGTAATGGCGCGGTATTGCACTTTATTTTGCTCATCAACCGTTAAAACGTATTTATTATTTAAATCGGTACCAATGGCTTTCTCAGCAATTAAAATACCTTGCTCAGTATTGCCCCCGGCTAACTTTAAATGGGCGAATAACCCAGGTAAAAGCGCGCCGTCTTGATTATTAAATACAGCCCGCACGCGTAATGTACCGGTTTGGGTATTTACTTGGTTATCAACAAAATCAAGCTTGCCCCAGTGTTGGTAATCTTGCTCATTCGCTAAACGCATCGCCACAGGTAACGCGGTAGATTGATTGTTATCAAGGTGCGCTTGTTGATAGTTAAGCCATGTTGCTTCATCAATATCAAAATAGGCATAAACCTGCTCTGTAGAGACAATAGAGGTCATTACAGTTTGCCCTGCACTGACATAGTTGCCCTCGGTAATTAACGCACGAGACACTCGCCCAGAAATAGGCGCTTCTACGCGTGTAAAGGTTTTGTTTAGCTGTGCAAGCTCAAGGGATGCATTACTTTGTGCTACGTAAGCATTTGCCTGGTCAACCTCTGCACCTCGGGTCTCTAATAACTCTTTAGATATTGATTTACTTTTAAATAGCTCTTTAGCTCGATTAAAATCTTGCTTTGCTAGTTTTAAGCGGCTTTTTGCTTCATCCAGTTGCGCTGTTAGGCGGTTTACTTGTGCATTAAATTCGCGGCTATCAATTAAAAATAAGGTGTCGCCTTTATTTACCAGCTCACCCTCTTCAAATACCGCCGCTTCAATATAACCAGATACGCGAGGACGCAAAGACACTATTTGCGGCGACTCTAGCCGCCCTGTAAAGCTGTCCCACTCGGTTATTCGCTGACTTATTACTTCGGCCACTTCTACGGCCACCCCTTGCGTAGAATCATCATTACTTTGAATAGAACTTGGCTTATCGCTGCATGCACCCAGTATTATCGCCAATAGCGCAATAATAAACGTGTATGTAAATTTATATATAGCTGACATGGTTAACTCTCTTGCTGTACGAGTTGTGTTAAAATCTGCTTATATTATGAACGCGGCAAAAGCATAAAAATAATTATATTATTGTATAAAACACATCACTAAAAATGATGTAAAATAATCTTACATTTAAAATTTATAACGGTGCTATATGCGTCCTCAAGAGCTTAATTTACTAATGATTTTTGATGCCATCATGACTGAAGGCAGTATCACTCGTGCAGCAGAGCAATTATCGCTGACACAACCTGCGGTATCTAATGCACTTGCACGTATGCGCGCAGCGTGGGGAGAAGAGTTATTTATAAAAGATGGCCGAAATATTCAACCTACAGCATTTGCTAACAATTTATGGGGACAAATACAGGGGCCACTTGGATCATTAGAGCATGCTATAAACCAAAGTGAATTTAACCCAGCGACAGCGCAGCGCACTTTTCGGATTTCTGCCGCTGATATATTTGTAGAAATGATATGGGGGCCTCTTCGTAAAATTATTGAGCAGCAGGCCCCAGGCATCAATATCCATGCAATCCCTAATCGGGCGGTAGAGGCTGCCAATGTACTTAAAGACGCCGAAGCCGAACTGGCAATTAATCGCTACACCCTGTCTGAAAACGTTATTAGAGCCGAGCATTTATTAAAGCCTAAATATGTTGTACTTATGCGCCCTGACCACCCGCTTGCTAATGCCCCTTTAAGTATTACTGACTTTGCTAATACAGATCATTTATTAGTATCAATTACGGGCGATATTTTAGGGCCATCTGATCAAGCACTAAGAGTATTAGGGTTAAAACGCCGAGTAGCGATGACGGTAAATAACGCGGCAAATGTACCTAATATTCTTAAAAATACCGATCTTATTTGTGTCATTCCCTCAATAGCGCTTGAGCAGGAAATATTTACCAATAAGCTCGTGGTTTTAAAAAGCCCTATTGATACGCCACCAACGCCTGTCTCTGTTATTTGGCATAAGCGCCAAGACAACGATGCCGGTTTGCAGTGGATACGCCGTCACATAGTGGCTATTATTCAACAACGTGTAAGTAGCCACGATAAAAAACTAGGCAAATATTTACTGCGCTAAAACGCCTTTTTTAATCACAAAATCAGCAAATCTTACTTGCTCTTCTTCAGCGCGAAGGCTATCGGTTTCGACTATTGAACGATAGATCCCCCATTTAGGACGGGCAAAGTCATCATCGCTAAAGCCACGCCACATATCTATGTTTTGCTCGCTAATGCTAAATAGCACCTCGTTGTCACTTAAGCGGGTTAGGGTCATTTCAAATTGCCCCGCTTCACTAAAAGTGGCTTGTACAAATACCGCTATCCATTCATCAGTAATGAGTGACCAGTCGGTTTCGATAAGGTTTTTATCAAGCCCTGTGCTGTTACCGTTTTCATCAAAGCCTGCGCTATAACGTACTTGCAGCTGATTACCTGTACTGTTTTTTTGTGCACCAGAGAGCGTAATAATAGGTTGGTCGTCGTTGCCATTGGTATTGTCGTTGCTGTCGTTACGGGCTTTTATTTGGAAAAAGTGACTGAATTTACTACTCAGCTCAAGCTCGCTAGAGACTTTAAACTTCCAACTGTATTGTACGGTTTCGTCTTTAAAGGCAAGTGTTGCGGCGGGCGATTTATCAAAGGCTTTTATTTCGTTGCGCTGGCGGTCGGTTGCGCCCTTATCTTTATCTTGGTCTTCATCACGATGTGCTAAAAACACAAAGTGATTACCTACAGTTGAGTCAGTATCTTCAATAATATGCACAACATTTTGATGATTACCGCTATACATATCAGGCGATTCAATTGCACCTTCACTAAACGCATTTTCTATTAATGTATAAGCACTTAGCCCTGTGTTTTCGCCATCGGCATTGAGGGTTGTTTCTTGCGTTACTATAAAATCATCACGGCCTGCAGTGCCTATAATGGTTATAGACACTGTCGCTTCGGTGCCATCTGCCGATGTGACGGTTATTTCATCAAGTAAGGTTTCACCTTCGTTTAATGCACTCACAGTGGCATGCTCGCCGTTAAGTGTATATGACCAATTACCATCCTCAGTTAAGCTAAATAAACCATAAGTTGTGATGTTATTGCTTTGCGTTTTAAATACTGCCTCATTGGCTTGTGCATCCGATATAGATAGCTCACCTGTAATTGCTATATCGCGGGTATTTTCAATACTCACAGCTGTTTGACCGCTAATTACTGCGGCGTTTTGCGCTACAACCGATGCATTTACAGGCTCACTTTTTGACCCTGAGCTGCCGCACCCTACAGCTAAAATACCCAAAGAACAAACAGAAGAAATAGTTAAAACACGCAAGCCAAACTTTGACATAAACAACCAGCCCAGGTTAATGGTAAGTAAATAAAGTAAAATATAACTTACCAATTATTTGTTTTAATAACTAGATCTTTATTACCAGTATGGCTTTATAATTGTTAGCTGAGCTATTTGTGAAAAACAACTTTAAATAAAAGGGTAAAAATAAAATTAGGTTAAAGCCAAGTTACTTGAGATAATCCTCAGCGAACCCCTTATTTAGGTTATATATGAAATTATTAGTTCGTAATTTGTCTCGCGCTACCACAGAGCAAGACCTTCGCACGTTGTTTGCAGCACACGGTAAAGTAACTACCTGTAACTTGGTGCTAGATAAAGACACTGGTTTATCAAAAGGTTTTGCCTTTGTAGAAATGCCAAACGACATAGAAAGTAGAAGCGCTATTAAAGCACTTAATCAATTGAGCGTTGATAAAAGCAAAATTCGCGTAAAATACGCAGATGAGTAATTAGTTACTTGCTATATGATTAAAACCAGCTATTTGCTGGTTTTTTACGTTTTAAGGTACGCTTAGAACAGATTAATATTAGCGCGACGCTTTAAAATATTAAGCGCCTAGGGTGCCGCTTTTTTTATACTAATTGTACCTAACACTACAAAGGATGCAGCTAAAGCAAAAAACATCGCTTGGTGTGCGAGCAAAGCTGCTGCAAAAAATGCTACGCCGCTGCCTATAAACAGGTATCCGCTTTTTTTAGATTGGCTCATTGTGTGTGCTCCATTTATTGTTGTCGATTATTTATACACCCTACACCGGCAATTTTCAATTTTTGAAAAATAGAACTGGCAAGATGATAAATATTCGACTCACATCAGTGCTTCCTTTATATTAAAAGCCAATTTTTAAAACTATCCAGAAAACTATGGCCTCTACTCTTTTTAAAAGCGCTAGCCTAAGCCTGCTAGTCGCTCTCTTTGGTTGTTCTGAACCTGCAAGCGAGCATTCTTCTTTAGAAAATACGCCCGGCGTAAGCCTAAATAACGTTAAACAGCATATAAAAACGCTAGCCTCTGATGACTTTCAAGGTCGCGGCCCACTTACTCATGGTGAAGTAAAAACAGTGGGTTACTTGAGCGAGCAATACGAAGCTATGGGTTTAACTGGGGCGTATAATGGCAAGTTTTTACAGCCGGTAAAAATGGCAATGGTCACGGCCAATCAAAATATGCAATTGCAGGTGGGCGACTTAAAGTTTAAAGCAGGTAACGATTTTACCGCCCGTACAGAGCAATTACAGCCAGTAATAGATGTACGAAACTCTGACATTGTATTTGTGGGTTACGGTATTAATGCCCCCGAATACAACTGGAACGATTACGAAAACATTAATGTTGAAGGTAAAACCGTTATTGTATTGGTAAACGACCCTGGCTTTGCTACACAAAACGATGCGTTATTTACAGGTAATGCTATGACCTACTACGGCCGCTGGACTTACAAATACGAAGAAGCCGCACGCCAAGGTGCCAAAGCAGTATTTATTGTGCACGAAACTGCCCCTGCGGCTTACCCTTGGGGCGTGGTTGAAAGCTCAAACACAGGGACTAAATACACCCTGATGGACAATAACCTAAACGCTTCTAAGCTCCCAGTTATGGGCTGGCTAACACTTAATACTACTGAGCAAATTTTTAATGCCGCACAGCTTAACTATCAAAATTTAAAACAAAAGGCTTTAAGTGATGACTTTAAAGCCACAGCGCTTAATTTAACAGCCAACCTTTCATTTAAAAACGAAGTATCGCATGCCAAATCACATAACGTAGTTGCGCAAATTACAGGAAGCGACGCCCCTAATGAGTACGTGGTAATAGGTGCTCATTGGGATCATTTTGGTACCAAGCAAACCGACAGCGGCCCTAAAATTTATAACGGCGCAGTGGATAATGCCTCTGGCACAGCGGCCACACTTGAAATTGCCCGCATTATGAATCAAATCCACCAGCAAACACCGTTTAAACGCTCTATTTTATTTGCTAATTTTACCGCAGAAGAAACTGGCCTCATTGGCTCGCAAGAGTTTGCAACCGGTGGCGTTGTGCCCACTAAACAAATGGTCGGGCTATTAAATATTGACGGAATGAACGTGCTAGATGGCACCGATTACATTTTGCAATACGGTAACGATTTATCCACCCTAGAAAACTACCTAGCAAACGCGGCAAAAGCGCAAGGTCGCGTTGTTAAAATGGACCCTCGCCCGCAAAACGGTTTGTTTTTTAGATCAGATCATTTTTCTTTAGCTAAGCAAGGTGTGCCTAGTTTATTATTTATGAGCCTTGGCGATACCGACCCTGATTACATTGCGCATAAATACCATAAAGAAGCCGACGATTACTCGCCGCAGTGGTCATTAGGTGGCGTAAAGCAAGACATAGAGCTTATTGTTGATATAGCCACACAGCTTGCTAACAATGGCGATTGGCCTACATGGACGAGTGACTCAGACTTTAAAGCAAAGCGCGAGCAAGATAAGCCGCATTAGCAGGTAAAGTTTAAAGCTAAATAATAATCATACCAATCGCATTAAAATCCTCCTACTTGGAGGATTTTAATTTTGAGCGCGCCCGCATTAGTAAGGTTTCGGCTTTGGCCCCTAAATACACATAAATAGCCAAGGCTATTAAAAGCCCTACCACCGCAAGCATCATCGCAATGGCCGGTAATAAGTATTCAGCCTGCCCCAACGCTGCCTTAAACATGGTTAATAGCGCCTCAATAGATATTGCAATTAGCACGGTAGATATAAACCGGGTAATTGTGCGACGTGTAGAAGAGTGCCTAAATATATCCTTATGCATTAAAATCTCTTCTTCGAGAATGGTCTTTCCCAAATCAAACACGGCCAACGCTAATGTAATATATATAATAATGCTAAAGGGCTCGAGGGGATCAGACGCTGAGTCAAAGTGGGTTAATAATGCATATATATCGTTAAATACTATGCTCAGTAAAAAGAGTACCAAAGTAAATAAACACGCCACAATCACCCCATAACCCGCTTTAAAATAAGGCGAAATACCGGCACGCGCGCTGTCTCCCATTACAAACTCAATTAACTGGGTTAAACATACGTCTAACACTAAATAATGCTGCTGGTTAATAGGCTTTTTTAGCTCTTTAATAGCCGAAATACATAAATGATTAGTTGCGATAGAAATATACGGATCGGTAAAGCACACCGAGTCGGTTTGTTTAGATTGTAAAAAGTAAGGGCGTTCACTTAAATCTTGCTGATTGCCTTGCTCGGCTAATTTGTTATAGGCACGCTTAAAGCAAACATTATTGCCTTGCTGAAGCCCAGATTCGTTTAAACAGTATTGCAGCTCTAAAAAGGGATATTGCTTTACTAAAAAACGCGTATCTCGATTTTTGTTAAGCCCATCTTCAATACTCATTAAAATAGAGTCAAGCAAGCTATGTATTACTTGCTCATATTCATGGTAGCGCTCAACACTACTTATATAACTCATTCGCGCCATAATTATGTACTCACTCAGTTGCTATAGCGTTAACTAAGCAAGTTTAAAACCAAGTGTAAAAAGTGTTTTTATTCATAAGGTTAAGGTTTTAACTTGCGCTCATTTGCACCTATTTGGTGAAAAAGCCGTTATGCTTGCGCCATGCACAAAAAAAGCAGCTAAGTAAATGTTACTTAACTGCTTTGTGAGTATGACCTGATAAATTTTAAGCGCGTAAAACTACGCCATAAAATTATTGTACTTTAGAAAACTCTTGCTGTGAAAGCTCACCATTTTTATCTGTATCGAGCTTATCAAACAACCGTGCTAACTGTGCGTTGGCTTGTGCTTCTGTTTTGCTAATTATGCCATCACCATTGGCATCAAAACTGTTAAAGTCGACCGCGGCAAACGCCGCTGATGAAGAGGCAAGGGCGAGAAGTGCGATAAATTTTTTCATAATCATTTCCTTAGGCTAAGTGCTTGGCAAAGGGGAAGAAATCCTTTTCTGAGATCCATAAAGGGAGAATCGGTTATTTGTATTCAAAAAAATCGTTTTCGGTTAGACCATTTTGCGAACTTACTGGTAGATGCTGCTTAGCGGCTTGTTCGTCACTTGGTTGATTAAACTCAGAGCTATTATTTTTAGATGGCTCTAGTTCGGCGTTTGCTAATACCATTGAAGATGAAACCACAGTGGCGACGACTAAAAGTGTTTTTAGCTTTTTCATAATATAATCCTTCAATAATATGCATTACCTGTATAAATTTGCACTGAGGTGGTTACAATTCACTTCCTTGTTATTCTTTTTAATAGGCTCCCTTGCCTATTTAGGTTGTCTTTGGCAACTCAGAATCATGCTTACACCACAGCGCATTAATCGTCTACGCTTGTAAAACCTCTGCTTTAAAAAGTTTACCGTTTGTGTTGGTATCAAACTTTGCAAATGTGCCAGAAAATACCAGCGCTATTGCAAGCAAAGTTGGGTATCGCTTTTACATAACGATTCCTTCGCTATGCATTTATAATAAAATGCCCTGTGTATTACACTGTCCTTGTTATTCTTTATGGTAAGCTCCCTTGCCTACTTAGGTTGTCTTTGGCAACTCAGAATTAACGTGCCACTGGGCGTGAACTACTCAAAGCACTCACTTATGCTTTGTCGAACTCACTCTTAGATAGCTCGTTGTTTTTGTCAGTATCAAGTTTTGTAAACTGACTCATTAATTCAGCATCAGCAGATGCTTCTAACGGGCTTAATGTGCCACTGCCATCTTTATCGAGCGTGTCAAAATCTGTTACTGCAAAAGCCGCTGATGAAGAGGCTAAAGCCATTAATACCAATGTTGATTGTGCCTTTTTCATAATGAAATCCTTCATAGGGTTAGGGGAGTAGCCAATTGGCGTTACCCACGTTTTGCTTAATACAGCTTAACTATTACAACTTCAGTGCCATTTTTTATTTTTACTTAATAAACAATTAGTTATACGATAAGTATAAGAAAAAGTTAAGTTTCGAGGGATATTTTTGTTGCTTTTTAGCAACAGTCAGATTAGCCACTTAAAATAAACCATTAGAATCAACAGCTTATGATTTATAAAAAAGCCACACATGAGCTAAAAGCTAACTAAAAACATAATGTGGGGAGGTTTAAGAATAAACTAAAGCTGAACAACTTAATTAAAACAATTAAACGTCATAAAACCTAAAACATAACCAATTGAAATATATTGATATTTAAAAAATACTTAGCGTTTATTTTTTAAAAGCATGGCAAGCCTGTAAAAACAGGCATTTGTTGCCAAATGGCGAATTTAGTAAAAGGCAGGGATTAAAAAGGGAGCGCATTGCATTTAGTTGGGCATAACAAATTGGCGTTTTTAAAGTATAAAAACAATTTAACTACTTCCAGCCTTGACGCCATTTTTGTGTGTCTTTTAAATCTCGCCAGCTTATTGAGTACTGATTTTTAGAAAATACCGACTCGGTAATGCATTCAATTACATTACCCTCTTCATCGTATTCTACTTCTACAATGATAAAGTGTTTTTCTTTGTTGATAGCTGGAGTGGCAGTCCACTTACTGTTTAGTAATTTTTTAGGGTTTAAGTTATTCATTAAATAATCTAGTGTGCTTAATTAACACTAATACGACATAACCCGTTGTTTAGCTCAACATAAAGTTAGGCCGTATTAATGTTACTTAATCAACTTACTGGTTACTCAGCGATTAACTTACCTTTATACATTTTCATTTGGCAATGAAAGTCGTACTCACCTGCTTTAAGTGCAGGCAAAGTGATTTTATTATCTCCCATTGCAAGGCTTTCACTTACATCAAGCTGCGGGAACACCATAGTTTCGGCGCACGGTGCACTGTCTTTTCTATCAAATGTAAGCGTTACTTTTTTATTGGCCGCCACCTTTATATGACTTGGTTGATAAACGCCGTTATCTACCACTATGGTTTGCGTATTATCATTACTGTGTATTTGCTTTGGCTTATAAAGCCAAAACCAGTAAATAATGGCCGCTATTAATACTGCACCAAGTAAATTTATCATTAACATTATCGACTCCTTAGCGCTTATTGGGTTTATAAAAACGTAAGCGATTAGCATTGGTGACTACTGTCAGTGATGAAAGCGCCATAGCTGCGCCCGCCACTACTGGGTTTAGTAGTACACCAATAAACGGATACAACACACCGGCTGCAATAGGAATGCCCGCAACATTATAAATAAAGGCACCAAACAAGTTTTGTTTAATGTTTTTAATTGTTGCGCTGCTAATGGCAATAGCATCGGCAAGGCCATGCAGTGAGCCACGCATTAAGGTAATATCGGCGCTTTCTATGGCTACATCTGTACCTGTGCCAATTGCAAAACCGACATCTGCTTTAGCAAGCGCGGGGGCATCATTGATCCCATCACCCGTCATGCCTACAATCTCGCCTTGCTGTTGACGTTTAGTAACTTCGTTTACTTTATCCTCTGGCAACACTTCTGCGATAAAATCATCAATACCGACTTTTTTAGCCACAGCGTGTGCGGTCGCTTTATTATCGCCAGTGAGCATTACTAGATGAATACCTTCATTTTGCAGGCGCTTAATTGCCTGTACTGAGTCTTCTTTTAGCGGGTCCGCTACCGCAATTATGGCCATAAATTGATTATTACAGGCAAAGTACATCGGGGTTTTTGCATCATTTGCAAAGGTGTCTGCTTGCTCTGTGGCGTCATCAACTGCAATCGCGTATTTATCCATAAGCGCTTTATTACCAAATAACAGTGTTTGTTCATTCACCGTTCCACTCACACCTTTACCGGTAATGGCATCAAAGTCGGTAACTTTACTCAAGGTTACGTTTTGCTTTTTAGCGTACTGTGTAATCGCCTCCGCAAGTGGGTGCTCAGAGCTACTCTCTAGGCTTGCAACTAATTGCATTACGTTATTTTCATCTGCGTTATTAAACGTTACAACATCTGTTACCTGTGGTGCACCTTGGGTGATGGTGCCGGTTTTATCTAAAATCATGGTAGTAATTTTAGAGGTAGTTTGCAGTGACTCGCCATTGCGAATTAATATGCCAAACTCGGCGGCTTTACCTATCCCCACCATTACCGACATAGGCGTTGCTAAACCCAGCGCACACGGGCATGCAATAATCAGCACGGTGGTTAACGCTACCACTGCATAAGCAATTGAAGGGGCTGGGCCAAAATTCAACCATGCAAGGGCTGCTAGTATCGCAATTATCATTACTGTGGGCACAAAAATGCCCGATATAACATCGGCTAATCGCCCTATTGAAGGCTTAGAGTTTTGCGCGCGTTTCACCATATTAATGATATTGGCAAGGGTTGTTTCTTGGCCTATATGTGTGGCTTCAAATAATAATGTACCACTTTTATTAATGCTACCAGCAACCACTTTATCGCCAGCTTGTTTACTCACTGGCATAGGCTCACCCGTGAGCATAGATTCATCTAATCTGCTGCTACCTTCGAGCACATCACCATCTACCGGGATTTTTTCGCCTGGGCGTACCCTTACATGGTCGCCCTTTTGCACATCACTAATGTCTATATCTTGCTCTGCGCCATCACGTATTACACGGGCTGTTTTTGCTTGTAAGCCAATTAAACGCTTAATAGCCTGCGAAGTACGTCCACGCGCTTTCACTTCAAAAGCCAAGCCTAAACTAATTAAACCAATTATCATTGAAGAAGCTTCAAAATAAACGTGCCTTGCAACCTCAGGTAGTAAGCTAGGCGCAAGTACAACAAACATTGAATATAACCACGCAGTGCCCGTTCCCAAAGCAATAAGCGTATCCATGTTAGCACCATGATTTTTAAATGACTGCCAAGCACCTTTATAAAATTGCTTACCTGCTACAGCCATAACGACAAACGTGATAATACTGACCACACCCCATGCAATTCGCTGGTTAGTGGTTGTCACGCTCATATCAAAAATAAGCCCATAAATCATAAGCGGTACGCCCACACCTAAAGCCAGCATCATGTTGCGCATTAGCTTTTTGTAATGTGCCTCGTCTGACTTGGCTTTTTCATCAAGCGCATCTTGCTCTGATGTGTTATCCATAGGTTTTGCGCCATAACCTATATTTTCAACGGCGCTAATTAATGTGCTTTGCTGCGCGCTGCCCTCTACTCGTACAGTGCGATCTGCAAAGTTCATTTCGACATTGTTTGCGCCTTGCACACTATTGAGGGCTTTTTCTATTTTGGCTACACAACTGCCACAATTAGCACCTTCAATAATAAAGTTTTGCTCTGTTGTTTTACTGCTACTCATTGCACATCTCCGCTTTCGTTTGGCTCAACAAGTGGGTCAACAAACGTCTCTATTAAGCTACACACATCACTTGCAACAGCGCCGTCTGCCGATGTTTCCCACTGTTTTAACGCCGCTTGCATACGCACTCTTAATTTAAGGGTTTCTTGAAACAAGGCTTCGGTTTCTGCTAAACGTTTTGCAATAATTTGCCGTGTAAGTGGGCATGGGCAATGCCCTTGTTCTGACTCGCCAATGATATGCTGTACATCTTTTAGGGAAAACCCAAGCTTTCGGGCGCTTATAATAAACTGTAAACGTTGGCGGTCTGCTTTTGTATATTGTTGATAACCATTACTTTGGCTACGTATGGGCGTTAAAAGGCCTATTCGTGTGTAATGACGAACTGTATCAGGCGTTACACCCATTAACGTCGCTAATTGCTTAACATACATAATTTAGCCCCCTTAGATTTTAGAGCTCAATTGTAAACCTATGTGTAACACACAGGTCAATAGAGGGGAGCATTAAAGCATAATTTAAATTTACTGGAGCTGATAAAATAAAAGCGCGCTAATGAGCGCGCTTAAAAAGAAGCAGAGAGATTAATTTTCTTGTTGGCGAGAGGCTTTTAGCTCTTCACTTAGCTCACCGGCTATTTGCTGAATTTTTGGCATTGCATCTTGCACTAAGCTTTGCGACATTTGCATAGACTCTTGCATTACTACAGGCATTTTTTGAAGAATTTTTTGCCCTGTTTCAGTTTTATAAAACGCCAACATGTCGGCAATTTCTTGCTCGTTAAAATGTTTATCGTAAACGTTAACCATCATCGGCTGCATTTTTTTCCAGCTCATTTCGGTTTTAAGTACGTTGGTCATATCTGCGTAGTATTTATCAAAAATAGCTTGCTCAGAGGGCTTAACACCCATTTGTGCAGACATGTTTTTCATCATGCCTTCAACTTGCCCGTACATAGAGTCAACCATAGCATCCATGTTCATCACGTTTATCAGCTCATCTATTTTTTGCTGCTTAGTTGCCTCGTCAGCCAATACGCTGCCAGAAAATATAAGTAACGAAAGTAATAGTGCCTTAGCCATTGTCATATCCTTAAATATAAAAAGTAAGACCATACTCACATGATTAATATCAATCCGCAATAATACTTACTCATTTTGCGGGGCTAAACGGGTCGCTACTTACGTTAAAAAATGCTCATTCAGAACAACTAAATAGCTACTTTTTTACTAAATTATCAACACGTTTTACCAGCCTCAGAATAAATCACTTAATTATGTGAACGGGTATAAAATAGTTTGTAAATGTGTAAACCCATACTAAAAAGGCCAAATAAAACATGTTTATTTGGCCTTTTTATCAGTGCACTGGGGCTAATCGTCTTCTACGTTATCGAGCCCTTTTGTGCCTTCTTTTGCTTTAAGCTTATGATGAATCGCTGATTTTATTAACATATACCCACTAATAGGGGCAGTGATTAATAAAAACACGGTAATTAAAATCTCTTTTACGCTTATGGTGTGCACCGACGTTGCAAAAAACACCATTGCAGCAATTAATATGCTGGCCATACCCAGTGTTGTTGCTTTAGTAGGGCCGTGTAAGCGCATGTAAAAATCAGGTAATTTAATTAAGCCCAGCGACCCTATTAAAATAAATAGCCCACCAAAAAGTAGTAATATTGATACAACCCACTCGCTTATCATTTTAATATCCTATTCAATTAAGTCGCCGCGTAGTAAATACTTACAAACTGCAACAGTACTTATAAAGCCAAGCATCGCGATTAATAACGCTGCTTCAAAGTACAAACCAGTGCCCATACTAATACTGTATAAAATAATTAACGCGATAACATTAATGTACATAGTATCTAGGGCTAAAACTCTATCAGGCACTGAGGGGCCAATAATTAATCGCCATAGGTTTAACAGTAACGATAAACCAATCATGGCAAATACAATAAGTAATACAGTATCTAACATTGAAATATCTCCTTTAGTGGAGCTTCGTAGCGCTGTTTAATTTGTTTAATAAGTGCCTCTTCATCTTTTAAATCAAGCACATGTATAAGTAAATAACGCTGTTTAGGCTTTTCGCCTTCGTCTAGTGACTCAGGAATAGGATATACCTCGGCACTTACTGTACCAGGTGTAAGAGATACACAACTGGCAAGAATAGTAATGGGCATATCGTGTATTAAATCTATAGGCACTTTAACAAAAGCAGGACGTAACTTTTTAGCTGGACCAATGATTAATAAGGCTACCTGTAAATTAGCAACCACTATATCGTAAAGTACAATGAGTAATTGTTTTAGTGCCAAACCTGGTTTTAGTATTAAAGGTTGCGGATCACGTAATGAAACACTTAATAGCGGAATAAATATCGCAAAAAACGTAGCTAATACTATATGCCCTGCGGATACACTATTATTAAGCAACAACCAAATTAAAAATAAAAACAAACTACGAAACGGCGTTGGCAACCAACGATAACGGGCTTGTAACCTCATTACTCACCTCCCTTCATAACTGCATTAATGCCACCACTTATGTCATGCAATTGCGTAGCAGCACTAACCATGTATTCACTTATAGGTCCGCCAAAAACAACTAACAAAGGTGAGCACGCAAGTAGCCCTACAATTATCATCACCTGTAATGGGTGAGCATTTTCGCCCTCGGCGCTTTCTGTTTTATTGCCTTTTCTTTCCCAAAACATACTTGTACCAGCACGAGAAAGTGCAACTAATAAAACAAAACTAGCAATTAAATAGACAGGCCAAAATAGTAAGGCTTGCTCGCTATTTAAGGTTGTTTTGAGGATCCAAACTTTTCCCACAAACCCCGATAGCGGCGGCATACCTACTACGGTTAATGCAGCAATTACAAAGCATGCTCCTAATAAGTAAGGTTGGTTTACGGCTCGTCCGGCAACCAGTCTATCCCCTACTTTGCCCCTTTGTGTGGCAATTAAATCAGCTAATAAAAATAGTGCAGCGCTGACTAATGTGGAGTGTACTAAATAATAAAGCAGTGCAGCTGTTGCAGTGACGTTTTGCAGTGCAATTAGAGCGACTAACGTGCCCACTGATACAACAACTAAATTTGCCGTTAACTTACGTAAATCTTGCGCAGCCATTACGCCAATTGCACCAACCACTATAGTCGCAATGGCTAAGCCCCATAACCAGGATTGCGCCATATGTTCAAGCTCACCGGCTTGCTCACCAAAAATAACGGTATAAACGCGCAGCATGGCGTATACACCCACCTTGGTCATAATAGCAAATAAAGCCGCAACCACAGGCTTTGCACTGGCATAAGTATTAGGTAGCCACAAGTGCAAAGGGAGCAATGCGGCTTTTAAAGCAAATACAACTAACAGCAGTAAGCCGCCGGCCTTCGCCAAATAGACATCATCGCCCGTTAACAGGGCTACTTTTTGCGTCATATCAGCGATGTTTAATGTACCCAGTACGCCGTATAAAATACCTAAACCAATTAAAAATACGCTCGAGCCAACCAAATTTAATATGACGTATTGGAGCGCTGCACGGGTATTTTGTTTATCTCCGGCATGCATAAGTAGTGAGTATGAGGCAATCAACAACACCTCAAAAAATACAAATACATTAAATAAGTCACCCGTTAAAAATGCCCCATTAACGCCTAATATTAAAAAATGAACTAATGGATGAAAAAAGTTTCCTTTTGCATCATCGCCGGCACAGCCATATAAAATGACTCCCATTCCTAAAAAGGATGTAAGTGCAACCAATAAAGTAGAAAGCATATCGGCAACAAGCACTATGCCAAAAGGAGCAGACCAATTACCAATAGCGTATACGTTGATACCACTGTTATATATATGGATTAACAGCAATGCACTGACAATAAATGTGATCACCGCCATAATTGATGAGGCAATACGGCGAATACGTAAACTTTTACCACAGGGCGGCAAAAGTAATATTACCGCTGCCAACATAGGTAATAAAATAGGCAAAGAGGTTAAATGTTGAATCATTTTTGCTCCTTGCTATCGGCTGCGCTTTTGATGATTTGCCCATCAACATGATCGCTCCCTAAATCGGCTCTACCACGTATAGCCAAAATAACCACAAAGGCAGTCATTGCAAACCCTATCACTATTGCAGTAAGTACTAGTGCTTGAGGTAAAGGGTCGGCATATTCAGCCCCTGTACCAAGCACAACCGCTTTATTTATGGTTAAGCGACCCGCAGAAAACAAAAATAAGTTAACGGCATAGGAAATCATAGTAAGGCCAAGCACTACCGGAAACGTACGGGCCCTTAGCAGTAAAAACACACCACAACTAACTAATACACCAACGCAAGATGCGTACAATAGCTCCATTAAATATTTACCTCTTTTTTCTGGGTATCTGCTGTCATGTTGCCAAGGCTTGCTAATATCATTAACGTGGCTCCCACCACTGTTAAATAAACGCCTAAATCAAACACAATTGCGCTTGCAAGTTCTGTTTTGCCAATAAATGGGATATCGAAATAATCAAACCACGTAGTTAAAAACGGCCGTTCAAAGAACCAGCTACCGACTCCAGTAAACAAGGCAATACCGATACCTGATGCAATAATTTTCCGGTAGTTGACTGCAAAGCGCTCGCTTATCCAAGCTGAGCCATGAGCCATATACTGCAATATAAAGGCAATTGATGTTACTAACCCTGCAATAAAGCCGCCGCCAGGTAAGTTATGACCACGTAAGAAAATATAAGCCGATACTAATAATGCAAGCGGTAATAAGCTATGCGAAATACTGGCAAGTAGTATAGGGTGGCGCTCGCGTGCCCATGGGCGCCCTTCACCATCACTTGCTGGCATGAACAATGGAATACGAGAAAGCACTTTAAATATACCCAACGCTGCAATACCCAATACGGTTATTTCGCCTAGGGTGTCAAAGCCCCTAAAATCAACCAAAATAACGTTTACTACATTGGTACCGCCACCTCCTGTTTTGGCATTGGCTATGAAAAAATCTGATATGGATTCGAGTGGGCGTGTAAGTAATGCATAACATATACTTGCCACCACAACACCTAATGTTGAGGCTATCCCTAAATCTCTGAGTACTCGTAACGAACTAGACTCTTTAGGCGTATGTTGTGGTAAGAAAAACAACGCCAACATTAATAAAATAACGGTTGCTACTTCTACCGTTAATTGCGTAAGCGCTAAGTCGGGCGCAGAAAAACGCGTAAACGCCACCGACACCATAAGTCCTACAATAGAAATCATTAGTAACGCAACTACGCGTGAGCGATGCCAAATAACGGTAGCAAAAGCACCTATAATCAGTAGGCCTGCACCTATTGCGTTATGCACATCAACCGGAATACGCGGCATACTGCCCGCTAATTGTTGCATTTCAAATAATGGCCAACCGGCACATAACAATACCACCGCCAGCATTACAAAAATGTAGCGTTGTAATGAGCCGTTTTCGATAGTGTTTACCCTGCTTTGGCACCAATTAATAACTTTAAGCACAATTAGCTCAAAGGTTTTTTTAGTATTAAGTGGCGGTAATGATGCTTGAAATTGAAATAGGTATTTACGATTTATATAAATAAACAAACCACCCACTACCGCCATGGCGCTCATTAATAGCGGTAAGTTAAAACCATGCCATATAGCCAGTTCGTACTCTGGTACCTTTTGACCAAGTACAGCCAAAGACGCAGCAGATAAAATGCCATCGACTGAAAAATGCGGGAACAAACCAACCAGCACACACAGCACAACCAATACTTCAATAGGGAGTCGCATGTAACGCGGAGCCTCATGCGGCTGGCGTGGTAAATCAATTGGTTCGCCATTAAAAAATACATCGTGAATAAAACGCGACGAATAAGCCACCGATAACGCCCCTGCAATAGTGGCTAACACCGGGATTAACCACGACATAGAGCCAAGCACTTGCTGATGTAAGGTTTCGGCAAAAAACATTTCTTTAGATAAAAAGCCGTTAAGCAATGGCACACCCGCCATTGAAGCAGCCGCAACCATGGCAAGTGTGGCCGTATACGGTAAATACCGCCACATACCATTAAGCTTACGCATATCACGAGTGCCGGTTTCATGGTCAATTATACCTGCTGCCATAAATAGCGAGGCTTTAAACGTGGCATGATTAATAATATGGAATATTGCCGCCACAGTAGAGAGCTCAGTATCTAGGCCCAATAACAGGGTAATTAACCCTAAATGGCTAATGGTTGAGTACGCTAACAGGCCTTTTAAATCGTGTTTA
Organism: Pseudoalteromonas sp. S2893; assembly: GCF_005887105.1. Lineage (NCBI taxonomy): Bacteria > Pseudomonadati > Pseudomonadota > Gammaproteobacteria > Alteromonadales > Pseudoalteromonadaceae > Pseudoalteromonas > Pseudoalteromonas sp. S2893. The sequence goes on along the minus strand of NZ_PNCY01000006.1, from coordinate 125,246 downwards.
AATAAGGCGATATAAGCGCCAAATAAAAGCGTTGTTAAACCGGTTAAACCAACCAGTAAAAACCAAGTATCTGTACCCGAAAGTACTGGGTGAAAACGCGCTAATAAAAATATACCTGCTTTTACCATAGTCGCAGAGTGTAAATACGCGCTAACAGGGGTTGGGGCTGCCATAGCGTGAGGTAGCCAAAAATGAAACGGAAACTGCGCCGATTTAGTAAATGCACCTAGCAAAACTAATACCAGTGCTGTTTCGTATAAATCATGTGATTGAACAATTGCCTTGCTAGCTAAAATTACATCTAGGTCGTAACTGCCAACTATATCGGCCACTAACATTAAACCTGCTAGCAATGCTAAGCCACCGGCACCGGTAACAGCTAGCGCCATGCGAGCGCCCTTTCGTGCTTCTGTTTTATGCCACCAATAGCTAATTAATAAAAACGAGCTAATGCTGGTCAGTTCCCAAAACAGCCAAAGCTGAATAACATTGTTAGACATAACAATGCCCAGCATTGCGGTCATAAACAGCAATAAGTAACTATACAGCTTAGCTAAGGAGTCGTTTTTACTCAGATAATAACGTGCGTAGGTAATTACCAGTATGCCTATGCCTAAAATCATAAACATAAACAGTAGGCTCAAGCCATCAAGACGAAATGATAAGTCCAGCCCAGCAGCGGGGATCCACGTTACAGCATAACGAATCGTTTCACCTGCTAAAATAGCGGGGGTGTGGTATAGCGTAATACCTAATGCTGCTAAAGGAGCAAGTACAGTGACAGCTGCAGCTTGCGTACGGGATAGTTTGCCGGTGCATGAAGAAATAACACTGCCAATTAAGGATAACAAAGGTATCCAGAGCAAAGTCATAATGTAGGGCCTTTTATAATCATAAGTTTATCCTTACGTTTTATACATCACGAAAAGATGCTTTTACTGTCTGTTTTTAAACGACATTAATACGTACAGTTATACTTATAAACGGCCATTTTGTCTATAGATAGCAAGCCTAATCGATTTAAATTTAATCAAGCTGAGCGGTTTTAGTAGCATTGATTTGATCAACCCACAAAGCCCTGTACCGCTTTGATAAACCTAGTTGTTGATACTGCATTATTGACCATTGCTTAGCTGGCTTATATGCCACGCCGCCTTGCTGGCAACTTAAGCTTTTGTGCCATCCATTTGGCGCAGCCTCACCTTGCGAAATATATAAATTTGGGGCCACGTATCCTTGGCGTTTACACAACCAGCGCTGTTTAGAAATAGGCAGCGTATATTCATCTTCAAAACCACTAAAGTGCATTAGCTCATGCAAAAATACATTATAGTTTGCTTGGGTACTTAGCTGCATTTTTTTACCTGTTACATTGGCGCTGCCGCTCGTACCCATAATTACAGTGTAGTCATAGCCGTTAGTAAACTGCGCTTTTAAGTGCGCGTTTTGCCATAGGCAATTAGCTATGCCCGAGGTGGTAGCGCAGTCAATTGCGCCCCCAGCGTAAACCGGTTTACTTAAGCAATACGCCCCGCTTTGCGGCTCAGGTTTTTTATTATACTGCGCGGCAAAACTTGATAACTTAAACAAGGCTTCTCTATTTACACCTAATAGCAGCACATTGTAACTACAGCTATTGTTAATCGGCGGGCGTGAATTTAACGCTGCAAAACCAAGTTGATGTAAAAAGGAAGGCGAAACTTGCTCATAGTCACTCCCTTTGTGCAGCGCTAAATGATTAAATGCCGCGCCTTTAGGCAGTAAGTTTTGAGCTAACAATAGTTGAAGGTCATTCCAGCGCTCTTGCTTTAAAAGAGCATGCGCGAGTTGTTGGCGCTTGTTATGCCCAATATGCTCAATACTTTGTAACCAAAATAACTTTGCCTGCTCGTTTTTGCTTGCATTGATAAGCGTCAAAGAATAATTGTACTGGGCTGATGGGATATTTTTACGCGCTAAAAAGCCTAAGGTCAGCTCGGGAAGATGTGCAATATTATTTGAAAAGTAACGGGGGAATTGCCAATAACTTTGCAGCGGATTAGCCTGAGCGTGAAGTACATGCCAAAAGCTAATGCAGCTTAACTGGTTGCTAGAGCCTGCAATAAGCAGGCTAAATAGCAAACCAATCAGATAACACAGGTATTTAACTAGCGTCTGCACCAGCCATAAGCTCAAGCTCTAAACGTGCATATTTGTATTCAATAAACTCATGCACATTAGTGGATAATGCCAACCTAAAGTAATCAGCAGCTAAAAACTGCTCACCGGCTGCTTGGTGCATTTTGGCTAAATAAAAGTACGCCTCGCACAAGCGCTGTGCGTATTCTTGCTCTGACTTAACGCCCTCGCTAATACCCGATAAAAACGTATGCTCACTCATATCGCCGGTATAAAGCGAAATTAACTGATACGCCCATTGCGATTCATCAAGGGCTGCAGCATTTGTTTTAAGAGCCGCTAATGCTTGTTGTTTATCCTCTTGCGACTGTGCAAGGTAAAGCCATAACACACGATAAGGATCGTTGGGTGAACGCGCTAAAAACTCATCAAAGTCACTTTGCGCCAGGTTTGCTCTTTCACCATAATACAGTGCGATGCCACGGTTTAAATAAGCGTATTCATGCTCTTCATTAAGCTCAAGGGCTGAGTCAAAAAACTCATACGCTTTTTCGTATTGCTGCATTAAAGTATGCTGAATACCTAAAAAGTTATACACCTCAGCTAAATCAGGCTTTAATTTTATAGCGCGGTTAAAATCAATGCGCGATAACGTGGTCATTCCTAAGCTATCAAATAATACACCACGGTCATAATAAAGCTTAGCTTGTTGCTCGGTACTTAAATCGGCTCTATTTAATAGCTCAGAGTAACGTGCAATCGCAATTTCACTTCTAAAGTCAGATGCAAGGGGTGCAGTAAAAGGCACATTAACAATCGGCGTAGGTTTTGATTCAGTCGTGGTTTGGCAAGCGCTTAAAGACAAAATAGCAAAAGATGCCAAAGCTAAATGTTTGAGTATCATTAAAATCCTTAATACCAAGATATATCGCAATAAAAATAAGACAGACCTTGTCTAATAAGGTTTCATTAAAGCATAAAAAAAGGGGCTAAACAGCCCCTTTTTTATTATCCCGCGTATATTAACGGGTTAAAGTTTAGCAATTATGCGTCTTTCGACTCATCAGCTGCAGGTGCTGCTGATTCCATTGCTTCTTTAATGCTTAGACGTACACGGCCTTGGCGGTCTACTTCTAGTACTTTAACTTTAACTTCTTGACCTTCACTTAAGTGGTCTGTTACGTTGTTAACACGCTCTGTGCTGATTTGAGAAATATGCACTAGGCCATCTTTACCAGGAAGAATGTTTACAAACGCACCAAAGTCAACAATACGTACAACTTTACCAGTGTAGATAGTACCTACTTCTAGTTCTGCTGTTAATTGCTCAATACGGGTAATTGCGTTTTGCGCGCTTTCACCGTCTGTTGCAGCAATCTTAATTGTACCGTCGTCTTCAATTTCAATTGTTGTACCTGTCTCTTCAGTAAGTTGACGGATTGTAGCGCCACCTTTACCAATTACTTCAGCAATCTTCTTAGCAGGAATTTGCATAGTGTAGATGCGAGGAGCAAACATTGATAATTCTTCAGAAGGAGCAGAAATCGCTTCATCCATCACACCTAAAATGTGTAAACGTGCAGCTTTTGCTTGTTTAAGCGCAATTTGCATGATTTCTTGTGTGATACCTTCGATTTTGATATCCATTTGAAGTGCAGTAATACCTGCAGCAGTACCGGCAACTTTAAAGTCCATGTCACCTAAGTGATCTTCATCACCTAAAATGTCAGAAAGAACTACGAATTTATCGTCTTCTTTAACTAGACCCATCGCAATACCAGCAACAGATGCTTTAATTGGTACACCCGCGTTCATAAGTGCTAGAGAAGTACCACAAACAGACGCCATTGAAGAAGAACCGTTTGATTCAGTAATTTCAGATACTACACGGATTGAGTAAGGGAACTCAGTCAGAGTAGGCATTACAGCTGAAATACCACGCTTAGCAAGGTTACCATGGCCGATTTCACGACGCTTAGGAGAACCAACAAAACCAGTTTCACCTACACAGAATGGAGGGAAGTTATAGTTAAGCATAAAGTGGTTTTTGTGTGTGCCCGTTAAATCATCGATTAACTGTGAATCACGTTCTGTACCAAGTGTCGCTGTAACTAATGCTTGAGTTTCACCACGAGTAAAGATTGCAGAACCGTGAGTACGTGGTAATACACCTGTCATTACGTCTAATGCACGGATCATGTCTGGTTCGCGACCATCGATACGTTTTTCACCAGCAGTGATGCGGCCACGTACAATTTTCTTCTCTAAAGAACCAAATACTTTACCTACTTCTTGCTTATCAAGTGTTTCATCTTCAGCAAGCTCGCTTGTAAGCGCTTCAATTACAGCGTCTTTTGCTGCAGTTAATGCTTCTTTACGCGCTACTTTATCGGTAATACGGTAAGCTTCACCTACTTTATCAGCAGCAAGTTCAGCTACTTTTTCTTCAAGCGATACGTTTTTCTCAGGTGCAGACCAATCCCATGCAGGCTTGCCCGCTTCTGCTTTAAATTCGTTAATTGCGTTGATAATAGCTTGAGATTGCTCATGGCCGTATACAACCGCACCTAGCATTACGTCTTCAGCTAGTACGTCAGCTTCTGATTCAACCATTAGTACTGCGTTATCAGTACCTGCAACTACTAAATCAAGTTGGCTTTCTTCAAGCTCTTTTAGTGTTGGGTTAAGTACGTACTCACCGTTGATGTAACCAACGCGTGACGCACCAATTGGGCCGCTAAATGGGATGCCTGAGATAGCAAGTGCTGCTGATGTACCAATCATCGCAACCATATCTGGTTGGATTTCAGGGTTTACAGAAACAACAGTTGCAATAACTTGTACTTCGTTTACGAAACCATTTGGGAAAAGTGGACGAATTGGACGGTCAATAAGACGTGCAATAAGTGTTTCGCCATCGTTAGGACGACCTTCACGCTTTAAGAAACCACCCGGGATACGACCAGCAGCGTACATACGCTCTTGGTAGTTAACTGTTAGTGGGAAAAAGTCTTGACCAGGTTGAGCTTCACGCTTACCAACTACAGTAACTAATACTGACGTGTCGCCGATGCTTGCTAATACTGCGCCGTCTGCTTGACGTGCGATTGCACCTGTTTCTAGGGTAACTGTGTGTTGACCTAGTTGAAATTCTTTAATAATTGCTTGCACTTAAAATATTCCTTAAATGTTTTTATATTTCATTAATAAGTGTCATTAAAAGGGCCAATTACAGTACATAATTGTATTCAGTTGGAAATCAATTAAGTACTACAATTGGCAAAATTTTTAATGACTGTAGATAACCTATTTATCTACGCGCATAGTATATACCAAAGCGACGTAAAATTGCGAGCCTACCCAAAGATAAAACGTAATCGCTTTTGCCACATTATTTTTTAATTGTTTTATAGAAAGGCGTTTAATTAAGCGTGTAATTTTTAGCTATGAAAAACCTTTAGATAGCTAGGTGAATAATTCGCTATTAAATTGTTCTTAAAGATAATTTTAACGCAGTGGTTGCAAGCGTTGCCTACCCTTAATTGTTAAGTGCTAGCACAAGGTTGGTGTTATTTATATTAAAGGGAGATTAAGTTAACGATGGAGTGTGAAGCGTTAAATTTAGGCACAAAAAAAGGAGCTATAAAGCTCCTTTTCTCGTAATCAAGTTCTTAGCGACGTAGGCCAAGCTCTTGGATTAACGCAGTATAACGCGAGATATCTTTACCTTTAAGGTAATCAAGCAATTTACGGCGAGTACTTACTTTACGAAGCAGACCACGACGTGAGTGGAAGTCATGCTTGTGGTCAGCAAAGTGACCTTGAAGCTTGTTGATATCAAAAGTAAGTAGAGCTACTTGTACTTCAGGTGAACCAGTGTCGCCTTCAGCACGTGCAAATTTAGCAATGATATCGATTTTTTCTTGATTGCTTAGTGACATAATAACTCCAAAAGTTAAATTTAATAGGTGCTTTAGCCGATCACTAATTCAGCCAAAACGATTAAGCGGGCGTATTCTACCAACTATGAGAATAACTACAAGTTAAAGTTTACTCGGGTTGCTGATTAGACAAGCCACGCTTTGATTTTAAATGCCCGTCAGGGTTGCGCTCACCGGTGCCAATAAACACACCATCAGCAAGAACTTTAATTGCCCCTTCGGGTAAATCAGTGCCTAGTACGACTGCTTGGCCATGGCTAAACGAAACACCCTGCTCTTTGCTAATTTCTACAACGGGTAAATCAACCAATGCACTATCCATTGGCAATAGTAATTCATCAAGGTATGTAGAAGGGGCAACCTCTTCTTCTTTAGCCTTGGCTAATAAGGTTTCAAGGTGCTCAAGCGATACCATTTTATCTTTAGGGTAATGGCCAACCGCTGAGCGATGCAGCATAATAACATGTGCGCCACAGCCTAGGTTTTCGCCTAAATCATCAACAATGGTACGAATGTAGGTCCCTTTAGATACATGGGCGGTCATTTGTACTTCGTTGTTTGCTTCATCAAACTCATCAAGCGTTAAGCTAAACACGTTTATTTTTCGGCATTTACGCGGTACTTCAATGCCTTCACGCGCGTATTTATATAAAGGCTTACCTTCATATTTAAGCGCTGAGTACATTGATGGATACTGATCTGACTCGCCTAAAAACTTTTCAACTTCTGCAGCTAACTGTTCAGTGGTAACGTTTACATCACGGGTTTCAACCACTTCGCCATCTGAATCAGAGGTAGTTGTGCGCTCACCTAGCTTTGCTCTTACCACATAAGTTTTATCTGTATCGAGCAAAAATTGGGTAAACTTGGTCGCTTCACCAAAGCAAATAGGCAGCATGCCAGTGGCCAGTGGGTCTAGCGCACCGGTATGGCCAGCTTTTTGGGCAAAATAAATACCTTTAGCTTGCTGTAGGGCTTTGTTCGATGAAATGCCTTGAGGTTTGTTTAACAACAAAATACCATCAATCGGACGGCCTTTACTGCGTCTTGCCATTAGTCTTTAGTGCCTTCTTCGCTATCAGTTTCATCATCAACATGTTTAGCGTTATCTTCGCGAATAACCGAGTCCACTAAGTTAGAGATACGCATCCCTTCCATTAGTGAGTTATCTACTACAAATTTAAGCTCAGGCATTATACGAGCACGGATACGCTTACCCAGTAACGAGCGGATATAGCCCGTTGCTTCGTTAAGTATTTTTGCGCTTTCTTTTGCTTTGTTTTCATCTTCGGTATTAAACACCGTAATAAAAACTTTTGCGTAAGATAAATCGCGCGATACTTCTACCGCAGACACTGTCACCATGCCTAAGCGCGGATCTTTAATTTCGCGTTGTAAAATTACAGCAATTTCTTTTTGAATTTGCTGAGCAACACGATCAGTGCGAGAAAATTCTCTCATGATTGTTTTCCTAAAATCATAACTTACTGAATTAAAATAATAAGTTAATTAAATAATGGATACAGAAATGGGGGCAAAGCCCCCATTTACAATCTTAGTTTACGAGCAATTAAAGTGTACGTTGTACTTCAACTGTTTCGAATACTTCGATTTGGTCACCAACGCGAACATCGTTGTAGTTCTTAACGCCGATACCACATTCCATGCCGTTACGAACATCTTGAACGTCATCTTTAAAGCGACGTAGTGACTCAAGCTCACCTTCGTAAATAACCACGTTATCACGTAGTACACGAATTGGTGCGCTGCGTTTAATAGTACCTTCAGTAACCATACAACCAGCAATTGCGCCAATTTTTGGAGACTTAAACACGTCACGCACTTCAGCAAGACCAATAATCTCTTGCTTAAACTCAGGAGCAAGCATACCAGACATGGCTTGCTTAACTTCTTCGATTAGCGCGTAGATTACGCTGTAGTAGCGAAGGTCTAAGTTTTCAGTATCAATCACTTTACGTGCAGATGCATCAGCACGAACGTTGAAGCCAACTACGATTGCGTTAGATGCAGCAGCAAGTGTTGCATCAGTTTCGGTGATACCACCTACGCCAGAACCAACAATCTTCACTTTTACTTCATCAGTAGAAAGCTTAGTTAATGAGTCTGAAATTGCTTCGATTGAACCTTGAACGTCTGCTTTAAGTACCACGTTAACTTCTGATACATCGCCTTCAGCCATGTTAGTAAACATGTTTTCAAGCTTCGCTTTTTGCTGACGAGCCAATTTAACGTCGCGGAATTTACCTTGACGGTATAAAGCAACTTCACGCGCTTTACGCTCATCTTTAACAACAGTCGCTTCATCACCTGCAGCCGGAATACCAGATAGACCTAAAATCTCAACAGGAATAGAAGGACCCGCTGATTTAATGTCTTTACCGTTTTCGTCTTTCATTGCACGAACACGGCCGTATTCAAGACCACACAGTACGATATCACCTTGGTTAAGGGTACCTGATTGAACTAAGATAGAAGCAACCGGACCACGTCCTTTATCAAGACGAGATTCAATTACAACACCTGCTGCCATGCCTTCTGATGGAGCACGAAGCTCTAAAAGCTCAGATTGCATAAGAACAGCTTCAAGTAAGTCATCAATACCTAAGCCTGTTTTAGCTGAGATATGAACGTACTGCGTATCGCCGCCCCAATCTTCTGGGATAACGTCTAGCTGAGCTAGCTCGTTTTTAACGCGATCTGGATCTGCGCCTTCTTTATCCATTTTGTTTACAGCAATAATTAAAGGAACGCCAGCTGCGCGAGCATGCTGTACCGCTTCTTTAGTTTGTGGCATTACACCATCGTCTGCTGCAACCACTAGGATTACGATATCTGTCGCTTTAGCACCACGTGCACGCATTGATGTAAACGCGGCGTGACCTGGTGTATCTAAGAAAGTGATCATGTTGCCGTTAGTTTCAACGTGGTATGCACCAATGTGCTGTGTAATACCACCGGCTTCGCCTGATGCAACTTTAGCTGAACGAATGTAATCAAGCGTTGATGTTTTACCATGGTCAACGTGACCCATTACAGTTACTACTGGCGCACGCGGCTCAGACTTACCATCTTCATGACGGTCATTTAGTACTGTTTGCTCTAATTCGTTTTCTTTAACGATGATAACTTTGTGACCCATTTCTTCAGCAACAAGTTGTGCTGTTTCTTGGTCAATCACTTGGTTAATGGTAACCATGTCACCCATTTTCATCATTGTTTTAACAACTTCAGCGCCTTTAACAGCCATGCGCGATGCAAGCTCAGCTACTGTAATTGTTTCGCTAATACGCACTTCATTTTTAACATCGGCAGTTGGTTTTTGGAAACCATGTTGCAACGATGTAGGTGCTTTTAGCTTGCCTTTACGGCCTTTAGCGCCTGCAAATTTATCTTTTGCTGGGGCTTTTTTCTTTTTCTTCGCGCGGCGTGAACCTTGCTCATCACGTGCATCGGCAACATCTTCTGCCTCACGTGCATAAGTAGAAGTCGTAAGATGGTGATCCGCGGTTTCTTCGCGTTTCTTACGTTCTTCTTCTTCTTTTTTCCAGCGAGCTTCATTTTCTTCAGCTAGCTTTCTTGCCTCTTCTGCTTGACGTTTCGCTTCTTCTTCAGCTTTCTTCAATGCGGCCTCTTCTGCTTCTTTCTGCAGACGCTCAGCTTCGATGCGATCTTTCTCAGACTTAGCACTTTGCTCTGGGGTCATCTGCTGTTGTTTAGCTTTACGCTCTGCATCTGCTTTGCGTTTAGCTTCTTCTTTGGCTTTACGATCAGCGTCTTCTTTTGCTTTACGTTCTGCCTCTTGTTTCGCTTTTAATTCAGCGGCTTCTTGTGCAACTTTTTGCTGCTCTTCGATACGCGCTTTTTCTTCAGCGGCTAGACGTTGCTGTTCTTGCTCTTGCTCCATTGCGCTCTTTTTCACGTAAGTACGTGTTTTGCGAACTTCAACTTGAACAGCTTTTGCCTTACCCGTAGAGCCCGTTACACTTAATGTGCTTTTGCTCTTACGTTGTAAAGTCATACGTGCTGGGCCATCTGAACCAGTACCACCGTGCGATTTGCTTAAGTGATCAAGTAACTGTGCTTTTTCAGCTTCAGTTACATTATCACTTGCTTTTTTAGTGATACCCGCTTGTGAAAATTGCTGAAGCAATTTATCAACAGTTGTACCTATATCGCCGGCTAGTTTTTCAACATTTACTTCTGCCATAGTGTGTAATACCTCCGTTAATAAATTACTCGTCTGCGAACCAACAAATATTACGTGCAGCCATAATTAGCTCACCTGCTTTTTCAGGTGTTAGCTCTGTAATATCTACCAATTCATCAATACCTTGCTCAGCTAAGTCTTCAAGTGTAATTACACCCTTGCTTGCCATAACAAATGCTAGATGACGCTCTAAGCCTTCAAGCGCAAGTAAGTCTTCAGCAGGCTCTACACCTTCTAAGCTTTCTTCCGTTTTAAGCGCTTTAGTGGTTAATGCATCTTTTGCACGTGAGCGCAGTAAATCAACCGTTTCTTCATCTAGTCCGTCGATTTCTAAAAACTCAGAAGCTGGCACATACGCTACTTCTTCAAGTGTTGAGAAACCTTCGTTGATGAGTAATGATGCAAATTCATCATCAATATCTAAGTTTTCAGTAAATAAGTTAATTAACTTATCTGACTCTGCTTCGTTTTTAGCGCGCATGTCTTCAACAGTCATTACGTTTAGTTCCCAGCCAGTTAATTGGCTTGCTAAACGAACATTTTGACCATTGCGACCAATTGCTTGTGCTAGGTTATCAGCTTCTACAGCGATATCCATTGAATGAGTGTCTTCATCCATTACGATTGAAGCTACTTCAGCCGGTGCCATTGCGTTAATAACAAACTGCGCTGGGTTGTCATCGTAAAGTACGATATCAACACGCTCGCCACCAAGTTCTGATGATACAGCTTGAACACGTGCACCACGCATACCAACACACGCACCTACTGGGTCAATACGCTTGTCGTTAGATTTAACGGCGATTTTAGCGCGTGAACCCGGATCGCGTGCTGCAGCACGAAGCTCAATCATTTCTTCGCCAATCTCTGGCACCTCAATGCGGAATAATTCCATCAGCATTTCTGGTTTTGAACGCGTTACAAATAACTGTGCGCCGCGTGCTTCAGGTTTAACTTCGTAAAGAAGACCACGGATACGATCTCCTGGGCGGAAGTTTTCACGTGGCAGCATATCGTCACGGTAAATAACCGCTTCTGCGTTGTTACCTAAATCAAGTACGATTGCATCACGTGTTGCTTTTTTAACGACACCTGTTACTAGCTCGCCTTCTTGGTCTTTATAAGCTTCTACAACTAAAGCGCGCTCAGCTTCACGTACTTTTTGTACAATAACTTGCTTTGCCATTTGTGTAGTTATGCGGTCGAATTTGATAGATTCAATCTGTTCTTCAACATAATCACCCAGTTGCAAGTCAGGTTCTTCAACTTGAGCTGCTTCTAATGTGATTTCGCTGTAAGGGTTTTCTAAAGAACCATCTTCTTGAACTTCTGCAATCTGCCAACGACGGAACGTGTCGTAATCACCGGTTTTACGGTCGATTGATACACGTACTTCAATTTCGCCATCGTGTTTTTTCTTTGTCGCTGTTGCTAGAGCGAACTCTAACGCTTCAAAAATCTTTTCTTTTGGAACCGCTTTCTCATTGGAAACGGCTTCAGCAACCAATAATATCTCTTTTGCCATGGGTAATGCCTCGCTTGCCCTATTCCTTCGCACTCGAATTAAAACTTTGCGATGATGTTCGCACGTTCGATATTGCTAAGCATGATTAAGTGCTCTTCGCCATCGCTTTTAAGTGTGATCATATCACTGCTAACTGCTACTAAGTCGCCTTTAAAATTACGGCGACCGTCTTGTGGAAGCTTAGTACGCACGCGTACTTCCTCTCCTTGCGCCTTCTCGTAGTGATCTTGTTTGAATAATGGACGATCAACACCAGGAGACGATACTTCCAAATCATATTCGTTTGTAATTGGGTCTTCGACGTCTAAAATCGCACTAATTTGGCGACTCGCATCCGCACAATTATCAACAGATATTCCATCCTCATGGTCAATATAAACCCTTAAGGTAGAATGGCGGCCTGCTTGTACAAACTCAAGACCATGTAATTCAAAGCCTAACATTTCTACTGCAGGCGTAAGCATGGTTAATAAATCTTGCTCAAGTTTTGTCACGAAAATCCTCCATACAAACAAAAAAAGGGCTTATAGCCCTAAAATACTGAGTTTAAGTTTTGATTTAATGACAAGGCCATAAATCAATGGTGCAGATACAACAACGCCCCGAACCAAGCGGGGCGTCACACCAATAAAGCATAAAACTGTGTGGCCTCAGGCCAAGCTTGGCTGCGGGTCATTACACTGACCAAATTAAACTACATTAGCTTAAACGCAAAACGCGCATTACTTAGAATGCGCGATATAGAATTAGTAAGGATATACCTACTATAAAAATTGGTTGCGGGAGCCGGATTTGAACCGACGACCTTCGGGTTATGAGCCCGACGAGCTACCAGGCTGCTCCATCCCGCGCCAATAGATATTAAACCTAAAATTCAATATCGCTGTTAGTGGTTAATAAACCGCTAAACAATGGCGGCTATTATAAGGATATACGGGGTAATTAGCAACCATAATAACTAATAAGTTTGATAAAATCGGTGAACCCCCATTTTAAGCTTCACCAGTATGTACTATGATTATGCAGACGTTAAAATGGTAATCGTAACGTCACTAATATGTACGTAAAAAGCCGTATATTCATAAATAAAATATCTAAAATTCATAAAACTGATACAATTTTGTGCTTTTTACGTTTAGATTACGTGCGATATTTGAGCAACGCACTATACTAAAAGCTCACCGATGTGGATAAAAATAAAAATTACAAAATTTAATGAGATTGCTAATGAATACTTATCAGCCACAGTTAATTAAAAGTTTGCATATAGTTAAGCCAAACTTTCATGCGTTTACCGCGCGCTTTCATGCAAAGCTTGAAGAGTTAAATATAACAATGCAGTATCCAAGTGCCGCTTATTTTAACGAAAAAAGTTATATTTTATATTGTGTTTTAGAACGTATAGTTAGGCATTTAGATAACCCATCTTCTGTTGCCCCATTTTTAACCTTTCACTTGCAATACTTAAAAAAGATGGGCGTTACGCCAAAAGAAATATCGCTACTGTGCGATGCCTTTTACGATACCTTAAACGAGCACTTAGGGCGTTTATTCACCGCACAAACACAATTTGCTTGGCAAAAAGCGCTTCGTTATTTTGAAAGTTTTGCTAATACAACTTTGTTTAACAAAACAAATGTTATTTCGCTTGAGCAAAAAATCACTCAACTTCGCACAAGTAAGCTTTAAGTAATACAAGCTTTAGCTTTTATGCACGTATGAGCAAACTACCTAGATCCACGTTGTCGCTTTCTACGTACAACTAAATTTAGGTGGTTTATGGCTCATTATAAAGTGTTGCGCCTAATTTTAGGTGATCAACTCAATGCCTCGCATTCGTGGTTTAAAGAAAAAGAGCCTGATACGCTTTATTTAATTGCCGAGTTAAAACAAGAAACCAATTACGTTAAGCACCATGTGCAAAAGTTATGTGCTTTTTTTTATGCGATGGAGCGTTTTGCTACAGCTTTACAAAGCGCGGATTACAGCACACTGCACCTTACCCTAGATGATACCCACCAAGACAAAACCTTGCCTGATTTACTCACGCGCATAGCCAAACAGTATCGTTGCAGTGAAATACATTATCAATACCCTGATGAATTTCGCCTCAAAGCACAGTTAAGTAAATTTAAAAAAGAGTCTGATCTTCTTGTTAAAGCCTATGACACCGAGCATTTTATGCTGCCATTTGAGCGTATTAACGATCGGTTTGAAAAAAACAAACATGTGACTATGGAGCACTTTTATCGTGCTATGCGCAAGCAATACACTATTCTTATGGATGGGAGTAGCCCGCAAGGAGGTCAATGGAACTTTGATAGTAATAACAGAAATAAATTTAAAAAAGCAGATTTAAACGCTATTCCCCCGCCAAAATTATTTAATAACGATGTAAGCTCTATCATTCGCAGACTTAAAAAACATAACGTAAATTACTTTGGTGAAATAAATCCTCAGCAGCTGCCATGGCCGCTCACTCGCAAACAAGCCAAAACGTGTTTAGAGTATTTTTGTACCCACCTGCTAAAAAATTTCGGCCAGTTTCAAGATGCAATGACCGACCAAGTTAAAAATAACGCCAGCTTGTACCATAGCCGCTTATCATTTGCTTTAAACGCCAAGTTAATCCACCCGCTGTACGTTATTAGGCGTGTAATTGACGAATTTAATGCTCACCCCGACACAATTTCGATTTCTCAAGTAGAGGGCTTTGTTAGGCAAATTCTAGGTTGGCGTGAATATGTTCGCTGTATATATTGGGCAAACATGCCCGACTATGCACAAAAAAACCAATTACAGGCCAACCAGTCGTTACCGGGGTACTTTTGGCAGGGTAATGTAAAAATGAACTGTTTAAGCCATGCATTAACGCAGAGCTTAGACACCGCATACGCTCATCATATTCAACGATTAATGATCATTGGTAATTTTTGCTTATTAACAGGCATCGACCCTAATGAAGTCGACCAATGGTATTTAGGGGTTTATATTGATGCCATTGAATGGGTTGAAATGCCTAACACCCGTGGCATGAGCCAATTTGCAGATGATGCTATTATCGCCACTAAACCCTATGCAGCCAGTGGTAATTACATCAATAAAATGAGCGATTACTGTAAAAACTGTCATTATGATGTTAAGCAAAAAGTAGGTGAGAAGGCGTGTCCTTACAACAGCTTATATTGGCAATTTATGGATAAACACCGCGCATTACTTGAAAAAAACCCACGCATTGGCATGGTTTATAGAAACTGGGATAAACAAACACCCCAACTTCAACAGCAGACCTTAGCCCAAGCAAATTATTATTTAACGCATATAAACGAGTTATAAAAACGAAAAAGCCGCCTCAGTTGAGGCGGCTACAATCAGGGAAAATGTTTATTAGCGATTATTTACCTTCGATTAGGTTTCCACCGCCAATTTCAATTTTACGAGGTTTAAGTGCTTCTGGGATTTCGCGCTCCAGGTCAATGCTAAGCAGACCGTTGGCTAAATCGGCACCGAGTACTTTTACATGATCCCCAAGTTGAAACTTACGCTCAAAGTTACGTTCCGCAATACCTTGATGAATAAACTTGCGCTCTTCATTTTCATCTTTGTTTGGTTTAGTGCCTGCAACTTTTAAAGTGTTGTTCTCTGACTCAATGGTCAGTTCATTTTCACTAAAACCAGCAACGGCCATAGTGATTCTGTATTTGTCTTTATCTAGTGCTTCGATATTGTAAGGAGGAAAGCTAGGCTGCTTGTCTGTACGAGCTGCCGCATCCATTAAAGATGCTAAATGATCAAAGCCGATGAATGAACGATAAAGTGGTGATAAGTCTACTGTACGCATAATAATATCCTCATATTCAAGCGATATAATGTTGTTACTTTTCGTTTGAACAAGTACAACACAATTAAATTAATAATATAAATTTCAATAACTTCTGTATTTTTTGGGACCCATCAGGCGTCCTCACTAAACTATTTATGGGCAGTAAAATAGTTTTCAAGTAATTAAATTAAAAAAAGTGAAAAAAAATAAAAAAGGGCACAAAAAAGTGCCCTCTTCGTATATTCATCAAATTACTCAATACACGTTACTTAATAAAAGTACCGCGAATTGGGTAGTCGTTTTCGCGTGAAAATTTAATACCGCCTAGCACCTGCTTAAGGCTTGGGCGAACAAATGGACTATTTGATTTATCAAGCATCTGTACTTGGTTATCTTCGTTTAAAACAATAATACAAGGCTCAGCAAAAGGGTGATCTGTTTCAGCATCACTGCGCGGTTCACTAATGTATAAGCCTAAATCAGCCATTTGCTCAATGGTTAAATTGTAATAAAGAGGGAAATTTACGTCTATTTTTTCAAGATGCTTTTTAAGCTGCTCTTCGCTATCGCCACTTACTGCTACAACTTCTACACCTGCGCTGGCAAAATCGTCATGCATTGTTGCAAGCTCGTTGAGTTGCTCGGTACATTTAGGGCAGTGCTGGCCTCTGTACACCACTATCATTTTCCAAGGTTTGTCGCTTACGCGGTCAACTAAATTCACGTCATTGTTATCTAAATCGCTTACCACTAAAGGCTGCATTACACTCGCTGGCTGTAAATTAACGTTACTCATTGTGATCTCCTTTTACTATTAAACTTAGGGTGTAGTAATAGAGCTTAGGGTATCTTTGTTTATTTCAACCATGAAAATGTAACTGAGAACGAAATGGCAGGCGACTCGCTTTTATTAAGTAGCCTTGTTTAATGTGATTAGGAGAATTATAAGCTGTAAGCAGAATAATAAAATGTTAGATAAAACAGGCATCTTGCTCTTTTTAAGTAGCATTAGCACAGTATAAACACCAAGAAGATGTGAGTAAGAAGCGTAAAGCTAACTCCAGCCTTTTATTTTTCTGTAAATAGTCGAGGCGCTTACGCCTAAATAGGCCGCAGCAAGTGGAATGTTATCATCGCATACGGCTATTGCCGACTCTATTGCCCTTTTTTCAACCTGCCACAGGGGCTCTATGTCGTGTACGCCCATAAGCGAGTTAGTTTGTATTTGCTCTGCAGATTGAGACGAGCTGCTGTTTTTGATTGGAATAGCAGAATTAACACCAAATGAGCTTGGCAACATATCTAACTCAACTACGTCACCCTCGTTGATAACAACGATATTTTCGATAACATTTTGCAGCTCACGGATATTACCGGGCCAATCGTAGTTGCAAAAAAGGTTTTCAACTTCTTTTGAAAAGCGATGGAATAACTTAGCGTTACTTTCACTTTTTTGCTTTAAAATATGCTTTGCAAGCAACATTATATCGCCAGCTCGCTCGCGTAGCGGAGGTAACTTTACAGGAATAACATTAAGCCTATAGTATAAATCTTCTCTAAAACGCCCTTCGGCAACTTCAACTACAGGGCTTCTATTTGTTGCACACACTAGCCTTACATTACTGTGTAAAACCTCGCTACTACCTACCCGATTAAACGCACCCGTTTGTAAAAAACGCAATAACTTAGCTTGTAGGTTGAGCTCCATTTCACACAGTTCATCTAAAAATAAAGTACCACCGTTTGCAACTTCTACAGCCCCTTTCCTGTCACTTAGCGCTCCGCTAAAGGCCCCTTTTACATGGCCAAAAAACTCTGACTCAAATAACTCTCCTGGAATAGCAGCACAGTTAATTGCAATAAATGGCCCTTCACTTCGTGGGCTAGTGTCGTGCAAAGTTTGCGCGCACACCTCTTTACCTGTGCCACTCTCACCTGTAATAAAAACACATGCTTTACTTCGCGCTGCACTATCTAAAAGCCTAAACACCGTTTGCATTGCTAACGATTCACCAATAAACCCGGAAGTGTTTTGCGCTTTTTGTTCTTGAATTTTAACTGCAGGAGGTGCTTTTTGCGAAAGCGCGCTATCTACGGCGCTCACTAAGCGCTGGCCTGAAAACGGTTTTTCTAAAAAATCAAAACCACCTAAACGCATTGCCTCTACTGCAACATCAATAGAGCTATTTGAGGTGATCATGACTACGTTAGCGGGCTTTTCTTGCTTTTTAACAAACTGCAGCACTTCTAAGCCACTAATATCGGGTAAACAAACATCTTGGACAATGACATCAGGCATCATCTCTTTTATACCTACCAAGGCAGAGTAGCCATCGGTAAAGTGTTTACATTCGTGCCCTGCTTGCTCTAATTGACTCGCATAAAGAGCCCCGCTTGCAATGCTGTCTTCTACTATGTAAACCAGTGATTTTTTTTGAGAATCGTTCATGGCAGAGCCTTTTAAGTAATATTATTAGCAATAACTTGGTATGCAGCGTGGGTTTTTTCTAGATTATGTTGAACGATCTGAGCAGCGTGAATATTTTCATCAATGGTAACGGGGGGGTAATCATGTAATTGACTGGCAAGGGCTGCCAAAGTTAATGCGCCATATAGCGCCGCAGAATTTTTAAGTACGTGCATTATATCTTTAATATTATCTTCATCTTGCTCATCAATTGCATTTTTAAGACGAACTCGCATTTCTTCTAATTCATTAATAAATAAGTTTACCAGCCTAACTAAAGTAAGTGAGCCAACATCTTGCTCTAATTGCGCTAGCACATGAGCTTGAGTGATGGTGTTATCAATATATTCTTCAGGTATTGGCATATTAGGCCTTTATTTATTATTGTGATACAAAGCTTTTATACTTTTAGAGTAAGTCGTTTTTCGCATTTTGCAAATCTAAACATTAAGTTAAGTGTACATTTTTACCCATGTCGCCGTATTATTAGCTAAACTACTTGGTCTTCCGAGTAAGTAACCTTGTGCTACATCACACCCTAGCTGCTCTAATATTTGTAATTGCTCGCGCTGTTCAATCCCCTCAGCAATGGTTTCTAACCCGAGTCTTTGCGCCATAGCAATAATTGCACTACACAGAGTAAAGTCTTCATTGTTCGTTGTAATGCCACTTATAAAGCTGCGATCTATTTTTAGCCCATCAATATTAAACTGCCTTAAAAGGCCTAAAGAGGCATAGCCCGTTCCAAAATCGTCTAGCCAAATTTTTACCCCTTCTTTATGAAAATGCTCAAATGTTTTAGCAATACGCTGCGGACTTTTTATTAATGCTGTTTCTGTTAATTCTACTTTTATGGCTGCGGGGTCTATTTGATACTTGTCAAGTAAGCTCATTACTTTGGAAAACACATCCCCTTCAATAATTTGTACCGGCGAAATATTCAATGAAATAGTTATATCATTCATACCTATTTTTCTCATTTGGCTTAAATCGCTTAGGGTTTGCTTAAAAATCCAATCACCTAAATCTAAAATCATACCTGACTGTTCTACATGCGGAATAAATTCATCTGGGCCAACAACACCATAGCGTGAAGATTCGCAGCGCACTAATGATTCAAAGCCAACTAATTGCCCACTTGTTAAAGATACAAGCGG
The DNA here is from genome assembly GCF_005887105.1 of Pseudoalteromonas sp. S2893. Taxonomy (NCBI): domain Bacteria; kingdom Pseudomonadati; phylum Pseudomonadota; class Gammaproteobacteria; order Alteromonadales; family Pseudoalteromonadaceae; genus Pseudoalteromonas; species Pseudoalteromonas sp. S2893. Next base: position 105,987 of record NZ_PNCY01000006.1, on the reverse strand, counting down.
CTGGTACACCATATTAAAACAATGGTTTTTCATTGCATGAGCCATAATTTGCTCAAGTTCATGCCAGCGTGCAATGTTGACCGTATTGATAGGCTCTAAACTTTTAAAAGCATTCATAAATTTCTCCACAAATAAGGGCTCACCGTAAGCTTGTTCCATAAATTGCAAATTACAGACCAAAACGAGCCGTCAAAAACAAAAAATAAACACATAAAATTCAATTAGTTAAAGTCGGGTTGTTAGTCTAAATTTATTGATATATATATTTGCATTTTGCAAATCACACTGACACGCAAGCTGATTTAAAGTGGGAGCGGGAGTAAGCGATGGTTTGGGTATAAAGTGGCTTTAAAAATAAAAAGGCTGACCTAATTGCTTAGAGTCAGCCGAAATAAATACTAAAGGAGAAGTATTGTTTAGTTGTTTAAACCTTGTGTGCCTGATTGGGCAGATTGCTCATCTATGTTTTGAGCGTAGTTTAATGTGTTGCTTTCAATAGTGGCATTATCTAAATCACTATTGCTAAATTTATTGGTGAACATCTCGGTATTACCTTTATTAACAGGTTCAATAGTAACGGTGCCTCGCAGTGCTGTTGCACCAACAATAACAGCTGCAACAATAATAATAGACAGCACCATTAACTCTGGAGTAAGAACAAAAGACATTTTTTTTGGTTGCTGTTTAACTTTAGTATTAGTTTGCATAATGGACACCCTTAAAATTTATTTAACTACTTAGCAAATTTATATCAATGATAACTTCGCTCTACTTGGTGTTTATATTGCGAAAGCCATGCCAAGATAAATTTAATGATGATAAAAAATTTAAGTCTTTATAAATCAATGGGTAAATGAATTACTTGGATAGGGATAATAAAAAATAGCTGAGCGGATATTTGCATTATGAGATTTCAATTTCATTTTGATTTGCAAAATGCAAACCAATTTAAAAATAACCATTAAGAACCAACCTACACAAACCAATCAATTAAAAAGGATTAGTATTTAAGCATTATTTACAGTTTTGCATAATACATTAAGGCTTTTTAGGCAGTAAAAGTAATTGACTACGCATTACTCAATCGCCATCGCTTTTTTTTGAGAAAACAGTCAATTTTAGCCTTTTGAGGTTAAATTTTTGCTAAACCCACTATTTATGTTTGTTTACTTGACAAATTAAAAATTTAATCGCAAATACCTTAAGGCCACCAGTAACTATTAACCTAAAAGCACGGTTGCATTGCTTGTTACTTTAATAACGACCAAATTTCGTTAATGCGCTCTAACTTAGAGTGTTTAGCATCATTAAGTTTTGGTAAGTATTGATTTAAGAGCAAATTGAGTTTTTCGCTAATAATTGGTTTAGCTAAATAGTCATTCATTCCTGCTTTAATAAAACGCTCTTTATCTCCATGAATCGCATTCGCTGTTAACGCTATAATAGGGGTGACAATAGCTAATTCTCTGATTTTTTTAGTGGCAGAAATACCGTCTAAAATTGGCATTTGAATATCCATAAATATTAAATCTATTGTTTGCGTTTTAACTTTTTCAATCGCCTCTTGCCCATTACTGGCTATTTTAACTAAGCACCCTTGCTGCTCTAAAAATTGCTGAATCACAATTTGGTTATTTTTATTGTCTTCAACCACGAGTACGTGCGTACCTTTAAATGGCTGAGCATTAATAGTGGCTGTGTTTAATGTGGTTTCTTTTTTATTAGTAAAAATAATATCAAGATGAAAAAGCTCTTCCTCAAACGCAGCAATCGCTCTGGGTAAATGCGAAGGCTTAAAAGGCCCATTAAACATCAACATACCAGAGCTCGGCGCCTCTGTTTTTTGGTTTTTACCCAGTAGGTCTATGAGTAATAAACACGGTGTATTTAGGCTCTTGTAACTTTTTAAAAATTGTTGCGCTGCGTCTAAATCGGCTTTGCTAGTGGTAACAATAGCGTCGGGCGTATCGATACTGTCTAGCTTTTCGATGTTTTCAAGGCGTGAAAAATCTATCGAATGGCGAGTAAGCATATGCTCTATCGCTGTGTTTAATGGCAAGTTTTTACTTATTACACACACATAGGGCTTTTTGGCTCTGGCAGAAAAGCCTTCTCTTTGCACCTGCTCGCTTGTATCTATTAATAAAGGGTAATTCACAATAAACTCACTCCCTTTACCAAACTGCGAGTTAACAGTAATGCTGCCCCCTGCAGCATCACATATTTGCTTACATATGGCTAAACCTAAGCCACTGCCGCCATATTCCCGAGTGATAGAGTTATCCGATTGTATAAACGGCTTAAACATACTCTCGAGCTTGTTTTGCGCAATCCCTATTCCTGTATCTTTAAAGCTAAGCTGCAACGTAAATTTATTATTTTCAAACTCAACACACTGTGCTGTCACTATGAGTGAACCCTTTTGAGTAAACTTAATGGCATTTGAGAGTAAATTTATTGCAATTTGCCTTATACGACCATGATCGCCCACCACCTGCGCAGGAACATCAGGGTGCAGATCAAAAATAAGTTCGAGGCCTTTTTGCACGGCGCTTTCACTTACAATATCAATAGCCTCTTCTAAGCAAATATCGAGGCTAAATGGCTGATTATCTATTGAGATTGCTTGCGCTTCAAAGCGTGAGTAGGTCAGCACGTCATCTAAAATACTCAATAATGCATCTGAACTTGTTTTAATCATTTGGGTGTAACGTTTTTGATCTGTTGTAAGCCCAGTGTCGTGTAAGATATCTGCACAGCCAATCACTGCATTTAAAGGTGTGCGTATTTCATGGCTTATATTGGCCATAAAGCGACTTTTAGACTCAGCCAACGATTCAGCTTGGTGCTTAGCATCTAAGAGTATTTGTTCTGCTATCACACGTTCTTGAATATCAACCACGGTCGCCGCTATAGACGTTAAGTGTGTGCCATTAAATGAGGTAATGGGTGTGAGGGTCATTTCAACCCAATTTGGCTCATTAAGCGCGTTGGTTAACCTAATATCCAAACGTTTAACTTCTCGGTTGCCACTACTGTAGCCTGTAAGTGCTGTGTTTAGCTTTTCCACATCCTCGCTCATTACAAAATTAGCAATGGGTAAGCCAAGGTGTTTATTTATGTCTGTTTGGAAAAAATCTTGCCATGCTTTGTTCATAAACAATAACCCGCCCTGCGCATCTAACCTCAATACAATATCAGGGATGTTATCGACCACAGAGTGGTAGTTATATTCTATTTCTGCCATGGCTTGTTCAGCTTTTACACGCTGGGTAATGTTGGTTTCTATGGCTATAAAATGCTTAACGTTACCGTCATCATCTTTTACGGGGGTGGCATCAATAGCAACCCAGTATTCGTTTTTATTTTTATCATAATTAACGGTTTCTATTTGAAAAGGCTCGGCATTTTTAATCGCTTTAGCCATTAACTGGCGCGACTCTAGGCTGGTTTTAGGCCCTTGCAACAGTTTACCGGGGCTAAGCCCGATGACTTCTTCACATTTATAACTAGTAAGCGTTTCAAAGCTTTTATTAACCCATTCTATTTTGCCAAATCGGTCGGTAATTATAACTAAATTATTGGTGTGGCTTGCCACTAAAGAAAGTCGCTTAGCGTACTCTTGTTGCTGGGTGAGTAAGTATTGGTAGTCTTTATGTCGTTGAATGTCGTGTAACGAGCCAATAAACCCGCCGCTATCGTCGCAAGCCAAGCGCATTTCAAACCAGTTAGTAAGACCGTCATTATTTTTTACTTGCAGCTCTATACTGGCACTAAAAACGCCTTCAAAAATAGACTCAATATACGCTGACAGCTTTAACGAGTCTTTGGTCTCTAACAGCGATGTGATTTTTTTACCTATTAGCATGGCCGGCGTAAAACCCAACTTATTAAGCCATGCTTCGTTCACGTAGCTAAACACTAAATGTTTATCACATTCAAATACACACTCATCAAGTAAGGCAAGTAACTTAGTTTGCCTGCGGGTATTTGCAGAAAGCTGCTCTATTAGCGCGTAATGAACTTGTACTTGTAGCTCGTCTTTTTCTTCCATATGCGCCTCATTCATTTACTAATTCTGTGTGGCTGCACACCTTGGCATAAAGCGGAAAAACCTCTTCACAGTAAAATGATTGCTCAAACGGCGTTCTGCTTGATGTGCAGTCATTAAGTACCGTCACATTAAAGCCAAGCTCTACAGCAGAGCGCGCCGTAGAGTCAATGCAAATAGAGGTCACCGTGCCTGCTAAAACAATGTTAGTGATGCCATTTTTATTAAGCACATTTGCAAGCTCTGTATGAGTAAACGCATTTAACCCGCGTTTACCGGGGATTTGCATAATACATTTGCCATATTTATCAAATTCTTTAATGCCTTGAGCACCATAAGAGTCGGCTTTAAAAGCCCCTACTTCGGCAATCACTTTTAAAATACCAATTGGGTTTTTAAGCTCGCTATAATCTTGTGTAAAGTGAATAGGCGTACTGAGCACTAATGCAAATTTATCTATGTATTTGTCTAGCAGCGCTAACGTGTTATTTACCACGCCGGTTACTCTTGATGACTCTTCAACCACTTGGTATAAAATGCCATCAGGCGAAAAGTAATCATTTTGAAAACCAATGAGCAGCAAAGCTGTTTTTGATAAATCGTTCATAACGTCCTCCTAAACGGGCCTTTAGGCAGCTTGCCAAGGCTTAATAAACTCTTCTAATACAGCTTTTGTTACCGGTTTTTGAAGATAGTGCGTCACCCCTTTTTCGAACAACTTAGCAATTTGTTGCTCCTCAGTAATGCCCGTTAAAATAACTTTTGGCGTGTTATCGTTTGGGGTGTTTTGTTTAATGAGCTGCTGAGCCACATCACTGCCAAACATACCTGGCATACGCTCATCTAACAGCAGTAAATCGAAAGGTTCTTGCTGGGCAATAAGTAAGGCACTTGAGCCATTTTCTGCACAGGTTACTGCGCAGCCAAGCATTTCAAGCATGACTTTGGTCGCAACTTGGCTTGGCAAGCTGTCATCAGCAACCAATACAGATAATTTGCTGTGGGTATTTAAATTATTAACCGCATTTACTAAGTCAGTATCAAAAAACGGCCACGCCAATACAGGTTGAGAAATAGCGTGATGGCTTTGCAGCTCACTGAGCGCATCAAATGCGCAAATTTTTATACTCTGAGACGCCCCATTATTTAAAAAGTTACTCGCAAGTTGCTCTGCAGATAGGTGACGCGCATCTTCAATTTTTAAAGCGTTGGTGTGGTTGCTGTCGGCGAGTTTTAAACCATAGTTTTTCGCACTAAAGTTAACTAGGTAATGAATGCTTTGCTCTAAGTCGTCTTTACTATTGGCTGCGCTAATAAACTCTTTGTTTGTATCTACCGATGAAATTGGCTCACGGGTTGCTAGTAAACCGTGTATATCAATGGTGTGCATTTGAGGATTCGAATCTACCCAGTAATTTAAATTAATGCCCTGTAAATTGGCCTCTACTGTTAGCAAAAAATGGCTTTTAGCGGCTTTTAGCGAAGGCAAAATAAACGCTTCACACTGGATAATCATTTGTTCAGGAGACACCTGTAAACAAATATAATTACACTGTAATTTGTTGATGAGTGTAATTGCCACATTTGTGTTGTCTGCTTTGCAAAAGCGGGCAATTACCCCTTGAATAATTTCTAAAACATGGCTGTTATTACTCATCATCGTTCCTAATAAGAATGGCTCTGTAGTTAAATATCAATTTACATGCCACTTGCAGCGTCTTTACTAATACGATGAATTCATTAGATTTAAAAATTACACATCCTTTGCATAAATGCGCTTTTGCAAATTGCAATTCAAAATGCATGGCAAATGAGTAATTAAGCGAGTTAACAGTAAAACAGAATTAACCAATCGATTTTTTGCGCTTTAAATTATTAATTAATCGTTTAATATGAACCCAACTAAATTGAGGAGAGTATTATGCTTACAGTAATTTTTGGCCGCGAAGGCTGCCCATTTTGTGTACGTGCTAAAGATGTTGCCGAGCAACTATCAAATGAGCGTGATGATTTTAAGTTTCGTTACATCGATATTATCAAAGAAGGCATTAGCAAAGCGGATTTAGAAAAGTCTGCAGGAAAACCATGCCCAACTGTGCCGCAAATTTTTGTAGATCAAACTCACATTGGTGGATTTACTGAATTTGAAGCTTATGCAAAAGAAAATCTAGGCCTATATAAATAACGCTTTGTATATAGCTTGTTAACCAGTTTAAAAAATCAAATATTTAAACTGGTTAAATTTCGACCAACATCAACCACATACAAATTAGTTGTAATTTATACAAGCAATTGCCTCGTATTTCCTATACAATGCGCGCCTCTTTAAATTCGTTGAGGCGTATTAATGTCAGAACCAGTCACGTTTGAATCTCTAAATCTTTCTCCTGCAATTTTAAAGGCAGTTGAAGAGTTGGGTTACAAGACACCATCTGAAATCCAAGCTCAATGTATACCGTTATTGCTAGAAAGAAAGGACGTACTGGGACTAGCACAAACGGGTACAGGTAAAACTGCAGCATTTGCACTGCCGTTACTAAACAATATTGACCCGTCTGTGAAACAGCCACAGATCCTTGTACTCACACCAACACGTGAGCTTGCGATCCAAGTTGCTGAGGCATTTGAACAATATGCAAAAGGTACTCGTGGTGTTGAAGTATTAGCACTGTACGGTGGCCAAAGCTACAGCATTCAATTAAGCGCACTTCGTCGTGGCGCACAAATTATTGTTGCTACTCCGGGTCGATTAATCGATCACATAAACCGTGGCACTATCAAGTTTGATGCTTTACAAGCACTTGTACTTGATGAAGCCGATGAAATGTTACGTATGGGCTTTATCGATGATGTTGAAAACATCATGGAAAAAACACCGCGCGAAAAGCAAACATGTCTTTTCTCTGCGACCATGCCTAAGCAAATTCAAAACATCAGCAGCAAATATATGAATAACCCTGAACAGGTTCATATATCTGCGCGTAACTCAACTGTATCATCTGTTGAGCAAGTGTTTTGGAATGCACACGTACATAAAAACAAAGCCATTGTTCGTTTCTTAGAAGCAGAGCAATACGAAGGTGCTATTGTTTTCGTACGTACACGTAACGACACAGTGCAACTTGCTGAGTTACTAGAACGCGAAGGTTTCTCTGCTGCGCCACTTAATGGTGACATGAACCAGCAAGCACGTGAACGCACGGTAGATCGCTTAAAAAGCGGTATGCTAAACGTTGTTATTGCAACAGACGTAGCAGCACGTGGTCTTGATGTAGACCGTTTAAGCTTAGTTATCAACTACGACATTCCGCAAGACTCAGAAGCCTACGTTCACCGTATCGGCCGTACAGGTCGAGCTGGACGTACTGGTAAAGCAATTTTATTTGTTAAGCATAACGAACGTTACTTGCTTAAAAATATCATTCGCCATACTAAGTCTGAAATTGCACAAGTTGAGCTACCTACAGCTAAAGTAGTTGAAGAAAAACGTATTAATGCGTTAAAAGAAAAGCTTACGCTTGCTCTTGAAAACAAAGACATTACGTTCTTCAATGAAGTTGCTGCTAGCATGGCACAAAAACTAGACTTATCTTTAGAAGACCTAGCGGGTGCATTACTGTGTTTAGCACAGCAACAGTCGCCAATTAAAGTTGAAGAAGTTAAGATTCAACCTCGCAACGAGCGTAATACACGTAACGAGCGTGGCGATCGTAATGACCGTCGTCGTAACGAACGTGGTGACCGCCCTGAGCGTAAACCTCGCGAGCGTAACAGCCGCGATGCAGGCCCTATGGATACTTACCGTATCGAAGTGGGTCGTGAGCACGGTGTACAGGTTAAAAACATTGTTGGCGCGATTGCTAACGAAGCTGATATCTCAAGCAAGTTTATTGGTGACATTCGTCTACACGACAGTCACAGTACGGTACAATTACCGCAAAACATGCCTAAAGATGTACTTGATCACTTCCAAAAAGTGTTTATTTGTAAACGCCCAATGGGTATGACACTAACACAAGATCAAGGCCCAGCTGAGCCACGTGGTGAACGCGCTGAGCGCCCAAGTGGTGATAAAAAGCGTAGCTTTAACAAAGACAACCAACGCGGTGATAAGCGTGGCGGTCCTCGTAAAGAACGTCGCCCTGTGAGCTTCACATCTAACTAAGCTTTATAGCTTACGTTATAAAAAACCTTGCCACGAAAGTGCCAAGGTTTTTTTGTTTTAAAGCCACTGCTTTTGTAAAAAATAAAAGCTCTGTAAACTAAGAAAAATTATAATTCACGGACGAATTCACATTGAAAAAGTATTATGACAACTTGCTCTTTGCAGCAATAATAAGCTTTCCAATACTGAGCATTGCCATGCTTATGTTAATGGATTTTACTGATCCGCCATTTATCGAAAATAAAATTTATGAGGCTATTTTTTATATAGCGCTTCCTATTTTTTGCGGGGCATCATTTATCTATCTCCATGTACTTGTAATCAAAAAATATAGACGTTGCAGTGACTATAGAGAGCACCTTAAAGATAGCTTTTCAGATACAAAAATGAAGTTATCATTAATCTTTATCTACCCATTACTACCTTTGTTAATCTATGCGACTCTCTATTTTTTACTCTCTGCCCCCATTGAGTTATGGGCTTACTACACGCAAGGCGATTATTGGTATAAGGAATATATCCTCACTGATGTACAAGAATGTGGGTCTGATTATGAAGATAGTTGTACTCGTTTATACTTCAAAGACCCTACAACTAACAAAACGCACGACTTTAGATGGTACGACGATAAGTCTACAATAATGAATAACAAAAACGATTATGTGTATATTGTTGGTGAGGCGAGTTTATTTGGCTATACAGTGAGAGAATTAGAAAGGTAATTAACACTACTTTTTACATTGCTGCATTTTTATATAAAAAACCTCACTCCAGTGAGTGAGGTTCATAAATTAAGGTTTAAGTTAAGGTAACGCCGGATAAACGTAACTAGCATCTAACCCTAACGGAATACCGAGTGCCCAATACCCTAGCAAGAAAATACTCCAGCCAATCATAAACGCGATTGAGTAAGGGATCATAAGCGCGATGAGCGTGCCTATACCGGTATCTTTTACGTACTTTTGGCAGTACACCACAACCAATGGGAAATACGGCATGAGTGGCGTAATTATGTTTGAGCTAGAGTCTCCGATTCTGTAAGCCGCTTGGGTTAAATCGGGTGATATACCTAGTTGCATTAACATTGGTACAAAAATAGGCCCCAGTAATGCCCATTTTGCAGAGCTTGAGCCTACGAACAAGTTTACAAAGCCGGTTAAAAATATAATACCTACAACCGTTACGGCGCTGGGCAACTCCATTGCTTTTAAAAGCTGCGCCCCTTCAATGGCCATCAATGCCCCTAAGTTAGACTTAGAAAACGCAGCAATAAACAACGCACAAAAGAACGCCATTACAATGTAATAAGCCATGCCACTCATCGCGGTACTCATCGCATCTATCATATCTTTTGAGGTTTTAAAGGTACCAACGATAAAACCATACACGGCACCGGGTATCCAAAATAATAAAAAGATTAAAGGCACGATAGATTGCATCAGGGGCGATCTAAAATTAGTTAGTGAGCCATCAGCACTGCGCATTGCTGAATCGGCAGGAGCGGATACAAACGCAAGTAAAGCAAGTCCTGCAATCATTACGCTACTGGCTATAAAAAAAGCGCGTTTTTCATCACTTTTAGCTTCATCAAACGCGGGTAAGTTTTGGGTGTCTTCATTAAGTGCTGTGTTTTTTAACCGAGGCTCTATTATTTTATCAGTGATATACCAGCCTAATAACACAATAAATAAACTCGAGGCAGAAGTGAACGCCCAGTTATTAAGCGGGTTAATCGACATATCGGGGTTAATAATTTGCGCTGCACTTTGGGTAAAGCTTTGCAGTAATGGGTCTATTCCTGATGGGATAAAGTTAGCGCCAAATCCACCACTCACACCAGCAAATGCGGCTGCAATACCTGCTAATGGGTGTCGCCCTGCGGCAAAGAAAATAACACCCGCTAATGGGATCACTAATACGTAGCCAGCATCGGTTGCTGTATGGCTTACAATAGCTACCAAAATGACTGAAGGGGTTAGCAGTTGCCTTGGGGTAACTTTAAGCATTAGCTTAAGGCCCGTATTGATATAACCCGAGTGCTCAGCCACTCCCACACCTAACATGGCAACCAGTACCACCCCTAGCGGTGCAAAGCCTGTAAAGGTTTTTACCATAGAAGATAAAAACGAGGCGAGTGAGTCGCCCTCTAATAGGTTATTTACAACAATGGCTTGGCCTGTCCGTGGGTCTAACGCGTCAAAGCTCACCCCCGACAGTAGCCACGAGCACAACCAAATAAGTAACATAGCGAATAAGAAAATAATCGCTGGATCGGGAAGTTTGTTACCAACTCGCTCCACAAAGTTTAAAAAACGCGCGATTAACCCTGTAGGTACCGCAGCTTGATTATTATTGTTCATTTAAAGCTCCCAAAATAGGTTTAAGTAACAATATACTATTAATGTGTAACAGTAAATTAACTAATAAATCTATTATGGGCACAAATAGAGCATAAAAAAACGCGGCTCCATTATCGTCGCCGCGTTTTTATAATTGTGAACTAAACATTGGTTAAGCGAGGGCTTTCACTTCTTCCCAAAGCCTAACAACCAAGGTTTTATCTTCTTCGTTTAGCTCGCCATTGCGGTATGCTTTTACTAAGCTTTGCTCCACGGTTTCGTTGAGCTCATCAATAGAAATTGTCAGCTCTTCTACTTCTGCATAGCCTACTGCAAGGTCGTAATGTCCGCGCAAGTAACCACCAGCGAACAGCTCATCATCTGTTGCTTTAATTACTAAATCATCAAAGTATTGCTGCGCAGCATCAATATAATTCACTAAACTCATTGTGTTACTTCTCCTGGTTTTCATAACCGACAGCATACATAATATGGTCGTTATAGCCGGTGGTTACTTTAATGTAACCTGTTAATTCATCATCTAAAGCGCTGTCGCCGGTGTCACAAATAAGTGGACGCCCGTTCAACGCGTGTAATTTGGTTTTAGTTGCCACCACAATAATGTTTTCTTTGCCAATGGTGCGAATAAGCTCAGGGCTTAGCTGCTGATTCCCTCGACCAAAAATATGGCCTTGCCCGCCTATTAATGTAATAACTAATTGAGTCGCTTGCCCGTGCGTGTACTCAAGTAGCTGTTTAGCAGTTAAGTCTTGCGCAACTAGGGTTTGATCTTTAATTAAATCTACGCCTAATAAAGTATTATCTAGCCCCATTTCTTGCATTATTGCTTCAACAGTTGAGCCACTACCCATAATGTAATAGGTGTCTTCATCCATTTCGCTCACCACATGCGCTGCAATGTCGGCAAGTACTAATTCGTCTGTTTCTTTACCACCATTTTTAACCGCTTGTACATAACGTACTTCGCTTGGTATTTGCATTTCACCGTAGCGCTTAGCTTTTACGGTGCCTTGCCTAAACGCCTCTTCGTCAATATCCATTACATCGGCATCTGCAAGTGTAACTAGATCGCCTTTTACTAGCATTTCTACTACGCGCCCTGCTGCTTTAGGTGTAATTGCATATACGCCAGAGTGAATTTTACAGCCAGCAGGTATACCCAGCACAGGTACGGTATCTTCTATGGCATGACAAATATTGCGCGCAGTACCATCGCCACCAGCAAACAGGACTAAATCTACGCCCAAATTTTTAAGTAGTTTAGCGCTAGCCTCTGTATCATCGGCGCTTGTTACGGTATTGGCGGTATAAATTACTTCAACATTAAAGCCTAGTGCGCGGGCTGCTTTTTCGCCCATATCGCCATTTACAGTATAAATTGTTAACTGCTCTTTATAGGGTACAAGCACTTCTAGGGCTGCCTGTGTGCGGCTGTTAGCTTTGGCTTGCGCACCCAGCTCAATTGCCTTTGCAGCAGTGTTTTCGCCATCACTACCTTTTAAAGCAACGCTGCCACCAAGTCCTGCAACAGGGTTAATAATTAAGCCTAACTTAAACTGCATTTTGTAACTCCTGAGGGTGGTGCCAATTAAATTGTTGAGCGGTTAACGGCCACGGTGTTTTATAAAAATCACTTAACGCTTTTAATAATGCATGGGTACGTGCGTTAACTCCCTGCTCTAATAACATTAATACTTGCTGGTGTACTCGCGCCTGAAAGTCAAACCGGCAAGTTTGCTCGCCGTTCAAGTTATCTACCGACACATTAAAATCAAAGCCAGCAGCGGTGCTGAGCAGCCACTCTATGGCTTGTGGTTTTATTTCTACGTTTTCAAATTCAGCTTGCTGGTGTTTATCTCGCCCATCTGGGCAGTACCAATACCCATAATCTTCAAGCTCTCTGCGTTTATTGCCAGCCACTAACCAATGCGCTATTTCATGTAGGGCACTGGCGTAAAAGCCGTGTGCAAATACAATTTGATTAAAACCATGGGTATTATTGGCAGGTAGATAAACAGGCTCATCATCGCCTTTTACTAAGCGAGTGTTATGGCTTTGATAAAAAACACTATCGAAAATAGATATAAGATCGGCTATGTGATGCATAAAAACTGATTAATTCGTCTCGGTTACAGCGCAAAATTAGCGCACTAAAAACGAGACGAATTGTACGGGCTTTTACCTTTAAAGTAAAAGTGATGAGCGAGTTATACCTCTACTCCCGCCTCATCGCACTGCACTATATCGGTTTCTGTAAGTGCTTGGGTTATCCACTTTTGCAAAACAGGGCAACGCATCACAAAATCACAATACTGCTGCGCCGCTGGCGATAAGGTAATCTGATACGTTTTTAAACGAAGTACAATGGGGGCGTACATCGCATCGGCAATACTAAAGTCGCCAAAAAACCATTCATTTGGAAACATATCTTGCTGCTGAGCAAATATCTCATCAATACGTTGAATATCTTTTAGTGCAGCACTTGATAGCGTTACTTTACGTGTGGCTCTTATATTCATCGGCATTTCGTTTCTCAGTGCCATAAAGCCGGCATGCATTTCAGCGCTTAATGCGCGCGCTGTAGCTCGCTGTGTAATATATTTAGGCCACCCTGCTCCCGATAAATGGGCATCGTTAATATATTCACAAATTGCGAGCGAGTCCCACACCTGCAAATCGCCATCAATTAACGCCGGCACTTTTTGAACGTGGAAGTGTTGTTTTAGTTCGTCGTAAAAGTCACTGGTGTCGAGCACAAGCTGGGTTTCGTCAAACGGGACATCAAATTTACTCATTAAATACCATGCGCGTAATGACCAGCTAGAATAGTTTTTATTACCGATAAATAATTGCATTTTGTATATACCAAAGTGAATAGGCTTCCCTACTTTACTAGGTGATTAAACAACCAACAACACTTTGTTTTTTATTCTTAATGCTAAATTTAAAGCCTCTAAAATAAACAGTATTACTATCAATTAGCTAACTGCGCATTTAAATGTTTTTTTAATAAACGGGTATTGCGGGTGTTGGCTTTAAAAAAAGCATCAAATATATCGCCAAAAAATGGAACTAAGCCGCCTACAAAATCAATCAGCATATTAATGATCATCTTCGTTTTTATGCGTTTACTTACGCCCAAACGCTGCGCCTCTACCAGTACATAGCTTGATAAAATAAGCCCTGCGGCATCACCTATAACGGGTATTAAACCAATCACAGCCTCTAAGCCAATATTAAATTTAGTAAAAGGGATACCAATGCTGCTGTCTGTAAGCTTACTAAAGCGCTCTAGCCTTGCTATAGCAGCTTGGGTTTCAAGGTGTGTGTTATCGTGCTTATTATCGTTCATGATTACTCTCCTCCTTAAAACAGTATATAGCGCAAACTTGAACAACCCCTGAAAGGCTTAAAAGCAAATTACAGGCACAAAAAAACGCGGTACTCCGCGCTTTTTTAAAATATTAACGGTTAAACAGAGCCATTAATTGGTCCATGTTCGTGGTTAACATGTGGGTTTTGCCCGCGCTGGCGCAGTAAATGGTCCATTAAGGTAATGGCCATCATTGCCTCAGCAATAGGAATTGCACGAATACCAACACACGGATCGTGGCGCCCTTTGGTGATCATCTCTACTGCTTCGTTTTCAGTATTAATACTTTTACCTGGAATAGTGATACTTGATGTAGGCTTAAGCGCAATAGAGGCAATAATATCTTGCCCTGTAGAAATACCAGCAAGTACGCCACCCGCGTGGTTTGAGGTAAAGCCTTCTGGGGTTAACTCATCACGATGCTCTGAGCCTTTTTGCTCTACCACATCAAAGCCATCGCCAATTTCTACACCTTTAACGGCATTAATGCTCATTAGTGAATGCGCAATTTCAGCATCTAGCCTATCAAATACAGGCTCGCCTAATCCTACCGGTACGTTGCTAGCCACTACTTTTACTTTAGCGCCCACTGAGTCACCTTGCTTTTTAAGGTCTCGCATGTACTCATCAAGCGCTTCTAGCTTACTTGCATCAGGGAAAAAGAATAGGTTGTTTTCAACTTCATCCCAATCGTAGCTTTCAGCTTTTATTGGCCCAAGTTGGCTTAAACATGCTTTTACTTCAATACCATGAAACTGCTTTAAGTATTTTTTAGCAATTGCGCCTGCCGCTACACGAATTGCGGTTTCACGCGCAGAAGAACGACCACCGCCGCGATAATCGCGCAGGCCGTATTTGTGCCAGTAAGTGTAATCGCCATGACCTGGGCGAAACACATCTTTAATTTTACCGTAGTCTTTTGAGCGCTGATCGGTATTTTCGATAAGTAAACCAATGCTTGTGCCTGTGGTTTTACCTTCAAAAACGCCTGAAAGAATTTTTATCTGATCGTCTTCTCGGCGCTGCGTTGTATAGCGGCTTTGCCCTGGTTTACGACGGTCTAAATCAATTTGTAAGTCAGCCTCTGTGATCTCAAGGCCTGCGGGAGTACCATCTACAACACCGCCTAGGGCAACGCCGTGGCTCTCACCAAAGGTGGACACTTTAAACAACTGCCCTATGCTATTACCTGCCATTAACTTTCCTCATTCCTAATGACTACAAAAGTTGCCGAGCATACGCTCGGCCTAAAATTTATTTTGCAAAATACGTATCAAGCTGCGCTTTGCTTATTACAAATACACCTAAGCCGCCTTGCTCAAACTCAACCCACTCAAATGGTGCGCCCGGATACAAAGCATCCATATGTACCATAGAGTTACCAACTTCTACAAATAACAAACCGTTATCAGTTAGATGATTGCTAGCATGCTCTAAAATAGTACGTGTAACGTCTAAGCCATCATGCCCAGATGCTAAACCAAGCTCAGGCTCATGATGAAATTCTCGTGGTAAATCAGCCATGTCCTCAGCATCAACATACGGTGGGTTGGCTACTATTAGGTCATACTTTTGCCCTGGTACACCACTAAATACATCTGACTGAATAGGCAGTACGCGGTCACTTAGCATATAGTCGTTTATGTTTATATCTGCTACTTCAAGCGCTTCATACGAAATATCAACCGCATCTACTTGCGCCGTTTCAAACGCCTGAGCAAGCGCAATAGCAATACAAGCAGAGCCTGTGCATAAATCTAAAATACGGTTAACGCTTTGCGGCTGCTCAAGCCACGGTGAAAACTTATTAGCAATAAGTTCAGAAAACGGCGAGCGCGGAATAAGCACACGCTCATCAACATAAAATGGCATGCCCGCAAACCAAGCAATGTTTGTTAAATAAGGAACCGGCGTGCAGTCATTTATACGCTCTGCGATTAACCCTGCTAGGCGGTTTTTTTCTGTGCTTGTTAACCGCGCATGCATTAACTCTTTGGGGGCATCAATAGGTAAACTTAGCGCAGGAAGTAATAAGCTAACTGCTTCATCCCACGCGTTATCTGTGCCATGTCCAAAAAATATTCCACTACTTGCAAATTGGCTTGTAGTCCAGCGTAACCAGTCATGTAACGTTGACAGTTCTGCAACAGCTTCATCAAGTGTTGCTTCTTCTATTTGTAAATCACTCATATTTTTTACCTGTTTTAGCTAACTGACTGTTTTGAGTCTTTGCGACGATTGCATTGCCTAACTGTGCTGAGCAAATTACAATTGCCCCTCACCTTTATATTGTACCGCCTTTTGCGCTGCGTTTTTACGTTTTTTTGTTTAGGTAAAATTTATGAAAAAAGACATCTCATCACAATCGTCCCTAAGCAATGACGACATTGACCTTTTTCGCCAAACAATTACAGGCGCTAAGGTGTTTAAACAAGATACCCATAGGTTTGATACAAAACCTAAGGTGTCACAAGCGAAGCAATTTGCCCAGCAAAAAAAGCAGGTTGAGTCTGAATTTTTCTTCTCTGACGAATATATTCCCGATATAGACACAAATAGCACCATTAATTACGTGCAAAATGGCCACGACTCTTTTTTAGCAAAACAGTTGCGACGCGGCGACTTTGCGCCCGATTTAACACTCGACCTGCACGGGCTTAATAAAGAACGTGCAAAAGATGAACTTGCGGGGCTTATTCACGAGTGCAAAAAACAGCATTATTACTGCGCGTGCATAGTGCATGGCATTGGCGAGCGTGTTTTAAAACACAAAGTACCGCAGTATTTGGTGCAGCACCCCGATGTAATTGCCATGCACCAAGCACCGCTAGAGTATGGCGGGCGCGGTGCCGTGCTGATTTTAATTGATTTACCACAAAGCGATGAGTTTAGACGCTAATTAAAGGAAGAATACGTGCAAATTTTTTCGATTATTTTTCCCTTAATTTTTATTGTCGCACTGGGTTACACCTGTTGTTATTTTAAATTTTTTAATCAGCAGCATATTGCCGGCTTAAGTAAATTTACTTTTTATGTGAGCTTACCCGCCTTTTTAATGCTCAATATGTCGCAAATAAATTTGCATCAAAGTATTAGCCTCGAAGCATTTTTAAGCTTTTATATTCCTGTATTAGCGGTATTTGCTTTGGGCATACTTATTGATAGGTACTATTTAACTAAACAAGCCAATGCTGGAAATTATCAACAGCATAGTGTGTTTGGTCTTGCCGGTAGTTATTCAAATATGGTGTTAGTGGGTATACCCATTGTTATTGCTTCACTTGGCAAAGACATGATTGCTATCGCCTTTATGATCATCACATTTCATAGCACGCTGCTTTTTGCGTTAACTTATTTAATAGGCGCGAAAGGAAATACAGCTGACTTCTCGTGGGCAAAATTTGCTAAAAACATGGTCCTTAACCCTATTGTGTTAAGTATTGGCTGTGGATTACTTTTAAATGTGTCGGGAATTACATTATTTACAAATTTAGCCAATGTCTTAGAGCTACTCGCCAGCCCTGCTATTGCATGTGCTTTATTTGTGTTAGGCGCTAATTTGGTGTTTTATAAGGTTGCAGCAAATTGGCAGCCGGCCCTTATTTCTTCACTGTTAAAAATACTGATTTTGCCTGCTGCTGTGTGTGTAGCAGCTACGTGGGTGTTTGTACTAGATACGCAAATTCGTAACGTACTGGTATTGCTGAGCGCCTCGCCTGTTGGCGTTAATGCGTATTTAATTGCAAGCCAATTAAATACGCATCAAGTTACGCTCGCCGGTGCAGTGGTGCTTTCAACGGTGCTTAGTGTTGTAAGCTTTTCGTTTTGGCTTGCTGTGCTTTTATAAAATCGCTTATTTAAGTGCGGCCACTACCGAAATTTCGACCAATAGCGCATCGCGCGCCATTTTAGCCTCAACACAGGCGCGTGCTGGTGCATAACCTTCTGGCACCCATGCATCCCATACTGCATTCATATCGGCAAAATATTCCATGCTCTTAACGTAAATAGTTGCGCTTAGCATATGCTTTTTAGAACTCCCCGCCTGCTCAAGTAAGGCCTCTACTTTGTCGAGCATAGTTTGCGTTTGCTCTGTAATGTTTTGCTCTGCATCGCTGCATACTTGTCCGCATAAATAAACGGTTCCATTATGTTTAACTATACGGCTCATGCGCGCACCCGTTTCAAGGCGTTCTATACTCATTGTTATCTCTTTTCTCTATATGTTTGCAGGCGCGTTAATATTTACATATTCACTGCGCTGTGAGGTTTCATCATACTGAATTACAGCAACCGCTGCGGTGTTAAAAATAGGCATATTACCCGGGCTGAGCTGATCAACTATATAGCTCACTATGGGCATATGGGCGACCACTAACCAGGTATTACACTGAGGATGCATAGCAATAAGTGTTTCTAAATAATCAGCTGCTATTTGTGGCTTTCCCTCGGGGATTATGTCGCTACAGGTTTCACTAAA
The DNA here is from genome assembly GCF_005887105.1 of Pseudoalteromonas sp. S2893. NCBI lineage: Bacteria > Pseudomonadati > Pseudomonadota > Gammaproteobacteria > Alteromonadales > Pseudoalteromonadaceae > Pseudoalteromonas > Pseudoalteromonas sp. S2893. Next base: position 87,558 of record NZ_PNCY01000006.1, on the reverse strand, counting down.
TTTAAATACATTGTTTTTTTCAACTTCTTTAGCCGTTTGCTGCGCGCGCGAGTAAGGACTTACCAATAACGCATCAACAGAAAAGTGTTTGTGTAGCCATAAGCCCATTTTTTCTGCTTCTGCATGGCCTTTCGGTGTTAGGTTTCTTGCTGCGTCGTTAGCTTGCATCGGTGTCGCTTCGCCGTGGCGCATAATTAAGATTGTTTTCATAAAAAATCAACCGATTAATGAATATAAAACAGTAGCCAGTTTGCCCATTTGTCCGCTATATTAACTATTATTCCAAAGAATAATTCTCTCATGATATTCAGGTAAATCTTTTCGCTATTTTTTCGCTGTCCTGAAGCTATCATCTGTTGTTAACAAGTAAACGTCTAGTTTCAGGAGCATCATTTGAATATCAGCCGCAATGATAACAGAGCATACCGCGCCATTACACTCGACAATGGGCTAAAAGTATTATTAGTGCAAGATAAAGATTCAACTAAAGCCGCTGCTTCTATGGCGGTTAACGCTGGCCATTTTGATGACCCCCTTGACAGGCAAGGCCTTGCACACTTTTTAGAGCATATGCTTTTTTTAGGTACCGACCAATACCCTGATTCTGGAAGCTTTAATAATTTTGTGTCTCAATCGGGCGGTAATACCAACGCCTGGACCGGCACTGAGCACACCTGCTATTACTTTGATATTAATAATCAAGCCATTGAAAAAGCACTTGCGCAATTTAGCCGTTTTTTTATTGCCCCATTATTAAACCCAGCGGAAACCGAAAAAGAACGTAATGCCATAGAAGCTGAGTTTAAATTAAAAATAAAAGATGATGGGCGTCGTATTTATCAGGCTCATAAAGAAACCGTAAACCCAGCCCACCCCTTTGCTAAATTTTCGGTGGGTAATTTACATACTCTCGCCGATAGAGAGCGCTGCATTAGTGACGAGTTAAGAGATTTTTTTAATAAGCACTATCAAGCGCAGTGGATGACACTGGTAATTTGTGCCAACGAACCGCTTGATACACTCGCGCAGTGGACGCATCGTTATTTTAGTGGCATTAACGGCCATAAAGGTGCGCTTAAAGCCCCTATTGAGGAGCCATTATATCGCGCGCAAGATATTGGCAAAGTACTGCACATTGAACCACACAAGCACATGCAAAAACTCATTATTAGTTTTGCTATGCCAAATATCGATGACTTTTATCGCCACAAAACCGTCAGCTTTGTAGCCCATTTACTAGGCTACGAAGGCGCAGGCTCGTTGTACTCTATTTTAAAAGAACAAGGGTGGATTAACGCACTTTCTGCCGGCGGCGGTATAAATGGCAGTAACTTTAAAGATTTTAACATTAGCATGGCGCTTACCGATGAAGGCATTGAATACTTTGAAGACATAATAGAAATTGTGTTTGAGTATATTTGTCTAATCAACGATAACACCGACAAACTACCGCGCCTGTATCAAGATAAAAAAAACCTGTTACAAATTGCGTTTGATAACCAAGAAAAATCGCGCTTAATTGATTGGGTAAGTAACCTAAGCATTAATATGCAGCACTACGACGAAGCTAACTATGTGCAAGGCGATTACTTAATGGAGGGCTTTAATAAAGCCACTCACGAAATGGCGATGCAATGGCTTACCCCACATAATATGCGCTTAGTACTTATTCATCCAGGCGTAGAGGCAGAGCACACCACCGCGTGGTACAACACCCCTTACAAAGTTGAGCCAATTTCGCCGCATTGGCTGGAGTCGCTTGCGCATATAAATAAACCGCTGAGCACTATGCTGCTGCCCACAGCAAACCCCTATTTAACAAAAGAAGTGGTGCTATACGAAGTCGAAAAACCTCAAACCAAGCCTTTACTATTAGTTAAAGAGCCAGGGTTTGACTTTTGGTTTAAACAAGACAACACCTTTAGAGTGGCCAAAGGTCATTTTTATTTAGCAATGGACTCTCACTTTGCAGTAAAAGATGTAAAGCACATGGCATTAACGCGCCTTTTTAGTGACTTATTTATGGACAGTGTTGGCGAGCAGTTTTACCCCGCAGAATTGGCAGGTTTAAGTTATCATTTAACCTCTCACCAAGGCGGGCTTACGTTGCATACCGCTGGGCTATCGACTAGTCAGCTAGAGTTGGTGGAGCAATTACTTGATGCGCTATTTAATGTTGATATTTGCGCACGCCGCTTTGCCGAATACAAAAAGCAATTGGTAAGGCACTGGCGCAACAGCAACCAAAATAAACCTGTGAGTGAATTATTTAGCGTGTTAGGTGCCAAAATAATGCCATGGAACCCACAACCCGACGAGTTAGCCACTGCACTTAAAAATACATGTTTTCAGCAATTTAACGAATTTAGAGCCGACTTTTTTAAAGCCTTACATGTTGAGTCGTTTTTACACGGTAATTGGCAACAAACAGACGCGAAGGTATTTCATAAAAAAGTGGCAGAGCATTTAAAAAACGCCACGGCTATTGAAGATTTAACACGCCCGCTGTACGAGATAGACCAAGTGACTCGCTGCGAACTTGAACTGCCATGCAGTGATAACGCCATGGTCATTTACTACCAAGCACAAAGTGCAGAAGTGGATGAAAAAGTTAAATTAATGGCACTTAATCATATAATTAACCAAGACTATTTTAACGCGCTGAGAACCACACAACAGCTAGGTTACTTAGTTGGCTCTGGTTATGCGCCATTTAACACCCGCGCCGGTATTGCTTTTTATATTCAATCACCAAAATTTGAAGCTCAGACTCTACTGCACAGGCATAATCATTTTGTAAGCCAGTTTATTGCTAACCTAGACTCCCTGGATGAAACAACATGGCAGCAGCATAAACAAGGTTTGACAACTCATATTGCTGAAAAAGATAAAAACTTACGGTTACGCTCACAGCGCTTTTGGCTTGCAATAGGCAATAAAGATCATGACTTTCATATGCAAAAACGCCTGCTAGAGGCACTGCACGCCCTCAGCCTAGAAGAAATGAAAAGCTATGCCATAGCTACTTTTTCAAAAGATAGGCCAAGGTATGAGTTATTAAGTAGCGCAAAAGTAAATAAATCGCAAAAAATGCCGCTTTGCTCGCAATCTCTTTGACTCTGCAAGTGGCATGATTTAAATTATCATTTGTTAATTAGTAGTAATAAAACAAATGATAAAAATAACAACAATAAAATGTGGTTTTTACTGGTTGCTGCTAAGCCTAGCACCCGCAGCGGTTGCCTTTGAACACGCCTTTAATATAAATACCAACACCGTTTTAATTATTGCCAGTGCCCTACTTGTGCTGGCTTTGCCATACCTATTATTTGTAATTTATAAATTAAAGCGCTCTCGGTTACAGCACAGCCTCTCAGAAAAGCGCTTAAAAAGCACGGTTGAAGGCAGTGGCGATACGCTTTGGGATTGGAATATAAAAACTGGCGAAGTTATTCGTATTAACGATAAATACATGATGGATTCAACAACGTTAATGGGTTTTCCGCCAAATAAAAGCTTGATCCACCCACACGATATTGCCTCAGTAGAGCATTTATTAAAAAAACACTTTGCTCAAAAGTCCGCTTTTTTTGAAGCCACTTACCGTATTAAAGACACCTTTGGCCACTGGCACTGGGTATTAGACCGCGGAAAAATAATAGAAAAAGATGCCAACTTAGCGCCACTGAGAATGACCGGCACAGTGCGCGATATTTCAGTGTTAAAATCAACACAAGAGCGCCTCAATTTATTTGCTAAGTGTGTAGAATCACTCACTGATGCACTTGCTATATATGATAAAAACTTTAACTTAGTTGATATTAACCCCAGCTTTTTAACGCTTTTTGGTGGCGTTAGAGAGCAATATCTCAAAAAGCCTTTTAACTTACCTGGTTACGATAAAAGCTACACAGAAAACATTAAAAATATAGTACGAGAGCGTGAGCGAATTCAACAAGAGGTAAAACTGCGCAATAGTGAGCGAGTGTTACTGCCAATAGAGATTTCTATTGATGAGATAAAAAACGATCAACACCAAATAACAAACTATGTAGTGGTTTATTCAGATTTAACCGAACGTAAAAATGCACAATCGCAACTGCATAATTTATCAAATAGAGACCGTACGACCAGCTTACCTAACAGAAATTTATTTTTTACCGACCTACAAAAGCTAGTAAAACAAAATACCCACCATGCCCTTTTGGTATTTGATTTAGATAACTTTAAAAAGATTAATGATTCATTAGGCCACCAGCTAGGCGACAGCCTATTAGCAAAACTGGCTATGCGATTAAATAAATTAACTCGAGAGAATGATGTTTTTTACCGCCTAGGGGGTGATGAATTTGCCTTAGTTATGGCAGATACTAATGATATTCATGTTATTACTCGCATGGCAAAGCAATTTTTAGCTGCAATTGCGACCCCATTTAAAATGGCAGGCCACGAGCTCGCTATTACCTCAAGCGTAGGCATAGTGTTATTCCCTGAAGATGGCAGTACGCCAGAGCTACTATTAAAAAACGCTGATACCGCAATGTATCATGCTAAAAAGAAAGGCAATAGTTACCTGTTTTTTAACGACACCATGAACCGCCAAGCGGTTAAACGCTTACAAATAGAAAACCTAATGCGCTTTGGTCTAAAAGAAAACCATTTTGAAGTGTATTACCAACCAAAAATGAATATTCGCACTGGTAAACTTACCGGAATGGAAGCATTAGTGCGCTTTATAACCCCTAAAAAAGGCGTTATTAGCCCCGGTGTTTTTATTCCTATTGCAGAGGAAACCGGGCAAATAATAGAAATTGGTGAAGTGGTTTTAAACAAAGCGTGTTGCGATGTAAAACAATGGCTAGACGATGGGCTATTTAGCGGCCGCGTTGCAGTTAACTTATCGGCTAAGCAGTTTAGCTTGCCAGATTTAACGACCCGTATTGACGTGATATTACAAAAAAACGAGCTACCTTCTTACTTTTTAGAGCTGGAAATTACCGAAGGCACGGTAATGGACGACCCACAAGAAGCCATTGCAATTATGCGATCGCTAAGTGCGCGTGGTATTCATTTAGCCATGGACGATTTTGGTACAGGTTATTCATCTTTAGCGTACTTAAAACAATTTCCGCTGAATACCTTAAAAGTAGATAAAGCATTTATTGATGACATGAAAACCGAACGTGGCCGCAACATGGTTGACTCTATCGTGACGATTGCGCAAAACCTCGATTTACATGTGGTTGCTGAAGGTGTGGAGCAAGCAAGCCAAATTGACATACTTAAAACGCTAAATTGTGAAACCGTACAGGGCTACTTCTATTCAAAACCGCTTTCAAAAGATGAATTTACGGCCTTTTTAAAACAGCAACAAAGCAACTCTACGCCAAGCCTTATTAGTGCTAATAAACATTTAGCGCAAATAAGGTAATGTTACGGGCGCCATATACACGCACCAGCTCCTACGTTGCGTATAAAAGCACGCCTGTAATGCAAACCAAATAAGCACCATGCGCCAGGGCCGATTAGTGCCCCTAATAAAATCCACCGTTTAATTGGCATACCTTTTTTAAGCGCTTGAACGTAAATGGCCAAAGCACATAGAGCGTTAATAAAAACGAAAAGCAAACATCACCCCAACTGAGCTCAAAACAACGCTGCGCATTTTAACGGCAAATAACACACTTTTAAAGCAGCAGGCTTGATAAGCCAATGAGTCGCCATTTTAGCTATCAGCGCATATAAATTAAGTATTGATGCAGATTACTATTCCCTAGTTTAAAAATTTAGCCATAAAAAAAGCCGGCATAGCGCCAGCTTTATTGTATAGCTTGGGTTACTTTTCAGCGCGGCCCATAAATTTGTGCTCAACCGTATTAATACGGATACGGTCGCCCGTAGATATATGCTCAGGCACCGAAATGGTTAAACCCGTGCTCAGGCGTGCAGGCTTAGAGCGTGCACTGGCAGAAGCGCCTTTGATTGAAGGGTCTGTTTCTTCAACAACCAGCTCTACGCTTGATGGCAAATCTAAACCTACAGGCGAGCCATCAATCACAATAACGTGTACGCCTTGCGTTTCTTCGTTAACGAACTGAATTTCTTCTGCTATCGCCTCTTTGTTTAAGTTATACGGCGTGTAGTCTTCATTATCCATAAACACGTATTCATCGCCATCAATGTAAGAAAGCATTGCTTCGCGGCGAGTTAAATCTGCTAAGGTTAGCATGTCGCTGTCTTTGAAGGTTTCGTCTACTTTCGCACCTGTTACTACATCGTATAAGCGCATACGGTACAAACTACCGCCTGCACGGCCTTGTGGTACTGAACGTACAATATCTTTAACTACCAACACGCGATTATTATACTCAATCGCGGTTCCTTTTTTAACTTCACTCGCCTTTGGCATGGGGGTTTTCCTATTATTTTTTTGATTGCCAGAAACATACCACGAACTGGGTATTGTTCAACTAAAAATACGTTAATTTGGGGCTGCATTCGATATAGACTTGCAAATTTTTAATTTAAAACTAAATACCTATAATCAAAAGCGAAAAAAACTGCTATGGTATCTCTACCGAGTATGACTTCAAGGATTGGATCATGGACCAAAACACAGTACATGAGTATTTAGTAAAGAAGCCCTTGGTGCAAGTGACAAAACCATTTGCTCAAGAGGTTGATGTTTATAAAGTAAATCATAAAATGTTTGCCACCCTTGCCTTAGGTAATGATGGAGACGTTAATGATGATGGAGATCCTATTTGGTGGCTTAATTTAAAGTGCGATCCCGATGAAGCACTTAAATTGCGTGATATTTTTCCTGCGGTGATCCCTGGCTATCATATGAACAAGCGGCTTTGGAATACGGTGATATTAGATGGCTCTATTCCACAAGGCGAAATTGAAAGAATGATCGATAATTCGTTCAAATTAGTTGTTGAGAATATGCCAGAAAAAGACCGTAAAGCAATTGAAGCACATCTATAGAAACCACCATCACGGGCTAGCTTGCTAGCCCTATTTGCTACAATTTTAATGTGTATATCAAATCATCATAACGTGTATTATTAATAGTGTGCGCTTGCGTATTAATGTTAGTTAACGTTAATCCACACTTTTGTAATACCTTTTCAGACCCTATATTCCCCTTTGTAACCACGGCTTTAAACTGTGTAATACCGCATTGTTGCCATGCCCACTCAATCACGGCACGCAATGACTCACTGGCAAAGCCTTGATTAAAATACGCGGGTAAAAACAAATAGCCTAGCTCAGCTTGCTCAAGTTCGTATGTAAACCCCGTTACACCCATGGGCTCATTTGAATGCTTATCAAATACCACAAGGCAAAGTGGATGAGTAGAAGTGCTATCCCAACTTTTTAAACGTTGTTCAAACCGGCTGCGTACAAACGCTTCGCTGGGCATATCGTAGCAATAACGGATCACGGTAGGATTTTGATGTAACTGCAAAAATAATGGCCAATCACTGCTTTGAAGCGGGCGCATTGCCAATCGTGCTGTAAACAACTGCATAATGGTTTACCTCTTATCTGCTTAGCTGCAAATTAAGCTAACATACTTCATAGCAAGCCACTTAATTATAAGACTTATTTGAGGGTAAAAACCTGTCGATAACTAAATAAAAACTGACAATTTAGGTTTTATAAATGCACGTTTTTAACACAGGTAGCGACACGTTTAGCCCCGCAGAATGATTAAGTATTATTGCGGGTTGGTATTATTGCGCCCTAGAATTCTATATTTACAAATAGCAGATATAAAAAAACCGCATATAATGCGGTTTTTTTAATCAAGCTGTTTACGAGTCTTGCTTTGGTGAGTCAACGCTCTCTTCTTGAGGTTGCTCATCAGCAGGTTCTGCTTCTATTGCTTGTTCAGCAACAGGTGCTGGGCTTGGCTCATCTGCAACAGGCTGCGTTTGATAAAACTTAGCGCCTGATTCAGCCATACTTACTAACGTGTCGCATGGGGCAAAATTTGCATTGCTATTAGCTAATGTAGACATTTCAGAGCTAACCTTGCTGGCGCCCAATTTATCCATATAGCTAAACGGTCCACCTAAAAACGGTGGGAAGCCAATACCAAATATAGCGCCAATGTCGCCATCACGTGGGCTGGCAATAATGCCATCGTCTAAACAACGCACGGCTTCGTTAAGCATTTGTGATACACAACGCTTAGCAATTTCGCTTTTATTTAAACGCGGTGCAGGGGTTACACCTAATAGCTCATACACTGACTCGTCAACTTTTTTGCTCTTTTTATCGTACTCATAAAAACCACGACCCGTTTTACGGCCTAGGCGTTTTGAATCAATCATACGAGAAAATGCATCTGGCGCTTTAAAACGCTCGCCTAATTCTTTTTCAAGAATTGGGGCTATTTTAGAGCCTATATCAATCCCTACTTCATCAAGTAAAGCAAGCGGCCCAACTGGGAAACCAAACTCTACAAGGGCTGCATCAATTTTTTCAATTGGCTCACCTGCAAGCATTAAATTAGCTGCTTCATTTACATAAGGCGCTAAAATACGGTTTACGTAAAAACCTGCCATGTCTTTTACCACAATAGGCGTTTTACCTTGCTTACGTGCAAAGTTAACTACGCGCGCAATAGTCTCTTGAGAAGTCCCTTCGTGCGGAATAATCTCCACGAGTGGCATTTTTTCAACTGGCGAGAAGTAATGCAGGCCTATCACGTTTTCAGGGCGCTGTGCCTGTGCTGCAATTTGTGAAATAGGCAGTGATGACGTGTTACTTGCAAAAATAGTATTGCTTTGGCATTGCTGCTCTATATCGGCAACCATACCTTGCTTTAAGGCTAAATCTTCAAATACAGCTTCTACTACTAAATCAATGTGTTTAAAGCCACTGTAGTTTGTAGTGCCGGTAATACGGTTCATTGTTAACTGCATATCAGCTTTAGACATAATACGGCGTTTAAGGCGCTTATCTAAAATTTTGTAGGTGTAGTTCATGGCATTACTAATGCCCTGCTCTGCTACATCTTTAATACGTACAGGTACTTTGGCTTTTACTGCGCTTACATGCGCAATACCGGCACCCATTAGGCCGCCACCTAAAACAGCGGTTTTACTAATTGCTGGCGCATCGTCGTTGCGCCACTCTTTTTTCATTTCAGTAGTTGCAAAGAAAATACCGCGAAGCGCTTTAGATTCATCACTCATTACAAGTGTTGCAAAGCTTTCAGCTTCTGTTTTGTATGCTTTTAATTTATCCAGCTCTACACTTGCACGCACAGCTTTAATAATCGCAAGCGGTGCAGGATAATGTCCGCCGGTTTTTTTAAGGACGTTTTCTTTGGCTTTTTTAAAGATAAAGTTGCGGCCAAACGGGTTTGACTCTAATAATTTGCTTACTTTATCAAGCTTTGGCTCTTTATCTGCAGGCTTTTTCTTAGCGGCAAATTCTTTAGCGACTTTTAGTAATACGCTTTGTGGTACTACATCATCTAATACGCCTGCTTTTTTAGCTTGCTTAGGGCGAATCTGCTTGCCTGTTAGCATCCATTCAAGTGCTTTTTGAATGCCTACAATTTTAGTTAAACGCTGCGTACCACCGCCACCTGGTAATAAACCAAGTTGTACTTCTGGCAGGCCTACTTTAGTCATATCGCTATCTGTGCCTACGCGGTAATCACACGCTAAAGCAAACTCTAAACCACCACCAAGCGCAGCACCATGTATTGCACTTACTGTTGTATAAGGTAGTTTTGTCATATCAAAAAAGGCTTGATGACAAAGTTCACTAATTGCTAACGCATCTTCACGCTTTTGCACGCTATCAAGCATTTTTACATCAGCGCCCGCGATAAAGTTATCGCTTTTACCACTTATAAATACCATCCCCTTTACTGACTCTTGTTTTGCTTGTTCAAGTAAAGCTTTTAAGTCATCAGCGAATGAGTCGCGCAGGGTGTTCATTTTCTCACCCGGCACATCAATGGTTACTACGGCAATTTTGTTTTCATCTACCGTTAAATTAAATACTGAATCTGTCATTACGCGCTCTCCAATACAAAGGCTGCACCTAAACCACCAGCAGCACACGCTGTTGTTAATGCTAAACCGCCACCACGACGTTTAAGCTCGTGTAAGCTTTGCGTAATTAAGCGAGCACCGGTTGCTGCAAATGGGTGACCATATGCCAGTGAGCCGCCATTAACGTTAAACTTATCCATGTTAATTTCGCCAATTGCTTTGCTACGACCAAGTTGCTCTTGCGCAAACTTATCTGATGCAAACATTTTCATATTGGCAAGTGTTTGCGATGCAAAAGCTTCGTGCATTTCAATTAAATCTAAATCAGCAAGTGTAATTCCTGCTCTATCAAGTGCGATAGGCGTTGAATGCGCTGGGCCCATTAGCATGTCTTTTTCTACACCAATTGCCGAAAACGCAAAGCTACGTACATAACCTAAAATTTCGTAGCCTAGTGCTTTTGCTTTGCTTTCGCTCATCATCAGAACGGCAGCTGCACCATCGGTTAATGGTGTTGCATTTGCAGCAGTAACCGAGCCATGTTGGCGGTCAAATACCGGCTTAAGCTTAGCGTAGCCTTCAACTGTAGAATTTTTACGAATGTTATTATCTTCTTCAATAAAGCTTTTATATGGCGGTAAGTGCGCCGTCATTACTTCATCTTTTAACTTGCCATCGGCCCATGCTTGGGTTGCAAGTGAATGCGAGCGATGCGCTAGTGCATCTTGATCTTCACGGCTTATGTTATGTGTTTTAGCCATTTGCTCAGCAGTTTGCCCCATTGAAAGGCCTGTTGAGTATTCAGCAACCGCAGGCGGTACTGGTAATAAATCTTTTAAACGCAGTTTTGAGAATATTTGTAAACGCTGGCCTAAGGTACGTGCTTTGTTTAAATCAACTAAGCTACCTGCCAATTTTTTACTTACGCCAATAGGTAATACTGAAGATGAATCGGCGCCACCGGCAATACCTACATTTACAGAGCCTGCCATAATAGATTCAGCTACATTAGCAATGGCCTGAAAGCTGGTAGCACACGCACGCGATACTGAATACGCGTCTACGCCTACTGGCATACCCGTACCTAAAACAATTTCACGTGCAATATTTGGCGCTTCTGGCATTTGTACTACTTGACCAAATACAAGTTGATCGATTTCTGACTTGTCGAAATTTAATCGTTCAAGCATTTCGTTAACCACCAACTTACCCATATCAAGGGCTGGTACATGGTGAAACGCTGTTGCTTGTTTTGCAAAAGGAGTACGTAAGCCGCTAACGATGGCAATACGGTCGCCTTTTGGTGTTTTTAGTATGTTTTGCTCAGACATTTATGCTCTCCCGCTGACAGGTCTGACCTGTTTGTTTTCCTCGATTCTAAACAACCCGTGTGCTAAAGCCAATAGATAAACACAAATTTATACAAAAGCACTAAAGGTAGATATATACATAGTGCTTAATATTGACTACCACAATAGGCTTTTTTACGCGTTTTTACAAAGTTTTGTGGTACGCTAAAAACCGTTAAAAAATAACGAACTATTTTTAAAAATACAGTCTAACTCTTGAGTTACTCACTTATAAACCTTATAACTAGGTCAGTATTAATCACCTAAAATAAATTAGGTACAAACCCAGCTGACGAGGAAGTCTATTTATTATGGCAGCTAACGCATTCAAACAATTAAAAACGTACTTAGATACACAAATTATTGGCCAGCCAGAGCTTACTCAAGCACTCCTTATTGCCATTTTAGCGGATGGCCATCTATTAGTAGAAGGCCCACCAGGGCTTGCAAAAACCCGTGCTGTTAACGCCCTTGCTAAAGGTATTGAAGGCTCGTTCCAGCGCGTACAGTTTACGCCCGACTTATTACCTGCCGATGTAACCGGCACCGATATTTACCGCCAACAAACCAGCGAGTTTGTGTTTGAGAAAGGCCCTTTATTTCATAACCTTATTTTAGCCGATGAAATAAACCGTGCCCCAGCAAAAGTACAATCAGCACTACTAGAAGCCATGGCAGAGCGCCAAGTAACGGTAGGCAAAAACACCTACCCGCTAAGCGATTTGTTTATGGTAATGGCTACCCAAAACCCGCTGGAGCAAGAAGGGACTTACCCGCTGCCAGAGGCACAATTAGACCGTTTTTTATTACATTTAAGCATTGATTACCCAGGTGCAGAGCACGAGCTAGACATACTGCGATTAACCCGTGGTGAAGCACTTAATGAACAACAAGCGGTTATGCAACAAATTACCCAAAGCGATTTATTTGCCGCTCGCCAAGCTATTTTAGGCTTGTATTTAGCCGAGCCGCTTGAACAATATTTAGTACAGCTTATTATTGCCACTCGTGAAGGAGCTAAGTTTGATGAGCAACTTGGCCGTTGGATTGAGTTTGGCGCAAGCCCGCGTGCCACCATTGCACTTGATAAATGTGCCCGTGCCCACGCTTGGTTACATGGCCGCGATTTTGTAGCACCCGACGACATTCAAGCCGTTGTACATAATGTACTGCGCCATCGTATTATTTTAAGCTACGAAGCACAGGCTGATGGCATTACTAAAGATCAGGTTATAAGCCGCATTGTTAAACTTGTAGCCGTACCCTAAGTTATGCAAACACAATTAGACTCAAAGGCGTGGCTAAAAGAAAGCCACAGCCACGGTGTAAATTTAGCGCTAAAAGAACTGCTGTATTACAAAGCTAAAGCACAGTTATTAGAGCTGGCACCTAAAGTTAAAATTAAAAACAGTTTAACTGGGCAATACCTTGCGCCCCATAAAGGCCGAGGTATGGAGTTTGCCGAAGTGCGTCATTACCAGCAAGGTGATGACATTCGCTCTATTGATTGGCGAGTAACAGCGCGTACCGGCGAAACCCATACAAAGCTTTTTCAAGAAGAAAAAGAGCGCCCAGTTTTTGTATTTACTGATTTTTCAAACTCTATGCTATTTGGCTCAAAGCTGCTGCTTAAGTCGGTACAGGCTGCGCACATTAGCGCGCTAGTTGCGTGGTCGGCGTGTCAACGCGGAGATAGAATTGGCGGTATTGTGTTTAATCAACACTCGCATTTAGAACTAAAGCCCAGCGCCCGCGAAAAAGCGGTATTAAAGCTGTGTCATAATCTATGCGACAGCCACCAGCAAGCACTTAACAATATAGATAAACAAGCAACCAATAACTTTAGCGATAATTTAAAACGGCTTAACCACTTAGCTAAACCTGGCAGCTTAGTGTATTTAGTCTCTGACTTTAATGCCTTAGATGATGCAAGCTTTAAACAATTAGAAATATTAAGCCGCCACTGTGAGCTGATAGGCTGTCATATAAGTGATCCGTTTGAACATACGCTCCCCGCGTTTAAAAACGCTGTCACTGTTAATGCCAACGGCCAAGATTTTGCGCTACCGCTTATGGATAAAAGCTTTAGAGAACGCTTTGCAAAAAACGCCGAGCAAGCATTTAGCACACGTCTAAATCGCTTAACTAAATCGGGTCTTAACTTAATATCATTCAATGCAGCGAGCCCGCTTGAGCTGCAATTAGTGAGAAAATAACCATGCAAACCAATCCACTCGATGGCCTGCACGATATAATAGCGCCAAGCCAAGTTAGTTGGTGGCCACTCGCCCCTGCTTGGTGGGTTATTATTACCCTGCTGTTCATAGCAATCTGTGCAGCTGCTTTTTGGTTTTACAAAAATTATAAATTTAAAAAGCCTAAGCGCTACGCAATCGATTTAAGCCACAACGAGCAAAGCGCGCAAACACTTCATATTATTTTAAAGCGCTTAGTAATAGAGTATTACGATAAACGCCTAGCAACGCAATCAACAGCTAACTGGTGTAACACACTTAATACCTTAACCGGTTTAAGCTTTACCGAGCATGAGCTTTTAAGCCTGTATAATGCGCAGCAAACCAATGACGCGCTTAACGAAAAATTACGCCAAGGCATAAAGCAATTTAAACTAAAGGAGCCAGTACATGTTTGAATTTAGCTGGCCATGGTTGTTTTTATTACTACCTCTGCCCTTATTACTTTTATTATTAAAACCTGCTGCCAGTAACGCACATACCCGGTTACGTATTCCAAGCTTTGCCAAACATAACTTAGCCAGCCAAAGCCTTGAAAAAAGCGCACGTAAATTAACTATTTTTGAATGGCTACTTTGGCTATTACTGGTCACTGCTGCAGCCAACCCGACATGGTTAGACGACCCCATTTCATTACCAAACGAAGGGCGCGATATAATGCTTGCGGTCGATTTATCTGGCTCAATGACCGAACAAGACATGGCTTACAACGGCCAATATGTTGATCGCCTCACTATGGTAAAGGCGGTATTGAGTGACTTTATAGAGCAGCGCCAAGGTGACAGGTTAGGCCTGATATTATTTGGCGACACCGCATTTTTACAAACGCCACTGACTCGCGATGTTAAAACCGTAAGTAAAATGCTCAGCGAGTCTCAAATTGGCTTAGTTGGGCGTGCCACTGCTATTGGCGATGCGCTAGGTTTATCGGTAAAGCGTTTTGCCAACAAAGATAAAAGTAACCGTATTGTGGTGCTATTAACCGATGGCCAAAACACAGCAGGTAATTTAAAACCTGAAGATGCCCTACTCCTTGCCCGCGAGGAAGGCATAAAAGTATATACCATAGGTGTTGGCTCAGATAACCCCCGTGGATTTAGCCTATTTAATATGGGTGGTATGAGTGGGGGCAGCTTAGATGAAAGCTTGTTAAAAGACATTGCCGAACAAACCGGTGGGTTATATTTTAGAGCCAAAGATGTTGCTGGCCTTCAGCAAATTTACGCAGAGCTTGATAAGTTAGAGCCAATTAGCGCAGATGAGCAAACATTTCGACCGCAAAGCTCATTGTTTTACTACCCACTACTTATTGCTATTTTACTCATTAGTTTAAAAGTAATGTTAAGCACCTTACGTGCATTAAAGGAGCCTAACTAATGGACTTTACATTTATTCGTCCCGCTGTTTTGTGGCTTTTAATACCTGCACTTGCGTTGTTTTTTATAGCCTTTATTAAGCATAAAAAACAAAGCGCAGATAACCTAATTGCCCCTCATTTGGCGCCGTTTATTATGAACGAGTCAAACACTAAAGCCAGCCAACCACTTTGGCTGGTCGCTGTATTTTGCTGTTTAGCTATTATTTTTAGTGCAGGCCCTAGTTTTGAAGAAAAACAGGTCCCTGTATTTCAAAGTAAAAGTGCCCGTGTGATTGTAATGGATATGTCGTACTCAATGTACAGTACCGATATAGCACCAAATCGTTTAATGCAATCACGCTTTAAAGCACTCGATATGATTGAGCTATTTAAAGAAGGCGACACCGCTTTAGTTGCCTATGCCGGTAGTGCATTTACTATCTCGCCACTTACAAACGATGCCACTACGCTTACTAATTTAATTCCGAGTTTAAGCCCCGACATTATGCCCGACAAAGGCTCTAATGTTTTAGCTGGCCTTGATATGGCAAAAGAGCTTTTAACGCAAGCAGGCTATATTGATGGCGATATAATATTAGTCACCGATGGCATAGACCAAGAAGAGCAAAGCGATATTACTAGCTTTACCAGTAATTCTTCTTATCGGCTAAATATTTATGGCGTAGGCACAGAGCAAGGCGCTCCTATTAAATTACCTGAAGGCGGTTTTTTAAAAGACAGCTACGGTCAAATAGTCATCCCCACCATTAACATAAGCCGCTTAAAAAGCCTAGCGACCCGCAGTGGTGGAAAGTTTGCCCTTTACCAACCAAGCAGCAGTGACATAGCCACTTTTGCACCAAGTGCCAACAGTGAGTTATTAAAAGATGAAAAACAAAGCCATGCCCTGTGGCGCATAGACGCAGGTATATATGGGTTACTTATTTTACTGCCCTTAGGCCTTTATTTATTTAGAAGTGCAGCATTTGTAGGGGCCTTTTTAGTACTCAGCGTTTTGCCAACCCAACAGGCAAGTGCATTAGAGCTCCCCTCTTTTTTAAAAAACACTGATCAGCAAGCGCTTGATGCTTATAAAAATAAAGATTTTGAACGGGCCGCCAATGCCGACTCAAGCAGCTTAAAAGGGTCTGCATTGTACCAACAAGGTAATTTTGATGCCGCACTAGAAGCCTTTAGTAATGATAAATCAGCCACTGGTTTTTATAACTATGCCAACGCGCTTGCCAAATCAGGACAGCTAGAACAAGCCATAGATGCTTACAAACAAGCACAAACGTTACAACCTAACTTTAGCGAAGCCGCTGATAACCAAGCTTTGGTTGAGCAATTGCTCGAGCAACAGCAGCAACAGCAAGAGGGTGATTCGCAAGATAATCAGCAACAATCTGATCAAAGTGAGCAACAAAACAATCAGCAATCAGATCAAAGCCAACAAAGTGAAAATAGCGATTCTCAATCAGAGCAAAGTCAAGGCGAGCAATCACAAGAGCAGCAAGGTGAGCCAAGTGATGAGTCTGACACTGAGCAAGACCAACAAAGTGCTGAGTCGGGTTCACAATCAGATAAACAAAATGAGCCAGAACTACAAACTCAGCCACAAACTAACCAAGAGCAAAAACAGCCTGAGCAAACAAACGAAGAACAAGCTGAAAATGCTCAGCCGCAAACAGCGCAGCAGCAAACGTTAACAGATGAGCAAAAGCAAAACGCTCAACAACAAGCCGCGCAAGCACAAACGCGTGAGCTCACCAACGAAGAGAAAGAAAAAGCCCAGCAGCTTAACCAGTTATTAAGAAAAGTACCGGACGATCCGGCAATTTTATTACGGAATAAAATGCAATTAGAAGCCCAAAAAAGACAATATCAACGTCGCCCTACAGGAGTAGAAAAATCATGGTAATGCGATTATTTTGCTGTTTATTGCTATTAAGTGCGATGCCATCATGGGCCGCCACCAAATTAGAGGCAAGTGTAGATAAAAACCCAGTCCTTGCTGGCGAATTTTTTATGCTTAACATTTCAGTGGACGACACAATAAAAAGCGAGCAACCCGACACTTCGGTGTTACTTAAAGACTTTGTAGTTGGGCCAACAAGTTTAAGCACGCGTACCAACATTATAAATGGCAGCATTAACAAGCAAACAACCTGGTCTGTTAAGTTAATGACCCGTAATGAAGGTGAATACACCATTCCGGCTTTTAACGTGGCCGGTTTAAGCTCGCAGCCAATAAAATTAAAAGTGGCAAAGCGCGCTGCCGATGCTGATAAAAATAACGATATTTTTTTAAAAACATCGCTCTCAAGTGACTCGTTGTTTGTTCAAGAAGCTGGCGTATATACGATTAAACTCTACCTAGCAAAAGAGCTGCTTGATGGCAGCCTAAGTACGCCCAGTATGCAAGATGCACAGCTTACTCAATTAGGTAAACAAACCGAAAGCTATGAGCTTGTAGATGGTAAACGTTATTTAGTGATCACCCGAGAATACTTACTACAGCCGCAAAAAAGTGGTGTATACACCATTGTTGGTCCTACGTTTCAAGGCCGTGTACAGCAAAATTACCGCCAATTAGAAGTGTCGGCTTTAGGGGATGATCAGCAACTTGAGATAAAACCTATTCCGGCAAACTATAAAGGCGCATGGCTACCCAGTGAGTTAGTTAATATTGATGAGCAGTGGCAGCCTGATGAAAATACAGTAGAAGTTGGCACGCCTATTACACGCACTATTACCTTAACCGCGTTAGGGGTTACTAAAGAGCAACTGCCCGAAATTGATATGAAAACCATTGCGGGAATTCGCAGTTACCCCGATGATGTAGAAACAAACAATGCCGTAAGAAACGGACGGGTTGTATCTCAGCAAACAGCGTCATTTGCGTTATTACCACAAAAAGCGGGCTCCTACACCCTCCCAGAAATAACACTGCCTTGGTATAACACCAAAATGAACCGCATTAGCTACGCTACATTGCCTGAGCGCACTATAACGGTAACTCCTAGCGCCAATGCTATAAACCCAGGTGCTATTGCAAACGACAACCTTAATACAGGTGAGCCAACTTTGCCTGCTAATAAAGTAAGTAATACACAGCAGCCCAATACAACAATAGCCGCGCCGCAAAATGTTATTCCGCTTTGGTTAATTATTATTGCCGTGCTTGGGTATATTTTTTGGATAATCACTGCAATTTTTTATTGGTTAAGCCGTTCTACTAATAATGAGCAAAAAAATAACAGTGTATCTGTAAATAAAGCCCAAACGCTTTCATTAAACGCGCTTAAAAGTGCAGCTAAATCAAATAATCTCAATGCATTTTATAGCGAACTAAATGAGGTAGCGATTAAGCTTACGGGCAAAAAGGTGGCTGCGATAGATACGTTAATACACAACATCAATAATGATGAACTGGCGACGCAGGTTAACCGTTTACAGTCAGCTCTTTATGCAAATAGCAGTGCAGATGTCGATCTTAATGCTATTATTAACATAATTGAGCAGCACCAAGTTCAACGTACAAAGTCGCAACAAGCTGTATTAAAAGACCTTTATTAACTAGTTTGATAAATTTAGGTCTTTTCATGCATTAAATAATAAATTTTAATTAAAAAAGTACTTATGCTTGGAAAGAAAAAATCAAATAATCAGGTCTTAGTTGATATGGCAGAGAAACAAAAGCGCTATGAAGCCTTGGTCCATGTATATAATAAGGAGCTTTATCGCTTTGCTTATTGGTTATGCCGTGACCCACATATTGCAGATGACCTAGTACAAGAAACGTTTTTACGTGCTTGGCGCTCGCTTGACTCATTATTGGATCAAAAAGCCGCCAAGCCGTGGCTGCTGACTATTTTGCGCAGAGAAAATGCACGTCGCTTTGAGCGCAAGCAGTTTGACTACAGCGATGTAGAAAACGATACACTTGTCGATGAAACCAGCCATTCGTTAGATGATGAAATGGAGCAAACGGTTATCCAACGCCAAATTGCGCTGCTATCTGATGAATACAGAGAACCCTTACTTCTGCAAGTTGTTATGGGGTGCTCTGGTGAAGAAATAGCAGAGATTCTCGATTTAAATAAAAACACGGTTATGACTCGTTTATACCGTGCCAGAAACCAACTTAAAGAGACTTTAAGCCGTGATGATGAACAACTTAAAGGGGCATCAAAATAATGGATGAACTTGAGTTTCGTCGACGCACTATTGCGCAGCCAAACGATTTAGATAAGGAGCTTTTAGAGTTTGCTAAAGAGAGCTCTGAGCGACAAAACTTTATAAGCGATATGAAAGACTTTGATAAACAAATTCAAGATGCGTTAGATGTGCCTGTGCCTGACAACCTTGCTGAGCGTATTCTTTTAAACACCTCGTTAAAAGAAAAAGCAATGCAAGAAGAGCAAGCAACTGGGGATAACGTTGTAGATGCACGCTCACGTTTTAAGTTTGACCGTGTTCACTTAGCCCTAGCCGCGTCTTTTTTTGTAGCTATTGGCGCATTCTTTTTTAGCACAGAGCAACACATTGCCCATGAAGCAGGCGAACATGCTTTAACCCATGTTTACCATGAAATTACCGCCCTTGAAAAAACCAATGCTATTAGCCTACAAAGCGTTAACGATAAGCTTGCACTGCTAGGCGCTCATATAGAAGAGCTGCCAGGTAAAATTACTTATGCGATGTTTTGCGACTTTAAAGGTGAAAAAGGTCTGCACTTAATTTTTGAGTCGGACTTTGGCCCCATGACGGTCTTTATTGTTCCTTCTGAGAATAAGTCGTTTGGGTTTGGCGAAGATGATTTTCATGATGCGCGCTTTGCAGGTCATATTAATCGAGGCGACAAAGCCGATACTATTTTAGTGGCTAATACCGGCGCGCCAATTAATGTGTACAACGAACGGGTTACCAATGCCATTCGCTGGCTGTAACTAGCGCTTAACGACTAAAAACCGCTGAGTAACACTGAGCGGTTTTTTTGTGCCTATTCAGCGCTCACTTTTCATCCAAAACAATTGATTTTAAATGTAATTATTAATTTTTACTGAAAAGTTAATTATACTCACCGCTCAGTTTAACTTAGGGAATTACATGAAGAACATCATCGTTATATTTTCATTACTTGCACTACTGTGTACAGCAAGTTTTGATGCACACGCACGCAAAAAGTTTGGTAGTAGTAAACGCGGTACAACCCCAGCAACACAACAAACCACACAAAAGCAAAAAGCCGATACCACAGCACCTGCAGCCAAGACAAAAAGCAGTAAAAAAGGCATTATGGCCGGCGTATTAGGCGGATTGTTAGCCGGCGGTTTAATTGCCGCTATGCTAGGAGATAACTTTGAGGGCATGCAGCTATTAGAAATTATTTTATTAGCAGGCGTTGCCTTTATTTTGTTTAAACTTATTACGGGGTTTATGCGCGTTCGCCACTCCCCGCAATTAGCCGGTACACACGCTACGGGGCACTCTGCTTTTAAGCAAACTGCCGCAGAGCAACCTACCAGCAGTGGTTTTACCCAGCAAAGCGCACACACTGAGCAAGTGCCTTTCAATTTACCCCCTAATTTTGACGTAAATGGCTTTTTACAAGGCGCACGTAGCCACTATCACACTATGCAAACTGCTTGGAATAATGCTGATTACGCCACGATGGCTGAGTATTTAAGCCCATCGTTAGCTCAAGAGTTTAAAACTGAGCGCGAAGCGATTGAACGGGTAGCGACTGAGGTGATGTTTATTGATGCCGAGCTTGTGCGCGCTGAAACAACAGCAAATTCGTGGCAAGTAAGTGTGCAATTTAAAGGCAAATACCGCGACTTAGACGATAAAAAAGAAGAGCCTATTTTAGAGATTTGGCACCTTGAGCGTGCTACCACCTCAGATGCTCCATGGCTGATTGTAGGCGTAGAAGACTTAATCGATAACGAATAGTGCTGTAATTATAGTTATACCAATTCGCTTAATTAAGTGATCTACTTTGAGGGAGGATAAACGTGTTGATAGTTCGGCAAAAAATTCGCTATTTAGGTGTTCTAAATGAGAGCTTTTTAACGCAGGTAGCGACACGTTTAGCCCCGCAAAATAATTAAGTATCATTGCAGATTGGTATTAGCTAATTGGTATAAATAACAGCTAAAAAAACCGCCCAGCCTAAAGTTTAGGCTGGGCGGTTTTTTATTACTGCTAAGTAAAAGCGTTATTTACAAACGTCAGCAACGGCGTTTGCGAAATACTCAATGTTAGTATCACTAATACCCGCTACATTTACGCGGCTAGAACCAACAATGTAAATACCGTATTCTTTTTGTAGGCGCGCAATTTGCTCTTTATTAATACCTAAGAAAGAAAACATACCGTGTTGACGTTCAATAAACGAAAAGTCTTGCTCTATCTCTTTTGCTGCTAAGCTTTCTTTAATTAAGCTACGTAAACCATTAATACGATTACGCATTTCATCAAGCTCACTGTGCCACATTTGTGTAAGCTCTGTGCTGCTTAAAATAGTGTTTACAATGTCAGCACCGTGCGCTGGAGGCATAGAGTAAATACTACGAACAACACTTAATAGCACTGAATTTGAAATATCAGCGGTTGCAGTGTCTTTTGCAATAATTGAACACGCACCAATACGCTCACGATATAAACCAAAGTTTTTAGAACATGATGAACAAATAATTAGCTCTTCTACTGCATCAGCTAAAATACGTAGTCCACGTGCATCTTCTTCAAGTGACGAGCCAAAGCCTTGGTAAGCAATATCAATAAGTGGTGTAAAACCAACTTCTTTTGCAAGCTGAGCAACTGTGTTCCACTGTGTCTCGTTTAAGTCCATACCACTTGGGTTATGACAACAAGCATGAAGTAGCACAATATCCCCTTTTGGTACTTGCTTAAGGGTGTTTATCATGTCGTCGAACAATAAATCTTTGTTTTCGTAATCGTAGTACGGGTATTCTTTAACATTTAAACCAGCAGCTTCAAACAAGCTAATGTGGTTTGCCCATGTTGGCGTAGTTACCCACACTGTTGCGTCTTTATTGCAACGCTTAACAAATTCAGCCGCAACGCGAAGTGCACCTGTACCACCTGGTGCTTGAGCAGTACGTACGCGGTTTGCTAAAAGTGCTTGGTGCTCACCTAGTAATAGGTTTTCCATTTTTTGACAGTAGTCTAAGTTACCCGCTAAACCAATGTAAGATTTGCTTGTTTCGTTTTCTAAACGAAATGCTTCAGCTTTTTTTACCGCTTTTAATACCGGTGTGTTGCCTTGCTCATCTTTATAGACACCTACACCTAAATCAATCTTGTTAGGGTTTGTATCTTGTTTATAGGCTGCCATAAGGCCAAGAATAGGATCTGTTGGTAATGGTTTTAATTCTGAGAACATTAGCTATCTCTTATCATTAATTAGGGGTTGGCTGTTGTAGTAAGCTTAACATAAAAGCTTACCTTCTTGGCTAGTGATATTTACACTAGAAAGTGAGGAATTTTAATGCAGCACGCAACTAATACAGCCAGTGTACGGCTATCAAAAAAGTCGTTACTAAATGCCTCTGCATCTATAATACCGACGCATTCATGTTGCTCATTAAATAAGGGTAAACAGGTTTCAGCTTTCACTTTAGGGTCGCACGTATAATACTCGCCACCTTGTGCTAAATAGTTTTCTACGTTGTTAATTACACGCCCGCGCTTAGACAATGCAACTTGTACATTATTGCTGCCTGCTGCAAATGCTTCAGTAAGAGGAAACAGTGGACGGCTTGGCGCACCTTGATACGCCAGCTTTAATAATTGCGGACCCTGAGCAGTGTCAACCGCTTGATAAATACCATACCAATCGACCTGTGTTTGCTGCTCTATGTAATTAACTATATTTTGTAGGTTTGCTAGTTTTTGCTCGTTTTGAGAAGTCGCGCTCACGTGATCAGTAAGTTTAAATGGCTCATCTTGTAAATAACCAAACAAACTACACGCACCGCCTTCACCGAGTTCAGGAATTTGATATTCCCAACGTACAGACGGCAGCGCGCTTGCAGCAATATACTGTTCTAGCTGCTCTAGCTCTTTGGCAACTAATTCTGGGTCTATATTTAATTGCGCAATATCAAGGTAAGAAGAAATCATTTGGCCATCCATACATCTAAAATTTTCTAGATAATAACATGGAAATTTTTTCTGAGCTATAGCAACTTGTAACACATTTCGACTTGGTTACCACTTGCGTTATACGTGACTTTTTCTGCCACTTCTTCGAGTAACGATAAGCCACGGCCAAACTCTGCGTTGAGTTCGGTACGTGTAGAAGAGTCACTTGAGAACCCCCTACCCGAGTCACAAATAATAAAGTACAAGCACAAGGTATCTGGGCAATAACGCATATCAATAATAATCATCGCCTCTTTCATTTTACTCAGTGCATGCTCTCTTAATTCATAGTATTTAAAAAAGCCATCGTCTTGTTTTTTTATGTCTGAATCAAGGCCTAACACGCCGTGATCAAGTGCATTGTTATACGCCTCAGAGAGCAATAAAAATATATTTGAGCGATGCGACCTAAGCCCCTCAACACTGCTTAATACATTAACAACATCATACACAGGGTCTGTGCATTTAATTTGCTGCGCGTTCAAGCTAAGTGAAAAGTTAAATGCCAAATTAGAATACGCCTCTTTGGCCTCAGGCTCTGGGGTTAGCGGCAAACAATTAAGCAGCACTAAGCTTAAGTCGTCTAATTGCTCACTGCCATTGGCAAAGGTATTTACATTATCTATAACACGCTGACTGCTGATCATCGGCTTGCTTTTAAGTGCTGCTAAAAAGCGCTGCTCACCGTAAAAAATATCGGCGTCGTTGTTAGTTTCTATTATGCCATCGGTTGAAAGCACCAAGCGGGTGTTTTTATCAACTTCTAAATTAATTAGTTCATATTCAAATTCATCGCTGTCTAAAATCCCCAGCGCCATGTGTTGCGACTCAAGCGTTTGCTTTACTTCACCATCGGTATTTATTAAGTACGCATCTGGTAAGCCACCAAGCCAGGCTGAAATACTTTTGCCCGAGGCACTGAGTTCAATAATAGTCGCCGCGCAAAACATGTGCTCTGGCAGTAAATTATGCAGTAATATATTTATCTCAGAGGCGATATCGTTAACAGCCATGCCTTTTTGCACCATAGTGTAAAACACCCGTGATGCAGGTAATGCTCCAATCGCGGCCGCTAACCCATGCCCGGTAAAATCACCCAACATGCAATATAAATTGCCTATTGGGCTTTGCGCGACTAAAAACATGTCACCGTTAAACATAGAAGCAGGAGAAAGGCTAAAGTCTAAATGGTCCTTAAACTTATCTTGGTTTTCGAGCGAGTTATTAAAAATGTGCTCAATTATTTCGTGCTCGCGCTCTATTTGATTGCGATGATACTCAAGTAAGGTGTTTTGTTGATGGGCTTTTTTACTTAATTCGCGCGTACGGCTGTGCGCTTTAATTTTTGCGTTTAAAATTACTTTTTCAAACGGCTTTTGAATAAAGTCATCCCCGCCTACTTCTAAACAACGCTCAAAGCTGCTTTGATCTTCAAGCGAAGTAATAAAAATAATGGGTAGATAAACGTCGTTGTATCGCTGCTTTATCAGCTTTGCAGCTTCAAAGCCATCCATTACCGGCATAAGTACATCGAGTAGAACAATATCAATCGCTTCTTTTTCTAACACCTCGAGTGCTTCTAGGCCGTTAAACGCAATTGATATTTTATAGTTTTCTTCGAGCAGCATTTTTTCGAGCAGGATGCGATTAAGCGCCTGATCGTCAACAATAAGTACGTGGGTCATTAGTTAATATCAAACTTCTTATCAAAACGTGATATTTGCAGTATTTTTTTAAGCTGAGGCTGACAATTACTGATCTCTATTGTTTGTACCTGGCTTTCAATGGTTTTTTTCATGTTAAGCAACATACCAAGAGCAGAGCTATCCATGTAGTCGGTCTCTCTTAAATCGATAATCACTTTATTTGTTTTAGGCTCTATTTGGGCATAGGCTTGGCGAAATGATTGCACTAAATTAAAGTCAAATTTGCCTTTAATTTGTATCGTTAAAGTGCTTTCATCAACCGATAAACTCTTTGTTAAACTCATTATAAACTCCAATAATATTTCCTTTGACCTAAATATAACCTGTTAAAAGTATTTAGCAAAAATAAAAACACTCGCCAGCAAATTTGTTATTATTTAATACATCAATAAAAACGTTTATTTAGGTAAATTATGAGTGATAACCGCTTAGTATATTCAACCGATATGGGCCGAATTAACCAGCCAAAGGTTGAGCAAGAACCCACTGCAAAACTATTTAAAGATGGCTTTATCCGCATAGAGCGCCAAACTAAGGGGCGAAAAGGTAAAGGTGTGATGTTGGTTGTGGGTATAGATCCAAAAGCGCACGATCTAAAAAAGCTAGCTAAAACCATAAAAAGTAAAATGGGCCAAGGTGGCGCGGTAAAAGAAGGCATTATTGAAGTTCAAGGCGATGATCGCGAAAAACTAAAAGGGATTTTAGAAACCCTTAAATTTAAAGTAAAAATTGCGGGTGGCTAAACCCGCAACTTTTTATTTGCTACTAACAATGTTAGGCGTATCGTTTAAGTTTTTGTATAACGCTGGCAGTTCGCTCTCAGCAATCGGTTTGCTGTAATAAAACCCTTGCACAATATAACAATTATTATTTTGCAAAAACTCTACTTGTTCAATCGTTTCAACCCCTTCTGCAACTACGTCTAATTTAAGCTTTTGCGCCATGGCTATAATAGCGGCGGTAATTTCCATGTCATTAGAATCTGCAGGGATATCTTTTACAAACGAGCGGTCAATTTTTAATATGTCGACCGGGAATCGTTTTAAGTAACTTAGCGACGAATAGCCAGTACCAAAATCATCAATCGATATTGAAATACCCAGTGCTTTTAGTTCGTGTAACTGCGTAATGGCAGCTTCAACATTGCCCATTAGCATACTTTCGGTAAGCTCCAAGTGTAACCGCTTAGCACTTACCCCTGTTTGTTTAATAATACTGCTGAGCATGGGCACTAAATTAGCGTCTTTAAACTGACGTGCCGATAAATTAATAGATACGTTGTTATCTCGTCCATCTTGCGCTAAACGCACGGCAAACTCGCACGATTGCTGTAATACCCACTCACCGAGTTCTACAATGAGCCCTGTTGCCTCAGCAATAGGAATAAACTTGGTCGGCGATATCAGCCCTTCTACTGGGTGGAACCAGCGTAGTAGCGCTTCATAGCCTACAACGTGCTGAGTTAATGAATTTATTTGCGGCTGATAATAAACCTCAAACTGTTTTTCTTTAATTGCATGGCGTAATTCGTTTTCAATGAACAGCCTTTCATTGGCAGCCGCGTTAAGCTCTTGGCTATAAAAGTGGTAAGTATTACGCCCTTTTGCTTTTGCCTCATACATTGCTAAATCAGCATGTTTTAAAAGCTGATCTTCTTCTAGGCTATCGTAAGGGGCCATTGTAATACCAATACTAGCGCTGACTATTACTTCGTTATTGCCAAGCTTTATAGGCACATTAAGTGTTTTTTGAATAGTATTTGCGACATCACTGGCATGCTCTTGGCTTTCAATACCACTGAGTAATACAGCAAATTCGTCGCCCCCTAGGCGGGCAATTGTATCTTCGGCGCGTAAGCGTGCTTTAAGGCGGTTAGCAACTTCAATTAGTAACTGATCGCCTGCATCATGGCCTAACGTATCGTTAATGCGCTTAAATTCATCTAAATCAAAGTAAAAAAGTGCAAACGCATAATGGCCGCGCTCAGCCAAAGCCATTGATTTACGCAGCTGCATTCTAAAAAAGGTTCGGTTTGCTAAGCCCGTTAACGTGTCAAAGTACGCAAGCTGCTCCATTTTGCGCTGGCTTTCTTTAACAAACGAAATATCTTGTGCGGAGGCTACATAACTGGTGATCTCACCGCCGTCTTCGCGAATAGGAGAAACACTTAACGATACCCAAATAGGCTGTTTATCATTGCCCTGAATCAAGGTATCACCACGCCAGTAGTTTCTACTGCGAAGGTCGATATTGATATCTTCAACCAAAATGGCCATCTCAGATGCGATAATATTCAACAGCGGCGCGCGGTTAAAATGGCTCTCTGGGTAGCCTGTCATCTCAAGCATTTTGGGATTAACGTATTCTATAACAAAGTTTTCATCGGTGATCACCACACCGGTTCCTGAGAAGGCAACGGCTTTAGAGAGCCTATTAGCGGCTTTCTCGGCAATTTCTTTTTCTGTAATTCGCTGGTTTAACCCATCTATAAGCTTACGAATTTCTACGGTCATATCTCTAAATGAGCCGTTTAGCGTGCCTATTTCGTCTTTGTTCTCTGGCGGGAATTCGGTTAGTAATTGCCCTTTACCAAAGCCAGTAACTGCATGTACTAATGTGTGAATTCTGCGAAGCACTAGCTGATACAGCGCTTGGTGTAACAATAAGGCAACCAAGACCGCATAAAGCACAAACAAGCCAAAAAACTTCAGTTTTAAATCTTGCAGAGCAGAGAGCGTTGATGAGCGTTTTTTATAAACCCCAATGTACCAGTCTAGTTTATCAATTTTACGAATATTAATAATGTGTGCTTCATCGTTTTGTACAAACGAATTAGCATACTCTGGTAATTTCATGGTAATTGCTTCATTTATAATGGCTTGCAATTGCGGATTAACAAATTCGTTTGTTGTTATTGTTTTATCTTTGCTGCCATAACTTGCTTGTAGCGCTGGGTTAAGACTCGGGTGCGCAAGCAGTTGGCCTTTTTTATCAAATACCAGTAAATGTTTTTCTTTATCGCCCACAGGTAAAAATGAAATCAGCGTGTTTAAATCTATATCGCTGCCGGTCACCCCTAAAAATTCATTATCAACATACAAAGGGACAAGCAAACTAATAACCCATTTATGCCATACTTTATCGTAATAAACCTTAGACCAAACAGGTTCTCTGCTGGGGTTTAAATCGCTTTGTACATACTTAAATGTTGCACCATTTGAGCCTCTGAGTTCAGCCGGTGCGTTTAACGCCCAGTTGGGAGGCGAGACACGGATGAAATCGTCTTTGGTGATCATATAAAAATTAAAAAAGTCGTGAATTAAGGTTGGTGAAATGACTTTCCATAACGACTCTGAGTTATTAAATAAACGCTTATAAAAAGGAGAATAATGCTGCTGAGGAAGAAATGCGGCTGAAAGGCCGTCGCTCGATGCACTGCGTATAGTGCCGTCGCTATTAAATTGTAACTGGGTTTTGTTAGATAAATTGATTGCTGAACTATCACTAAATAGCTGCTCTGACACAACATTATTAGCCTGTTTGGCAACGGCTGATTTTGTTTTGATTAGTGCGTCAAATTGCCTGATAAGTAATTCGGTGGAGCTTTTAAGTACTTCATGCTCTTCGAAAACTAATTGTTTTTCTTCAGATTTAAGCATCAGCGCGGCGGCGCAAACACCGGCAATTAAACAAATTGCAGATATAAGCAACGACAGCTTTACACTTAAAGAATTTAGTCCAAAACGCGATGGAGGGCGTCTATACACCACAGGCCAACCTTACTATTTTAGTTGTTGTTATTTTTAGCTAATACCTGAAATATACCAGATCCCTATTCATATTTATAAACTATTTGTAAATTTTATCTAAATGTTAGCTAGGAGCTGATAATTATTCATTATGTCTATTTAAACTGGCTTGCTTGTTGACTTTGCTAGTAACACCTCATACATTAACAGCATGAAAAATATCTTATCTTGCACTTTATTTTCTTTTTTTAGCTTCTTTATATAAAAGAGGCTGAACTGTTTGTGAGATAAAATCAATCGAATAGCAAAGCCTCCCACTTGGGAGGCTTTTTTGTTTTAGTTGCACTAAGCAACTTATTTTTGGAATGAGGAAACCAAAATGACCAACGATGTTTTAAACGCGCTCAGACACGATATTAACGAAATAGACTCTGATCTATTGGTGTTATTAGCTAAGCGCCGCCGTATTAGCCACGGTGTTGTTGAGTATAAAATTGCGAATAACAAACCGATTCGTGATGAAGCGCGCGAACTAGCCTTACTCGAAAAGCTGATTGGTTATGGCAAGTCGCTTGGTCTAGATGCGTATTATGTAAATAACGTTTTTCAAACCATTTTGGAAGACTCTGTGCTGCATCAACAGGCCATGCTGCAAAAAAACTTAAACCCCGATGCATTAAGCGAAACACATCGCGTTACTTACTTAGGCGGGCAAGGCACGTACAGTCAACTAGCATGTCATAAATACTTTAGCCGCCGCCCTGGCAAGTTAGTCGAAATTGGCTGTACCTCGTTTGATGAAATTACGGGCAAAGTAGAAAATGGCCAAGCAGATTTTGGTTTGCTGCCTATAGAAAACACCAGCTCGGGCAGTATTAACGAAGTATTTGATTTATTACAACATGCTCAAGTATCAATTGTAGGTGAAGTTACACACAGTGTAGAGCACTGCTTACTTGCTACCCCAGATACTGAATTAAGCCAATTAACTAAAATTTATGCCCATCCTCAGCCATTTGCTCAATGTAGTCGCTTTTTACAAGGCCTCGGTGATTTACAACATGAAACCTGTGATTCAACCTCAAGTGCTCTACAATCAGCTTTAAATACGCCAAATAGTGCGGCCATTGGCTCAGCGCAGGCAGGTAAAAACGTTGGTCTTGAAGTGATTAAATCAAACCTTGCGAATCAAAGTGAAAACCACAGCCGCTTTATCGTGGTGGCGCGCAAACCTCTGCAGGTATCTAAACAAATACCGACTAAAACCAGCCTTATTATGGCCACTAAACAACAAGCAGGTTCATTGGCTGATGCGCTAATGGTGTTTAAGCAACATCAAATAAACTTAGTTAAACTAGAGTCTCGTCCTGTACCGGGTAATCCGTGGGAAGAAGTGTTTTATGTAGACTTAGAAGCAAACCTTGCCGATAGCCAAGTACAACATGCCTTAGAGGAGCTAAAAGAGCATACTCAATATGTGCGCGTTTTAGGCTGTTATCAAAGTGAGTCTTTACAAGCTGTGAGTGTAAATACCTAACCTAACACGCAAATACTAAAAAGGGCCTAAGTAGGCCCTTTTTTAATCGCTGATTTAAAATGCTTTCAACGTATAGCTTAAGTAACTACACATTTTTAACCCTTTTAATCTAATACCTTGGCGTCATTTGCTTTATTTAGCAGGCTACGGCTTTGCGTTAAAAAGTGCGCGGTCGAGTCTGAAAAATACGCTTTAGCATCAGCAAATGCATCGATGAGTGCGCCTTTATCTCCCGCTTTTAGCTTTTCAAGAGTTTGTGCAAAGGTCTCTTGGTATTGCGCTAGTAAACTCTCAACATTATCAAACTGGGCCAACATTATATCTGAGTATAGCTCAGGAGATTGTGCAAATAGGCGCCCTACCATCATCAACTCTAACTGATAAATAGGAGACGAGCAGCTTCTTAGTTCCTCAAGCGTATGGCTTTGCTTTGCTAAAAACTGCCCATAAACAAAGGTCGTTAAGTGGCGCATTACTTGTATAATTTGCATTGCTTCATCATGCTTTTTAGCATCTAGCTCAACAAGTTGGCAGCCCCATACTTGCAACTGCTGTAGTAAGCCTTTTGCAGCATCATGCGCTCGGCCTTCACACACAACAACAGTTTGTTTAACCCAGTGAGAAATATCAGGGCCAAACATAGGATGTAAACCAACAACGGGCCCAGAGTGCGCCGCCTTTAATGCCTTAATGGGTGATTGCTTAACTGAGGTAATATCAACAAGCAAACAGTCATCATCAAGTTTAGGTAGCTTAGCAACAACGGCCTCAAGTGCATTGATAGGCACACTGATCATCACTAATTTTGCGCCAGCTAAAATGGCTTTAGCATCGTTTTGCTGATCTTTATCTAAAATCTTAACTTCATAACCTGAACGAATAAACTGCTGAGCAAATAACTGGCCCATTGCCCCTTGCCCACCTACAATTACAATAGGTGATAAATCAGGGGCGGCACAGGCAAGTTTAGCTTGTTGGTTTTGATAGGCTTCGCGCATCATGCGCCTTAATATGTCTTCAACAAGTTCAGGGCTGACTCCTTGTTTAATCGCTTCATCACGACGAGCAGCGAGCAAAGCAGCTTCTCTTTCAGGGGCATGCAGGGGGGCGCCATTTTGCTGCTTAATAGCACCAATTTTTTGGGTTATTGCATTTCGCTTTGCAAGTAAAGCAACTAATTGCGCATCGCATTCATCTATGCCATCTCGTAATTGTGATAAATCACTTAATTCAGCCACGTTTCTCATTCCACCTATAAACAACTCATTTCGTAAATATATATTTACATTTAAGTAAACTAATCAATACGTTAAATACTAACAGGATCAAGTATGGGTTAAAAGGTTAATGTAGCAACACGAGTGAAGATTACTTAATACAGAGGGGTGCTTTTGTGAAGAGGTAGTATGTTATTTAATGGCTTAAAAACCAAAACGGGTTGCAACCGTGAGGCTGCAACCCGTTTTCTTTGCGTTGATAAACAGCGCGTATTAGTTAAGTTTTTCTCTAATACGTGCAGATTTACCAGAACGCTCACGTAGGTAGTAAAGCTTAGCACGACGAACCGCACCGCGACGCTTAACTGTTACGCTATCAATAAGAGGGCTGTGCGTTTGGAATACACGCTCAACACCTTCACCGCTCGAAATTTTACGAACTGTGAATGCTGAGTGAAGACCACGATTACGCTTAGCGATTACAACACCTTCAAAGGCCTGTAGACGCTCTTTGTTACCTTCTTTTACACGTACCTGTACAACTACTGTATCACCAGCGCCGAATGCTGGTACGTCTGTTTTAAGCTGCTCTTCTTCAAGCGCTTTAATAATATTTTGGTTTACTTTTGCCATTATGTTTCTCACTTTCCTAGGTGTAACTGTCTTCTAGCCACAAGCTTTTTGGTACTCTTGCTGAAATTGTGCGAGTAATACCGCTTGCTCCTCAGTCAGAGCTAGGTTATGCAACAAGTCAGGACGTCGTAGCCAAGTTCTGCCTAATGACTGCTTAAGCCGCCATTTTGCTATCTCTTGGTGGTTTCCACTGAGTAGTACAGCAGGCACCTGTTTGTCGTCCAATGTTTCTGGCCGTGTATAGTGAGGACAATCTAGCAAGCCATCCGAAAATGAGTCTTGCTCTGCTGACTGGTTATGACCTAACACGCCTGGCACTAATCGCGCTACTGCATCAATTAATGTCATGGCAGGTAATTCACCACCACTCAAAATAAAATCACCAATTGACCATTCTTCGTCAACGTATGACTCTATTATTCTCTCGTCTATACCTTCATAGCGACCGGCAATCAAAATCAGCTTTTCAGAGTTTGCGAGTTCGCTAGCCCCTTGCTGATCTAATTTGCGCCCTTGCGGGGACATATAAATTACTTTTGCGCCATCACCTGCCGCTTTTTTAGCGTCAAGAATGGCTTGTTTTAATGGTTCAACCATCATTAACATACCTGGGCCGCCCCCGTAAGGACGGTCATCTACGGTTCTGTGCTTATCTAAAGCATAGTCACGTGGATTCCAGCAGTTAAAGTCAATTAAGCCATTTTTCACTGCGCGACCAGTGACACCTTGGTGTATAATAGCATCAAACATGTCTGGAAAAAGGCTTATCACCCCTACCCATAATGAACTAGTTTGAGTCATTAAAACCCAGGATCCCAGTCTACGGTAATTTCTCTCGCTTCGTATTTAACTTCTTTAATTACTGAATCAGTTAAAAAAGGAATCAAACGCTCAGCTTGACCAAATGCATCTTTACTGTTTGCCTTAACAACCAGTACGTCATTCGATCCTGTCTCCATCAGGTCATCAACAGTGCCTAAATTGTAACCTTTATCAGTTACAACCGACATGCCAATGAGATCTCGCCAATAAAACTCGCCTTGCGGGAGTTCTGGTAATTGCGCTGAATCAACAGATATTTCTGCATGGGTATAAGCCATTGCTTCGTCTCTGTCGTTTACTTGCGCAATTTTAGCGATAAAGCCTTTGTTGTGGCGACGCCAGTCGACCACTTCTAAGGTCTGCCATTTACCTTGTTGCCCTATCAACCACGGGCTGAAATCGAAGATCCCTTGGGGATCATCAGTAAATGAATGTACCTTAAGCCAGCCCTTTATACCATATGGGGCACCGAGCTTTCCTACGACAATAATTGATGAGGTGTTCTCTTGACTCATGGTTACACTTACGCCTATTAAGCCGCTTTACGAGCGTCTTTAACTAACTTAGCTACACGATCAGAAAGACCTGCGCCCTGACCTACCCAGTGATCAACACGAGGTAAATCTAAACGAAGTTTTTCTTCTTGACCTGAAGCAATTGGGTTAAAGAAACCAATTTTCTCGATGAAGCGACCGTCACGCGAGAAACGGCTATCCGCAACCACAATTTGATAGAAAGGGCGTTTTTTAGCGCCACCACGTTGCAAACGAATAGTTACCATACCGTCCTCTAAATAGATTGACTGTTTTCATTAATAAGATTTACTCCCCAGTATGGGGAGCTGGGGAATTGTACGAGTTTTTAGCAACAATGCAAGTAAGAAGTGAAGCAAAAAGCCACTTTAGTAGGTTAAACTGTGATCTGAGCCACAATTAATAAATTATCATGCACCACGCGCATAATTTATTCAACAAAAAAGGGCCAATTAGCCCTTTTGTTATACATTATATAGCGGCTATTTAAGCGCTATATTAAAATTTAGGGCCACCGCCACCCATCATTCCAGGTGGTAACATGCCTTTCATGCCGCGAATCATTTTTTGCATGCCGCCTTTACCTTTCATTTTTTTCATCATTTTTTGCATTTGCGTAAACTGTTTTAGCAGTTTATTTATCTCTTGTACCTGTGTACCAGAGCCTGCGGCTATACGCTTTTTACGAGAGCCTTTAATAATCTCAGGGCGCGCGCGCTCTTGTTTGGTCATAGAGCTGATGATTGCTTCCATTTGAATGAAGGTTTTGTCACCCACTTGGCCTTTTACCGAATCGGGTAAGTTTTGCATACCAGGCAGCTTATCTAGCATCGACATCATGCCACCCATATTTTTCATTTGCTTTAATTGCTCTGCAAAATCATCAAGGGTAAAGCCGTTGCCTTTAAATACTTTCTCGGCGACTTTAGCTGCTTTTTCCTTATCGACTTTCATTTCGACTTCTTCGATTAATGAAAGTACATCACCCATGCCTAAAATACGCGATGCGATACGATCGGGATGGAAAGGCTCTAGTGCATCTGTACGCTCACCCACACCCATAAATTTAATTGGCTTGCCGGTAATATGACGAATAGATAAAGCAGCACCACCGCGTGCATCACCATCTGTTTTAGTTAAAATAACACCGGTTAGAGGTAGCGCTTCATCAAATGCTTTAGCGGTATTCGCCGCATCTTGACCCGTCATTGCATCAACCACAAATAATGTTTCGATTGGGTTGATTGCTTTATGAAGGTCTTTAATTTCGCCCATCATTTCGTTATCTACGTGCAAACGGCCGGCGGTATCAACTAAAACAACGTCTATAAATTTCTTTTTAGCATGAGAAATAGCAGCGGTGGCGATATCTACTGGCTTTTGCGAAATATCACTTGGGAAAAAATCCACGTCAACTTCGCTGGCAAGTGTTTCAAGCTGTTTAATAGCTGCCGGACGGTATACATCGGCACTAACAACTAGCACTGACTTTTTCTTACGCTCTTTTAAAAACTTAGCAAGCTTACCAACACTGGTTGTTTTACCCGCACCTTGTAAACCAGCCATCATAACAACAGCTGGCGGCTGTGCATTTAGGCTAAGCTCTTCGTTGGCTTCACCCATCGCTTTTTCAAGCTCTTCGCGCACTATTTTTATAAATACTTGGCCAGGGCTTAAGCTTTTAGTTACTTCAACACCTACGGCACGTTCTTTAACTTGCTTTACAAACTCGCGAACAACAGGCAACGCAACGTCAGCTTCTAAAAACGCCATACGTACTTCACGTAGCGTGTCTTTAATGTTGTCTTCTGTTAAACGGCCGCGGCCACTAATATTTTTTAAGGTTTTACCTAATCGTTCTTGGAGGTTCTCAAACATGTAACGGTTCCGATAAGACGTTTATATTGACCCAATAAGCTCACGCTTATTTGCATTTTACTTATTAGATGGGAGCAATAGTATTAAATTTCAATTAAAAACAGTATACCGTAAATGATGGCGCACAATACAGTATTGAAGCACAGCTTATTGAGTTTCTTTTTTTAGGTCTATGCAATTGCTTTGCTATAAAATACAATGTGCTTATAACAACAAGAATTATTTGACTCTAATTATAAGTGGCCCAAGCACAATGCTGATTATTAGTTTAACTATTATTGCCAGTTTATTTTATGTGTTAGCAACGTCTCACGTGTTAACACGCCTGTTTCATCAACAAGGTCCTAGCCAAAAGGTAACGGTTATTTTAAGTACCGTGGCTATACTAGCGCACATGCTGCTGTTGGTTAATTCGGTGTTTCGCTCCGACGGGCAAGATTTAAGTATTGTTAATGTTGCACTGCTGACCTGCTGGGTTATTGTGGTGTCGGTTACTGCGGTGTCGTTAAAGTTCCCTGCTACATTGCTATTACCGGTCGTCTATGGCTTTGCAGCCCTACTCACCATTGCGAGTTTGTTTATACCGCACCATATTTTATTACAAAGCTTTAATATTGAAATAGGCCTTATTACACATATATCGCTATCACTGTTAGCATATTGCGTGTTAATTATTGCCACTTTATACGGCGTGCAGTTTTACTTTATTGATAAACGCTTAAAACGTAAAGATTTAGCAATTGTGCATAGCCATTTGCCACCATTAATGGTGGTAGAACGTCAGCTCTATCAACTATTAAACTTAGGTACGGTGCTACTTACCTTTGCCTTATTAACAGGATTTGTGTTTTTAGATGGGATGTTTGCAAAAGAATTTATCCATAAAACCATTTTATCGCTTGTCGCATGGGTTATTTTTGTCACTGTTGCGCTTGGGCACATGAAAAAGGGCTGGCGTGGTAAACCTGTGGTTATTACCATCATGGTCGCTGCATTTATCCTCACACTTGCTTATTTTGGCAGCCGTTTTATACAAGAAGTGGTGTTAAATAAGTTTTAACTTGACTCTGTTAGCTCACTCTAGCTTAATACGCATTGGTTTATAAAAAAAGGATCCATCGTTGGACGACATATCGACAAGTACCTTGTTTATCATTTTAGGTTTATTGGTGCTTTTTTCTGCTTATTTCTCGGGTTCAGAAACCGGGATCATGTCAATTAATCGTATACGCTTGCGCCACCTTGCAAAAGAGGAACATCGCGCAGCTAAACGAGTCAGTAAATTACTTAGCCGTCCTGATAGACTCATTGGCCTAATATTAATTGGTAACAACCTTGTAAATATCGCTGCTGCCCAGGTAGCCACTATCATTGGTATTCGTTTATACGGTGATTTAGGTATTGGTATTGCAACCGGTGTGTTAACGCTAGTGGTACTAATATTTGCAGAAGTAACCCCAAAAACGCTTGCTGCGTTGTACCCTGAAAAAGTAGCCTTTCCAAGCTCTATTATTCTCAAAGGGTTACTCAAAATACTATTCCCATTCGTGGTTGTTGTGAACTGGATGACCAACGGTATTTTACGTCTATTTGGTATCAGCTCAGCACAAATAGATGAGCACAGCATGAGTAAAGAAGAGCTTAAAACAGTGGTGAATGAGTCAGGCGCATTACTGCCAGCTCGTCACCAAAGCATGCTGACTTCTATTTTAGACTTAGAGCAAGTGACCGTTGAAGATATTATGATCCCTCGTAACGAAATCGTGGCGATTGATATTAACGACGATTGGAAGCTCATTAGCCGCCAATTAACTCATGCTCAGCACACCCGTGTATTACTTTATCGCGACAATATTGATGACGCGGTAGGTTTTATCCATTCGCGTGACGCTCTTCGTCTTTTAACCAAAGAGCAATTTGATAAACCGTCATTATTGCGTGCTGTACGTGAGATTTACTTTATTCCTGAGGGGACGTCCCTAAATACCCAGCTATTAAAGTTCCAACAATCAAAAGAGCGTATTGGTATAGTGGTTGATGAATATGGCGACATACAAGGCCTCGTAACCCTTGAGGATATTCTTGAAGAAGTGGTTGGCGATTTTACTACCACGCAAACACGTACGCCAAGTGAAGAAGTGACCACACAAAGTGATGGCTCTTACCTTGTTGATGGCGGCGCTAACGTGCGCGACTTAAACAAAGAGATGGGCTGGGAGTTTCCTCTTGATGGCCCTAAAACACTCAGCGGTTTAATTGTGGAATACCTAGAAGATATTCCAGATGCTAATTTAAGCCTTAAAATAGCCGGCTACCCTGTTGAGGTGTTAGAGGTAAAAGAGAATATGATCAAACAAGTAAAAATTAAGCCAAATCAACGTAAGTTGTAAGTTTAAATAATGCATTAAAAAAAGGAGCCTTGGCTCCTTTTTTTGCCTTTAAGGTATGTAGTTAGCCAAAAAGCAGTCGCTCAAACCAGCCTTTATCAAGCTCCTCTTCACAACGTTTAAGCTGCGCACCATAACGGCTTGCGCGGTGTTTTACTTTATTAGCAACACTCATTAGCCACTTTTTCTTTTTATAGGTACCGCGTTTATAACCGCCCCACCCTTCGTGATAATTTAAGTATTGGGCGTAAGCATCCCATTTAGAGATACCATTTACTTTATGTGTTTTATAAACAAACCATGCCATAAAGTCGATTGCATCGTCAAAATCATCTCTATCAGCCCCACTGTTACCCGTTTCACGAATATAGTCAGACCAAGTTGGAGTTTTTGCTTGTGAGTACCCGTAAGCATCACTGGCACGCCCAGTTGGAATTATCCATAAAAAATACTCCATGGGTGGTGCGGCATCATGACGAAACGAACTTTCTTGGTACATCATGCTCATAAGAACATGTTTAGGTGAGCCCCATTTTTCTTGTGCATCTTTTGCATCAAAGTACCAATCTGACTTTTCTTCAAAAATTTTACAAAGATCATTAGGTTGCTTTGGCGGCGCAGTGGCACACCCAGCTAAAGAGAGGGCAAAAGATAAAATAATTGCATTTTTTTTCATTTTTATAAGATCTCACTGAACTTTTTAAAAAAGCGTGGGTCTGAGTATATGAATGCAGCAGTATAGCATTGTTTCATCCCTGAAGAATATTTACGCAGCCACCTTGGGCTGCGTTTTTTTTGCTTAAAAAAACTTAAGCAGATGCTTTGGCATTAAAATATTCATCTAAAAAGTCAGTAAAGCTTAGCGTGTCGGCGCGCTCTATTTCTTCTCGCGCTTTATCCGAGAGAACAACTTGTTGCTCTAGCCATTCTTTAGAAAACACATTGTAGTTGGCTTGAGCATGGCTTTGCTTATATTTATTAGCCAATTGAATAGCAAATAAACCGTTATCTATACCCGCACTTTCTAGCTCGCGCACATAACGCCCTGAAAAAGTCAGCGCTGGGTTATCAACCCAAGTAGCCATTTGTGCGATGGTTTCGCTGTAATAGGTCACCCCATACGCCTTATCCATATGCTCAGCGACTTCACTTAGTTGGTCAAAAATTTCTCTCCCCCAACTTTGTAACGTACGCTGTTGGTTGTTGTCGTTAAGCATAACACCTAACTGACGCCCCTGATTAACCACTGTATCTAAATTCTCAGTGCTACGGGCTTGCTCTTTCCACTGCATTTCTGGAGAGTCTTTCAACAAACAATACGTTAAAAACACATCTAAAAAATGAATTTGCTCTATATCAATGCCGGTTTCACTAAACGGGTTTACATCCAGCGCTCTAATTTCAACATACTCAATGCCTGCTCTTAATAATGCATCCGTTGGTTTTTCACCACTTTTAGCATTACGTTTAGGGCGGATCGGCGAATAAAATTCGTTTTCGATTTGCAGAATATTTTTATTAAGCTGCTTAGGTGTTGCTGTGGTGTAGTCATCAATATCGCCGTATAAGTCAGAAGGCGTGTTGATTGCTTTTTTAAGCCCAGCAACGTACTCATCAAGTGAGTTATACATTACGCGTAATGAAGATTGCGCACTGTTGGTGTAACCTAAATCACCCAAGCGTAGCGCGGTTCCTACTTCTAAATAAAGTGTGCCTTTACCTAGCTTTTTAAACGGTAGGTCAGTTTTGCGCCCTTGTAAAAAAGAATTACATAATGCAGGTGAGGCACCAAACAAGTAACTAATTAACCAAAGCTCGCGTTTAAAATTACGAATAAGCGCTAAATAACCATCCGATATAAATGCTTCTAGGCTTTGCTCACTTTGCTTTAAGGTGTGTAAAGATTGCCAAAGTGTTTCTGGAAAAGAAATATTAAAATGAACACCCGCAATCGCTTGCATCATACTACCGTAACGGTTTTTTAATCCTTCACGGTATAGGGTTTTCATACGCGCAGTATTTGAGTTACCAAATTGAGCCAGTACGATGTCGTCTTGATCTTCAATAAAGCATGGCATACTGATGGGCCATAAAAGCTCATCACCCATGTGCTCAAGTGTAAACTTTTGCAGGTCTTTTAATTGCGCTAAGGTTTCTGTCGCTGATTCACTAACAGGGGTAATAAATTCAAGTAATGACTCTGAAAAGTCGGTAGTAATATGTCCGTTTGTTAATGCACTACCTACGCCTTTAGGATGTCCTAAAGTGGAAATGGCGCCATTACCTTTAATACGCAACGACTCTCGCTCAATACCACGTTTGATCCCTTTAATTGCGTGCTGATGCGGTGTTGCTGATAACGCGTTTAGCGCGCTAGATAAATCATGTATAGTCAAAAAATGCTTCCTCGGCCACGTGGCTTAATCTTAGGGTTATGGGGGCTAATTGCCCATACTCAAGATTAAATTGTTAAGAACAATATAATTTTTCAAAATTTTTAGCTATTTACCCTGTTGAGCATGCGCTTGATACAATAAGCATCAACCAGCAAGCTAATCTTGCCACTGCTCACGCTAATATACAATCGCTTTGCTAGGGCGTGTTGGCCTTTGTGAATTGAAATTTGTCCAAACTAAGGGCGATTCAATCGCAGCGCGATATTTGTAACCTAATGGGCTCGATAACTACTCTGCATTATTCTAATAACTTACATCCATGTAAGAATAAGTAAAAACCGAACAAAGCTTTCGCGTCCTGCTCATACCCCTTGCCTAAAAACCAAACACACTGCTGTAAACTCAGCCACCAAAAATCCTCACGCCCCAAACATAAAGACCCTGAATTAATAGATTACACTTCATAAGCTTTAACATTTTAAACGCAGTATTTGATATAGATCATAAAAAGTCGCAATTTTGATGACAATTTTATTTAGCGCAGCGCCTTTACTTCACCTCCTTTTGTTTACCCAATACAATGACAAGTTAATTAAAAAGGATGGTTAAAACTAACATGCGTCATAATCAAAGCTTAATAAATGAAGAGGTTCACTTTAGTGATGCTCAGCAATTGGTATCCACAACCGATTTACGAGGAGTCATTACGTATGCAAATAAGGCATTTTGCGATGTAGCAGGCTTTAGTGCCCAGGAGCTCGTTGGTAAAAATCATAATATTGTGCGTCACCCAGATATGCCCAAAGCAGCATTTAAAGAAATGTGGAGTACGCTAAAAAGCGGCCACTCATGGCGCGCCATAGTAAAAAATCGATGTAAAGATGGGCGCTATTACTGGGTTGATGCATTTGTAACCCCTATCTTTGAAGGTGATCAGTTAGTTGGCTATCAATCTGTACGTACAAAACCAGATAAAAAACATGTTTTAACAGCCCATAAACTATACGAAAAATTAAATAGCGGTAAAGCCGCTTTTAATTTTAAAGAACGCACACACTTGCGCCAAATGCTTACGTTAGCCATTGTATTTAGCTGGCTAATAATGAGTGGGTTTGCCTTTTCAACCATGGCAGCGGTTATCAACGTATTAATTTGCGTGCTTATTTTGGCCTTAAATTATCAAGAGCTTGTGGCAACCCCTGCTAAATTAAACACCTATAAAGAACATTCTGACTCTATCTCGCGCTATGTTTTTTGCGATAACTCATCGCTAAGTGTGAGTGACTTTAAAGAGCAAATGTTACTTGCTAAGCTCAGAACTGTATTGGGGCGCGTAAAAGATGCTACCTATGCCTTTAATAACATTGCTGAAAACCTAGATGATAAATCGGCGCTCACCGAAAAAGGCATTGAGGCGCAAAGCACACAGCTTACACAAATCGCCACTGCTATGGTGCAAATGACCGCCACTATTGGTGAGATTTCGAATAGTACAACAACTACCGCCGACAAAGTTAATTCTACTCAGCACAGCTGCGCGGATATAAAACAACATATTGCTGATAACAAAAAAATGGTATCTGAGCTGGCAACCCACGTAGATCATGCTGCCAATACGGCTAATAACCTCGCGCAGGAAGCAGATAAAATAGGCCAAGTAATGAATGAGATAGAAGGTATTGCTGAGCAAACCAATTTACTAGCGCTTAATGCAGCAATAGAAGCCGCAAGAGCAGCCGAGCATGGCCGTGGTTTTGCCGTAGTTGCTGATGAAGTACGTGCCCTTTCATCTCGTACGCAAAGTGCTACGGGGCAAATTCACAGCTCGATTAAAGATATACAAGATACATTGGTTAATTGGTCAAAGGTAATGCAAAGTACAAAACTACAAGCTGAGGGCTGCGTACAAACAACCGAGCAAACACACCAAGAGCTCGATAGTATATTCAATCAAATTAGTGAAATAGCATTACTTACAAACAGTATATCGACGGCTGCAGAGGAGCAGCAGATGGTGAGCCATGATATTGCTAATAATGTAGATAATATAAAAGAGGTGAGTAACGAAAACTTAGCTTTAAGTTTTGACGTTGCTAAAGATGCCGCAGAATTAGTTGCCGGCTCTCAAAAAGTAAACAACCTACTTTATACATTTAAAGTATAAAGCAAGGCAATAAGCCGCCTGCTTGGCGGCTTATTGTGCGTCTATATTAGCGTTTTGAAAAAATCAGGCCCTGCTCGTTTGCATCTATCACGACAATATCGCCAGGGTTATATTCTCCCCCTAATAGCTGCTGAGCCATTGGGTTTTCAATTGTTTGCTGAATAGCTCGTTTTAATGGCCGAGCACCGTAAACAGGGTCGAACCCGCTAGAGGCAATTTTTTCAAGCGCC
Organism: Pseudoalteromonas sp. S2893; assembly: GCF_005887105.1. Lineage (NCBI taxonomy): Bacteria > Pseudomonadati > Pseudomonadota > Gammaproteobacteria > Alteromonadales > Pseudoalteromonadaceae > Pseudoalteromonas > Pseudoalteromonas sp. S2893. The sequence goes on along the minus strand of NZ_PNCY01000006.1, from coordinate 45,145 downwards.
GCATCACTGATCTCTAATAAGTAGCCCATTTCTGTTAAACGCTCACGCAATTTAACAAGCTGAATATCGGCAATTTCTTTAATATGCTCATTGGCAAGTGGATGAAATACGACGGTTTCATCAATACGGTTTATAAATTCTGGCCTAAATTCGTTAACGAGCACATTCATAACTTTGCTCTTAAGCGTTGCGTAGTCGTTTGAACCCGCTTGCTCTTGAATAATATCTGAGCCTAAATTTGAGGTCATAATAATAACCGTATTTTTAAAATCAACCGTACGCCCTTGCCCATCAGTAAGGCGGCCATCATCGAGTACTTGCAATAAAATATTAAATACATCGGGGTGCGCTTTTTCTATTTCATCAAGCAAAATTACAGAGTAAGGCTTACGGCGAACGGCTTCGGTTAAATAGCCGCCTTCTTCGTAACCAACATAACCGGGAGGCGCGCCCACTAAACGTGCTACAGCGTGTTTTTCCATAAACTCTGACATGTCGATACGCACCATGGCATCTTCTGTATCAAACATAAAACCTGCAAGCGCTTTAGTAAGCTCTGTTTTACCCACCCCAGTTGGTCCTAAAAATAAAAATGACCCTATTGGTCGATTAGGATCGGCAAGCCCCGCACGAGAGCGTCGTATCGCATTCGCGACCGCAACAACTGCTTCGTCCTGCCCTATCACTTTACTGTGAAGTTGCTCTTCCATTTTTAACAGTTTTTCTCGCTCACCTTGCAGCATTCGCGATACTGGGATCCCGGTCCAACGAGAAAGTATTTCTGCAATTTCGTCTTCGCCTACTTGGTTTTTTAGTAAGCTCATTTCTTGCATTTCAGCTTGCGAGGCTAAATCAAGTTTTCGCTCAAGCTCTGGAATTCTTCCGTATTGCAGCTCCGACATACGCTGTAAATCGCTTGCTCGGCGGGCAACCTCTAAATCAAGTCGCGCTTGTTCAAGCTCAGCTTTAATTACTTGCGTACCTTGTAACGAGGCTTTTTCCGCATTCCATACTTCATCAAGCTCTCGGTATTGCGCTTCTAAGTCGGTGATGAGCTGCTGCATTTCGCTTCGCCGCTTTTGGCTTGCATCGTCTTTTTCTTTAGCTAAAGCGTTATCTTCAAGTTTTAATTGAATAATACGGCGCTCAAGCTTATCTAAAGACTCAGGCTTTGAATCTATTTGCAAACGAATTGACGAGCCAGCCTCGTCAATTAAATCAATAGCTTTATCTGGTAATTGTCGGTCACTAATATAACGGTGCGATAAATGCGCAGCGGCGACAATTGCCGGGTCAGTAATATCCACAGAGTGATGTAACTCGTAGCGCTCTTTTAAGCCACGTAAAATGGCAATGGTGTCTTCAACTGAGGGCTCTTCAACCAATACTTTTTGAAAACGACGCTCAAGTGCGGCATCTTTTTCTATGTATTGGCGGTACTCATCAAGCGTAGTGGCGCCCACACAGTGTAGCTCCCCTCTAGCAAGCGCTGGCTTTAACATATTGCCAGCATCCATAGCGCCGTCGGTTTTACCTGCGCCCACCATAGTGTGAATTTCATCAATAAATAAAATCACTTGGCCTTCTTCTTTAGCCAGCTCGTTGAGCACCGATTTTAAACGCTCTTCAAATTCACCACGGTATTTAGCACCCGCCACCAGCGCGCCTAAATCTAGCGATAAAACACGCTTACTTTTTAGGCCCTCTGGCACTTCGCCATTTATAATGCGCTGCGCTAACCCCTCTGCAATGGCCGTTTTACCTACCCCTGGCTCACCAATAAGCACGGGGTTATTTTTAGTACGGCGCTGCAAAACTTGGATCGTGCGCCGAATTTCGTCATCTCGCCCAATAACGGGGTCGAGCTTACCTTGCTCTGCGCGCTCGGTTAAATCAATGGTGTATTTTTCAAGTGCTTGTCGGGTTTCTTCGGCGTTAGGGTCATCGACCTTTTGGCCACCGCGAATTGCTTTTATAGCACTTTCTATTTTAGTTGCAGTGATATTAAGCGCTCTAAAAATATCACCTAAAGGGCCTTTGTCGTCACAGGCAGCTAATACAAATAATTCGCTCGAAATATACTTATCTTTACGCTTTTGCGCGTACTTATCACATAAGTTAATAAGCGAAGCCATATTATTAGAAAGCTGTACGTCGCCCCCTACTCCTTCGACTTTAAACAGCTTTTCTATTTCTTGAGAAAGCTTGGTGTTGAGCTCATCTGCACTCACGCCGGCTTGTGCAAGCAAGGCGCGCACACTAGAGCCATTTTGCTGTAAAAGCGCATACATTAAATGTACGGGTTCAATAAATTGATGATCGCGCCCTAGCGCTAGCGACTGAGCATCTGAAAGCGCAGATTGAAATTTACTTGTGAATCTATCTAAACGCATGAGGGTTTACCTATTTAATAAACTAATTGCTTAATAAATGGGTATGTTAATAGAATTGTTCAAGGTGTTAAGAAGAATATTGTGGGGAAATAGTGTTTTATTTGCGCCAGATCAAACTTGCCATACGTCCGGTTTTACCTTCTCGCCGATAAGAGAAAAACAATGATGGCTGAGAAACAGTACAATAATCGCCTCCGCTAATATTAATAACGCCTAATTGCTCAAGCTCAATGCGAGCGATTAGGTAAATATCGCACAAGTATTTATTATTGCTTTGTAATTTAAACGCCTGTTTAAACAACGGGGATTTTGCAATAAATCGCGTAGCAACCTCAGCGCCAACTTCAAATTGCTCAGCACCAATAGCAGGCCCAAGCCACGCATATACTTGCTTACTAGGCGTGCTAAAACAGGCAAGCGTATTTTTTATGATCCCTTTTTCAAGGCCGCGCCAACCACCATGCACTGCTGCAACTTCATGGCCATCATGACTTGCAAACAGAATAGGCAGGCAATCTGCACTCATAATAGCAAGAGGCTGATTTTTAACTTGGGTATACAACGCATCAGCACTGTGTAATGTTTGAAAATTAAAATCTGCATCAACACAGAGCACATCGCCACTATGCACTTGATTAAGCCACAGTGGCGGGTTTGGCAGGGATTGCTCAACCAAAGCACGGTTTTTTAGCACGTGCTCTGAATAATCATCAACATGTAGACCTAAATTTAAGCTATTAAAAGGCGGCTTTGACACGCCGCCTTCTCGGGTGGTACTGAGCGTACCTACCGAGGTTAAATTAGGCCAAGGGGCTGACAAAAAAGCCATTAATACTCTATGTTAGGGTTAGCTTTCGTATCTTCTCTAAGCACCTGAGTCATTGCCACCATGTCATCTGGAATAGGCGCTTGCCAAGTCATCATTTCGCCCGTGATAGGGTGCGCAATACTCAATTTTACTGCGTGTAAGGCTTGGCGATTAAATGTACGTAACATTTCAAACAGCTCTGGCGTAGCACCTTTAGGTGGACGAGGACGCCCGCCGTAGGCTCTATCGCCAATTAACGGGTGGTTTATATACGCCATATGAACACGAATTTGGTGTGTACGTCCGGTTTCTAGGCGAAGGCGTAAACGTGTATGAGCACGGAATTTTTCAGCAACACGGTAATGTGTAATAGCAGGCTTACCCATTTCGTGAACTGCCATGTGTGTACGCTGCGTTGGGTGACGGCCAATCGGCTTTTCAACCATGCCACCTGCGGTCATAGTACCATTACATAAAGCTTCGTATTCACGCGTAAAGTTTTCGCGTTTTTGCAGTGCTTTAACTAAATGTGTTTGCGCCTGAATAGTTTTAGCCACCACCATTAAGCCTGTGGTGTCTTTATCTAGACGGTGCACAATACCTGCACGCGGTACGTTAATAATATCCGGAAAATGATGCAGCAATGCATTTAGCACTGTGCCATCTGGGTTACCTGCACCTGGGTGAACGACTAGGCCCATAGGTTTGTTGATAACCAAAATATCATCATCTTCATAAACAATGTTTAATTTGATATCTTGTGCTTCGTATTCGCGTGGTGCTTCAATGCTGGTTTCAACATTTACAACTTCACCACCGAGTAGTTTTTCTCGTGGTGTGTTATAGATTTCACCGTCAACGGTGATTTTATCATCCAATATCCATGTTTTTATACGTGAACGTGAATAATCAGGGAACAATTGCGCTAATACTTGGTCTAGACGTTTACCACCTAACTCGGTAGGAACCTCGGCTTGAAGTGAAATTTGTTCTGACATTAGTAACTTTACCCAATTTACCAGTGCAAGCTGTGCCTGACTGGGTTAGAATCGCTTTTAATAAAAGCATAATATAATACGCATAGTTTACTCGGTTTTACCGCCGTGGCCTAGCCGAAGACATCGAAGGTAACAAATAAAATGATAAATAAAATAGGGAAACGTGCATTCGCCATTGTTTTTTCAGCTTCTGTACTTACTTTAGGGGCCTGTTCTTCTGCGCCTGACCAAGAAGATATCCAACGCGTTCCTAACAAATCTGCACACGCTTTGTATGAAGATGCAAAACAGACGCTCGACTCAGGTTTATACGCCCGAGCAATTGAGCTGTTAACCGCTATTGATTCACGCTACCCATTTGGCCCTTTCTCAAAGCAAGTACAAATGGATTTAGTGTATGCCCATTACCAATCAGGTAATACAGAGCAAGCATTAGCGACCATTGACCGCTTTATTCGTTTAAACCCAAACCACAAAGATTTAGATTACATGTACTACATGCGTGGCTTGGTTAACATTAAAGCAGATAAAAATGCCTTCCAAGAGTATTTTGGCATAGACAGAGCTGACCGCGATGCAAACCGAACACGTGTTGCATTTACCGATTTATCGACGCTTGTAAAACGCTTTCCAAAGAGTGATTACGCACCAGAGGCTAAACGTCGTTTAGTGTGGCTTTTAAACCGCATGGCGCGTTACGAGCTAAAAGTGGCTAATTACTACTACGAACGTGAAGCTTACCTAGCGGCCGCTAATCGTGGTAAGTACGTTGTTGAGCATTACTCGCAAAGCAGCTATTTAGAGCCTGCACTTGAGATGATGGAAAAAAGCTACGAAAAGCTTGGCCTGACAGATTTAAGTGAGCACGCAAGACTAACGCGTGAATACAATAAATCTAACAAATAAGAATGGCAGAGGTTTTTATTTAAACCTATGTTGATTGTTTAAAAGCCCTCTCTGAGGGCTTTTTTATTGCCTAAAAATAAGGCTAGTTGATGCCTGTGGCGCTTTTTAATACTTAGCGATTAGCCTTCGCACCACACTAAATATATCAATAGCAATTGCACTACACGATTGTATAGCGCTTGTTACAAAAAGATTCGCTGTTGATCTAAGTTTTTCTTTTTACAGGCGAAAAAAAGGTAAGCCTAAGCTTACCTTTTAATTAACTCATTGCGGGTGATTAAAGCTCAAAGTCTTTTTTGAATTTTAAACCAAACTCGCTACGGTCATTACTGCGCATTACACCAACAAAACCTGACTGCTGTAAACGACCTACATCGTAAACCTCATTTAATACGTTTTCACCGTATAAGGTTACTTCCATATCGCCATAAGGGTTAGTGTAAGAAATATTAAAACCAACTAATTCACGCGAATCAATAGTCTCGCTTTCATTGTAAACCGACTGGCCTTGCATTTCGCTTCTGAAAGAGTAGTTAGCGTTAAATGCGACGGTTGCACCGCTGTCTAAATCCATAAAGTAAGAAGGGGCAATCATTACAGTCCAACGTGGTGTTAATGCCGGTGAATCACCTTTACCAATACCTTGTACGCCTGCATCTACTTCTGTAATTTCAGAATCTAAGTAACCTACAGAGCTGCGAATTGTGAAATCGTCTGTAATGGCAACGGTAGTTTCAAGCTCAATACCTTGCGCTTTAGATTCACCTGCATTTTCAACAATCGTTACAAAACCACCGCCTGCAGTAGGGTCAGAAAATGGTAAAGCAAGGTCGGTGTAATCAGTTACAAATACAGCCAACATCATAGATACATTTTCATGTACTTGGCCTTTTAAGCCCATTTCGTAGTTAATTGCTTTAGTTTCATCAAACGATACAAACTGATCGGGGCCACCAAATGGACGTGGAGGGAAACCGCCTGTTTGGTAACCTTTTTGAATTTGACCATAAACATTCATGTTATTGCTGATTTGATATGATGCGTTTACATCCCATGTTACAGCGTCAAACTCTGCACTTACGTATTTACGTTCAGCAAATGTTGGGAAAATCGCATCGGCATCTTTCTCATCTTTTGAGTAACGAAGGCCACCACCAATACTTAAATCATCTGTTAAATCGTAACTTGTATTAAAATATACAGCGTATGAGTTTGTTTCTTGGTTAATTTCAAAATCGCCATAGCCACCAAATGAAGGTGTAACACCATCGTTTAATAAGCCATTAGGTGTATTGAATGGGCTAAAGACAAATGGACCTGAACGTGTAAAGCCATCTTCATTAAAGAAGTAAAGGCCTGATACAAAGTCCATATTGTCGTAAGTCGCATTTAGTTGAATTTCAAACGAGTATTGGTCTGCACCACCCTCTTCTGGGAACTCAGATAAATTAAGAGGTGACGCATCATCATCAAGTCCACCTTCGTATTCAGAAGTACGGTAACTTGAAATAAATTTAGCCGTGTACGTATCATCAATTGCCCAATCAGCAGTAAATGACGTACCCCACCCTGAGTAAGACGTAGATTCAATACCAGCAACGGTAGTGCCTAAATCATCAGGGTCAGATGGGATCATATCCTGTGTTAATAAAGGAAAGTCACCATTAAATACATCATTTGCATCAAGCGGCTCAGTTAACTCAATAGTGTAAGGCGATTGACCCGACTCGTTATCAACACCGTCAAGTGAAAAAGTAAACGCTAAATCGCTATTGGCTTGCCATTTAAGGGCTACGCGACCGCTAAACTCTTCTTCTTCACCAATTTCTTTTTCTGGGTTAGCTAAATTGACAGCTTCACCCACACCATCGCGCGTTTTGTATGATGCACTTGCAGACATACTTACTTCATCTGTTAGCGAGTTATTAAAGTATACATCGCCAGCAATACGTCCACGGCTACCAATTTTAGCTGTAGTTGAAACAATCCCTTCATCACCTGGTTGCTTAGTAATTACATTTACTGCGCCACCTAAGGTATTACGACCATATAATGTACCTTGTGGTCCACGTAGAACTTCAACACGCTCTACATTTGGTAACGATAAGTTTGACCCCATTTGACGGCCTAAGTAAACACCATCTAAATAAACACCTACACCCGGATCGGTTGTAATTATGTGATCTTGTAGACCAATACCACGAATAAACACAGAGGCATGCGCCGCATTACCTACACCGTAGCGAGTGATATTTAAGTTTGGAACGTATTTACCAATATCTTCTAGGTTACTCATATTGGCTTTATCAATTAGGTTAGCACCAATTGATGTGATAGCGGTTGGAGATTCAAACAAGCTCTCTGTACGTTTACGAGCTGTAACTTCGATTTTTTCAAACGCGTCTTGTTTTGCTGTTGTTTTAGCTTCTTCAGCATTTACTGAGGTAGTTAGTGCAGCGACAATTGCGAGGCTTAACTGTGAGAGTTTGCGTAGTTTCAAAATATTCTCCAAAGGATACCGTATAATTTAGTTATGCGAACTTATTGGCTTGGGCAATAAGTTTTGGGCATAAAAAAAGACGCCTAATAGCATCTTTCCTCTGGAAGGGCATTATATTACATATTTGTGAAGAAATGTATAAAAATTTTCATTTAATAAACATACAGGTACAAATTAATTATAACTTTTGATTATTGTTGGATAACCTACACAAAAAAATGGGCCTTTTGCTAAAAAGTAATCACGTTATACACACTCTAATTTTGTGCACCTTTTATGTTTACATATAAGAGAACCATTATTCCATAAAGCACATTAATTAAAGCTTCGTATAGCTTATCGAACTATGCACTATGATTGATATTAACCAAAAATAGCAATATAGTATTACTATTGCATCTACGGACAGAAATTATGGATATTAAAAATACTCCAATACGCTATATAAAGTGCTTTAATAGTCCAGACTATACTTCACTTTTCTGTGTAGCAGCTAACTACAACATTTTATTAGTTAATTACCAAGCACTTAATGTAATCACAACTTATGAACTTATCAATAAGTTTATGCAAGATAACGGTTATAAAAGCTTAGTTATTTTTGATGTTCCAAAAAATAGTGACGTATTAGCTTTAAAAGAATGGCCTAATTTAAAGGGACTTTTTTACGAAAGTTCAGATGACTCCCTTTTTCAACAAGGCCTTGAAGCTATTGAACAAGGTAAGCTCTGGTTTCCCCGTGATGTCACTGACAGCTGGATGAGACAAATGTTAGCCACTGAACAGCAAACCACCCTGCAATCAAGTAACCTTACTTGTAAAGAAATTAAAGTATTAAACTTGCTTTTCTCCGGTCTACACTCCACCGCTATTGCAGATAGCTTATTTATAAGTGAAGCCACTGTCAGAGTGCATTTACATAAAATTTATCAAAAAATATCTGTAAAAAACAAACAACAAGCATTGCTTTGGTGCCAAAAAAACTTAAGTAAAGTTAATAATTAAGTGGGCTTATTTGAAAACGAATAACATCTGAATACTCTCCAGCGGCTTGACGTGTGAAGTCCTCCAATTGAATGCTAAGCGGAATGTAAAACTCAGTCTGGCCAGAATACGAAAAGTTTAGACTTGAAGCTTTTACTAAGTTAATTTCTTCTGAGCCTAACTGCAATGTATAGCTAATACCATATTTATTACTAAAAATAGAGTGTAATAAACGACTTTTATTCTCTGAGGTTACATTAAGTTGAACATCCGTATTAGTCACTATTTGTAAGCTAGGTAACATGGTGTATTTTTCTGCGGGCTTCAATTCTCCCAAATAAACAGTATTAGAAAAAGTGTTATAACCTAATAAAGATAAACTAGTTCGGGGTTGAATATTAGTTTCAATCTCGATTTCTATTTCATCTACGGTTTGCTTATTTTCATCATAGAGTCTCAACTCAAGCCTATCAGTGTAATACCCTGCTTTTACTGGCGTCCCTGCGGGGATCACTAGCCTGATATCTACTTTGCTATTGTTAAGCTTAACCTGATTGATGCTCCTACTTAACAACTGATTTTCTAGACGAATTTGATAGTCAATAAATTGAGAGTTACTTTTAAGGTATCCTTGGTTTTGCGAAGAAAGACTAAAATACAAAGTACAATCCGACGTATTTATTGTGTCTACTCGAATTGTCTTCTCAGCATCGACTTGTGATTTTACGTGATAAAAAGACAGGTCATCAAACAAATATTCAATTTCCCCAATACTTGCATCACACTGAGCATTAACTCTATATGCCATAGTTAGTAAAAATATACTTATTGCTAAATACACAATTTTAATGAACATAAATAACCCCTTTTCGTTGAAGTTGCTCTGCATCACGAACCTCTATTAAAAATGTAGTACTATCTTTATTTTGTAAGGTCACTTTATACTGACAAGGAGCAAGGCCAGTTATTGCAAAGCGGCCCCGCTTATTTGTGAAGAATGTATACTCTTTGGCCGATGCTTTATCTTGACAAATAGCCTTTCCAACCATTAAGGCTAAGGGGCTCTCGTCCTTACTTCGAAGAGTTGCAATAACAGAAATATTTGCTGCAGTCCCAATTATTGCCTTATGTCCAGTTTTGTATTTAGGGTAAAAGCTAAGCATGCCAGAGCCCATATCATAGCCAGGGGCTAGATCATCAATATCAACAGGAATGTTGATATTGTCATATGAGCTCAAATCATTAAGTAATATAGTTTTGAAATCTCTATTATCAGCTCTATAGTCATTTTCAACTCGGCCTAATGTAATCACTTTATTTTCTAAACTTTTGTGGGCGTTAACCAAAGCAAAGCTATCGTATATTGGCTTTCCAAATGCCCATGCATCATCTGCAAAAGCTATGCTAGATGAGAGGCTTACACGACTTTGATGATAAGCAGAACGAGCATTTAAATCTTTATAAAAACTTGCATGTTCAAGGTTAGCAGCAAAACGGTTTGCGTTATATTGCATGTTTAAATCAAAGATAGTTTTATTTAATTCGTTGCTCTCTAAACCAGCTCGAAAGTTCAAAGCACCGACAAAACGCTGATTACTGTCTTGAGTAAATTCTAGTCTCGTTTTATCACGTCTAGACTGGTGGGATAGTTTAACTCTATGCTGATTATTAAATTTATAGGTAAATGATAAATTTATACCCCACTCTCGCTCACCTTTTAACTCATCCCATTGCGCCCCTGCAGTATATCTCCACTGACTATTTACCAAGTCGCCTGAGAAATTGACTCCCAGCGATTTATCAAATTGAACACTTTGATGATCTCGGGAAATATTTGTAAAAAAAGAGGCTAACGTTCTATCGTTAACATAATAACTATAACTCGCCTGTGCATAGTGTTCTCTATAGCGGTTATTAAACGTATCTTGAGACCTAAAACCTAAAGCTGTAAAGTCTTTTGAACTGTATTCATAACCGAGCGTTAGCTCACTTCCTAAGTTGCTCATATTATAGCTACTATAAACAGTACGGTAAGCGTATCCTTGGCGTTCCGCGAAGCTAAATGCGCCCTCAAATGCCAGTTGGCCTATTTGAGCTGCATAGATTTGTTTAAAGCCAATTTGTTGCGCATATTTATCTCCCTGCGCTGTAACCCCTGCAGTCCAACTTGGGGTCAGGCCATAATCCAGATAGGCACTGAGGAAGGGAGAATCTGGTTCATACTCGAGTTTATCGCCAGCCTCAGCAGGAACGCCTAAGTGAATTTCATATTCAAGCTGCCCTTGTGCAAATAGATCTAAGCCAGTTGCAACATCAAAGTTTACATAGCGCACAACGCCAGCTATATCAGTAATTTTTAGAGAGATATTATTGCTGCCTTCGCTCAAAGGTATGTCATCTAAAGAATAAATACCCGCAACCAAATTAAGGCGCTGAATAATTCGTTCATCGACATATACCTCTACACTTGAAGGGCTTTGAAGAGTAAAGCTACGTGAAGCAGTTGGCCTTATGGGCCTGTCTGATAATAGAGAAAAATCATGTGCTATTGAAAAGCCTAACAAACGAGAAGAGTTCTGGAAGTAGCCACCAGAGCTAAAATTGTCTCCAAGAGAAAGACGCATACCTAAATTTGGTAAATCATGAATAAGCCGAGTTCCTCGCCGCTTAAAACTTGATGAGGCTGGCTGCGATATTTTATTATATTCGAATTCATTTTCTACCACCCAGCCTTGCCAACTCGCTACAATTTCGGATCGTAATGCGTATTGCTCTTGAACTTGCTGTTGCTCCTTATCATCTTGGTGAACGTAGCTTGCATATGCGTTAACAAACCCACTCGCATTGGCTGGTTCAATAGCCTTCAACCTTTTCCTTTGCATTTGCGCACTTAATTTTTGCGGGCGGGTTAATTCTACGGGAACAACAACGTCCAAACTAAAATCACTCATATCAAACACAACACTAAAACCTAGTTCCCTTAATGAAGTTACCGCTAAAGTATTGCCTTTTAATACCTTAAATAGCTCCCTCTCTTTTTCTTCAAGTAAAATTTCGCGAAGGTGTGGCTCTAATTCGTCCCACTTTAAAAAAAGGGCATCATTTTTATCAACTTTAAGGGAGACTTGACCTATAGGGCTTTTATTTAATTGAACTGACACATTAAGTTCAATTGTCCTACTAGAAGGGTTTATTTTTGCTAACACGCTAAGTGGTAAAAAAAATACAGCAAAGAGGAACACTGCTAAAGTTTTCATTGCACCAGATCTAAACTTAAATACTCTACCTCACGGCTTTCAATATGTTCAGGTAGCTTAACTTTTATGGTCTGTGTGGCATAAGGCGCAAAAAAAACATCGTACCCCTTCTCCAATAAAGCTTGTTTTTCAAAAGTAGTTACAACGGATTTATTTGTAGTTACTTTAATTTTATAGTCACTGAGCCGCGCAGCCCCCTCTCCTTCATTTTTGACTTGGGCTAAAACCTCCCCACTTTCTATTCTAGAAGTCAGTATTTTTAAGTTAGGTAAATATATATCCCTGTCTACGTGAACAACTAAATTTACATTCATTAATATTTTTAGTTGCGAGGTACCACTTCCGATATTAGAAGCTAACGGCTGCTCTATTAAACTGACCTGATAACTCTTATCCTGCAGTGGGAGCCTCTGTCCAATCCATCTAAATTGAATCCTCTGACCTTGCCCTTCTTGTAAAAATAGTGAGGGAGGAAATACCCATAATGGAGAATCTTCCAGCTTAATTAAAGAAGGACTCGGTGTAGAAAAATCGATTTCATATATTTCAATGTCAAATGCAATCTCTCTAGGCAGTTGATTGTAAATTAGACTGGAAGGTATTTTTGAAGGCTTCTCCGGAGATAATGTAATCACCATAGGTGTTACTTCCAGAGCCTCTACCGATATAAAAATACTACATATTAGTATCATTAAACATCGGGAGAGCCACTGAACACAAAACATTAGAATATAACCTCTAACTCACTATCAGCAGCTTGAAACTCTTTTGGTATTGAAATTGAAATATTGCTTTTTGAATTTGGAAGTAAAATTTTACCTGATAGGGCTCTACTCAGATCCATTCCTTCTAAAGTTAATACTTTACCCTTAGATTTAATATTCCACTGACCTTTTGAAAGGCGTACATATTTGTTCCCTTGGTTTTCTAACGACACACCCCATTGATTTTCTGCTAATTGTTTTTTTTCTTTAATTATTAGGTTAGCTTTAGCATTATCGGGAACAACGTTAAATAGCGTTCTAAAACTAAGTGACATACCAACACCAGATTGGGCATTATCATTCAAGTTAACTGACACTTGTTCTACGGTAATTCGATAAGACTTAGAGTGGTTAATAATGGGCTCCCCAATATATCGAACGATTACCGATTGACTATTTCCCGGTGGGATAATCGTTGTCATAGGAATAATTAAGAAGTCTTCTTCGTTTACCTCTAAAGACTCAACGCCATTATCACTTATACTCATATTAAAAGCAGAAACATCAATAGTTAAGGGTTTATCTGATGGGTTTATTATTCGAAGTGTTTGCTGCGACTGACTACCTTGAGAGCTGAGATCGGCTACCATAGGTCTCACTTGAAAGGCATTGACTGAAAATGAAAGCAAACAAAATATAAAGATAAGTAAAATATGCATAGAATTCCCTCCTGAATAAAGGCAGTGCATAGTCACTGCCTTTTCTATTTAACTTTAGTTTGCTGTTACAGTTAGCATTAAAGTATCTGCATACGTACCTGCATATACAGGAGTCTGAGTAACTTCTAGGTCAATCATTCCTGTTACGCCTGTCGTTGCTAATGTGTTACTTCCACCATTGCTTTGAAAAGCACTCTGATCATTCGTTCCATCTTCAGCTGACAAAGTAAAATCATAAGGACCTGCTGTTAAATGAGCAGTGTATCCTACACCTCTGTCTTCGTGATCAGCGTTTTGAAGGTGTCCCTCAGAAGTAGTTAAAGTAAGTGTTGCACCATCCACATCATTACATTTCAAGTCAAAATTAACTGTTTTTGTATTCCCCAACGCAAGAGCTGGAAAGTAGTGTGTTGTTGCAATATTGCTTACTTCACATACAGACTCAACGGCACCACCTACATTTAAGTTTTCTGCTAGTGCTGAACCTGAAGATAGTGCTGCGATTGCTGAAATTACGATTAGTTTATTCATTGTTATATTCCTTATCCATGTGACATATAGTTTGTTATGTTTAATAAATGTGCGTTTAAAGCACGCCACCCGATACTACTGATGGTGTCATTTCTATGCGGATCACATCCTGGTAGCTTCCTGCATATATCAAGGGCTCATCTAGAGTTAACTGAATCTCAGCAATGCTATCAAATAAAATATCATTAATATTAAAACTATATGTCGATTTGGTTGCCTGTGCCGATACAGACACATTGTTGTTGGCACCTTCCAACTTCCAGTTAATATTATATGAACTTATTCTACTGCTTTGCTCATGACTCAAACCGCCATTAAGTGACTGCATTGATATTCGCATTGGCGAATTACAGTTTATCTCTAATGTTGTATTAGCAACGCCATCAGAAGAAAACTCTAGGTTATTATTTTGTGAGGTAAATTCACACACCGGAGAAATATGCCCCACCAATGTAATACTTACTTCATCGTTACTATATGCATAGGATGCAAAGCAACATAATACTAACCATGCTAGCCTCTTCATCACTGTCACTTCCTTTGAACTACCTTGCTAATACAGTGGTAATGTTAAGCTAAAATTCAGGTTTAGGAAGTTGTTATTTGATTACAAAACAAAGGGTAAGACTAAATACACTGTAGCTAAGCATACCTTTTGGTATAAACATTTAAGTGACTCGTAATCGATAAAGGTAGCCTCTTTATTATTATCACTCTCTTAAAGTCCGCTTTAACGCTATGTTTAATGTTTATAAACAAGCAAAACGTAAGATAAATAAGAGATAAACAATTAATTAAACAGTAATTACTATTTTATAAATTATTAGATAAACAACTTTAATAAATTCAAATAATTTTTAACTTTAATTAAATCAACAACTTTGATTACTAAAACCTCAAAATTAACAATTGTAAACTTCAATATAAACTAAATGCTCACTTCTTTTTTTACTAACTAGCTAAAATTATTAGATAAAAACTAAAATCACTTCTATAATCCCCATGAAATCAACATCTAAATAACAAATAGGAAATACATATGAAAAAGCTATCTGTAGCAGTAGCAATATGTGCCGCACTTGCATCTAGTTACACGAGTGCTGAAGTTCGTATAAATGGCTTTGCATCTATAGTGGGTGGTAAAAGTCTAGACAGTGATCAAACTTTATACGGATATGATGACGATATCTCATTTAAAAATGAGAGTGTATTTGCATTACAACTATCTGCCGATCTTCAGGAAAAGCTCAGCGCAACAGCGCAAATTGTGGCTCGCGGCGAGAATGATTTTGATGCCGATTTTGAGTGGGCGTATTTAACTTATGAGTTTAGTGATGAATTACAACTCAGCGCTGGTAAAATGCGTGCGCCATTTTACAAATACTCTGACTTTCTAGATGTAGGTTACACTTACCGCTGGGTTCGCCCTCCTCAATCGGTTTACAATTTACCATTTTCTACTTACGAAGGGTTGAGCTTACTATATACATCACAAATCGGTGATTGGGACTCAACTCTTCAAGTCATATATGGTAGCTTTGAAGATAATATTGCAGTAGTGTCAGTCAATGGTGAAACTGAGCTTAATGATATCGTTGGTCTTAACTGGTCACTTAGTTACGATTGGTTTAGCGCACGTGTTGCCTATTTTGTGGCAGAGACCACCATTGACATTGAAAATGATACTGATGCTGGTATCGCCCTTAATGGCCTAGAGGCAACTCTTCGCAGCTCGGGTTTCACAGATCAAGCTGATAGCATTGCTGTAAATGAAGACGATGGGGCATTTTTCGCACTTGGCTTTTCAATTGACTACAACAATATTTTATTTGATGCAGAGTATACTCAGTTTGAAGTCGATAACAGTGCTTTAGCTGAGCAAACTCAATACTATACCTCTCTAGGCTATCGTATGGATGAGTGGCTTGTTCACGTTACCTATGAAAACAACGACGATAAACACGATAACAACCGTTATGATTCACTTACAGCTGTGCCGCAATTAAATGCAGGTATAAATTCAGCATTAGAAGGCTCTAAAGCAAAAAGTAATGTTTACACCATCGGCGCCCGTTATGACTTCCACCCATCAGCTGCATTTAAAATCGACTTTAGTCGCTTAGATGACGACATAACAAACATTGAAACTGATGTAGTAGCTGTCGGCGTTGACTTAGTATTCTAATTGGAGCGAAATATGAAAAAATTAATCCTAGCCAGTGTACTGTCGGTATGTGCGTTTAGCGCCTATGCTGAAGTTGCGGTAATAGTAAACCCTAGCAATGCAAGTGCACTTGATGCCGATACTATTAAAAAGATTTACCTAGGAAAAGCAAAGTCATTTGCTAACGGTAATAAAGTGAACCCAGCTACTCAAAATGGTACCGCTGTTGCAGATGAATTCAATTCTAAAGTAGTTGGTAAATCAAGTAGCCAATTAAATGCCTATTGGTCAAAACTTGTTTTTACCGGTAAAGGTACACCACCAGAGAAATTTGATTCTGACCAAGCTGTTATTGATTTTGTTGCTAGTAATGGCGACTCAATTGGTTATATAGACAGCAGTAAGGCAACAGATAAAGTTAAGGTAGTTGCTACGTTTTAAGCGCGGTAGCTAGATATAAAAAAAACCATCGATTAGGTGGTTTTTTTATATCAAAATATTACGGCTTTATACTAATACCCTTAAATAAATGAGCAATTGAGAGGCAGGCAAAGTGTGTAGATAGCTAGGCAAAAAAAACGTTATTTAGTTGCTCTAAATAACGATTTTTTAATGCAGCTACCGCCTAGCTTAGCCTCTAAAATGATTAAGTATTATTACGGGTTAATATTACTCAATTTTAAACTTCGCGGTGGCATCTAAAAGGTTATCTGAAAGGTAGTGTAGGTTTTTCGCTACATCCCTTACCGCCGCGAGTGAGTCCATGGTGTCTTCAAACGATTCATGCATATTCGTCACATTTTCTACCACCATCGCAGCAACCGATGTTTGCTCTTCTGTTGCAGCGGCGATTTGTGAGTTCATACCATTTATTTCTAACATTTGCTCTGCAATTTTTTCTATCGAAACGCCAGTTTTCTCTGCGGCTGTTGCGTTATCTGTGGCCATATCTCGCGCTGATGTCATCGCCGTCACAGACTCATTTGCAGCCTCAGTCAAGGTGCTTAGTAACTCTCGAATTTCATTCGTTGAATGTGCTGTACGTGATGCAAGCTCTCTTACTTCATCCGCAACCACGGCAAAGCCTCTACCATGCTCACCTGCACGGGCCGCTTCTATAGCAGCATTTAAAGCTAATAAATTAGTTTGCTCAGCAATAGATGTGATCACATTAAGAATTTGAGACACATTTTTTGTATCATCAGCTAACTTATTGATAGTTGAGGCGGCTTGATTTATTTCATCACTTAACGTACGTGAGGCGGTGACTGACATTTGAACTTGAGTTCTGCTTTGTTCTACCTCTTTTTCTGCTGTTTGCGCTGCATTTGATGCACTTGCCGCCGATTGAGAAATATCCCCCACGCTTTGCTTCATCTCTTCCATAGACTGTTTAACCACCTCAGCCTCTGTTGTTTGCTTTGTGGTAGCGCGTTCAGCCTGCTCCATACCTTGCACTAAGCGAGTTGAGTTCTCCATTAGTGGCTCACATACCGCGATTACTTCAAGTACTGTTTTTTTCAGCAAAGCGATGAAGGAGTTGAAGTTAATTGATACTTGACCAATTTCATCCTCTGAATTAACGCTCAGATTAGTGCTCAGCGACCCTTTACCGTTTGCGAGTAGACTCAGGTTATTAGCGGCATCACTTGCAGAGGCAGCAATACGTTTAGCAATCCAAATAGCCATAAATAGCAGTAAAATTAACGAAACAATAGATACTACCAACATAAGTGTCAGTGCGTGATCAGAACGCTCTTTAGTACTTGCAACTAACTCAAAAAAGCGATCGTCCGCTTTTGCTTGAGCGGTTTTAAACTTTTCAAGCACATCATTATACAGTGCTGTTTTTCTTTGTGCTTGTTGCTGAATTTTACTGAAGTCAGCGGTTCCATTTACCATGCCATTGGCAATACTGGCTGATATTTTTTCGTAATTTGCTAACTGAACTTTCGTGTCACTATGAATATACGAAGCGTTTATTTGCTCAACCGCATTTATGTTGTTGCTTAGTGCATTGTATGTGTCAGCCGCTTTCTCTACTAACTCCTGCTCACCAAATGTAACTGCTTGCGTATAAAGCTCATCGAGCTTTTCTAAAAGACTTACATTTGCTGATGTTAACTTAACAACCTGATATGAAGACTTTTCCATTTCATCAAGTGCGATTCTATTGTCATTCATTGCAAAGTAATTAATCAAAACGATTGCTAAAAATGCTACAACCGCAATGCTGGTAATCGCATGTATTTTTTTACTTATGCTGAGGTTTTGAAAAGAGAAGCCTGAAGCCATTGTGTATACCTTATTTTGTTGTCTATATCTATTATCGGCTTATTACCTATAAGTGTTAACTAAATTTGTAATATTTCTAGTTTTTTTTACAAATACAGCGAGTTTTAAACAACTAATAAACGCAAAAAGGATCAAGCGATTAATAAGTGAGCAAATTGAAAATTTCCCATAAAAAAACCAGTAACATTGCTGCTACTGGTTTTATAATTTGGTGCGGATGGGGGGACTTGAACCCCCACGCCCGAAAGCACTACCCCCTCAAGGTAGCGTGTCTACCAATTCCACCACATCCGCATTTTTTAAGCTTTCGCTTAGGTGTTAAACTTATTGACTTACTTGAGGAGTGAGTATAAGTCGTTTAACGTTATCTTTACGCTAAATTAGTTTGGTACGTCAGAGCTCTGCTGTTGAGTAACAGGTACGTCTTCTTCTGCTGGCGCTACAGTTTCTACTGCAGGTGCTGCTTCAAGGTTTTCCCACTCATCGGTCTTTTTAATTTGACCGGCAGTTAAGTTACCTAACACAATACTTAAAACAAAAAACACTGTTGCTAAGCTTGTTGTTGTTTTGGTCATGAAGTTACCTGCACCTGATGAGCCAAAAACTGTGCCCGAAGCACCGGCACCAAATGAAGAACCCATGTCTGCGCCTTTACCTTGCTGGATTAAAACCATACCAACTAAAGCTAAAGCAACAACTAAATAAACTACTAATAAAATTTCGTACATCTTATACGGTCCCTTTTGCACTGTTACAGATTGCAGTGAACGAATCTGCTTTTAGACTAGCACCGCCAATAAGGCCGCCGTCTATATCTGGTTGTGCAAATAATAATTCGCTATTTTTTTCGTTAACG
This sequence comes from Pseudoalteromonas sp. S2893, assembly GCF_005887105.1. Classification (NCBI taxonomy): domain Bacteria; kingdom Pseudomonadati; phylum Pseudomonadota; class Gammaproteobacteria; order Alteromonadales; family Pseudoalteromonadaceae; genus Pseudoalteromonas; species Pseudoalteromonas sp. S2893. The sequence goes on along the minus strand of NZ_PNCY01000006.1, from coordinate 26,030 downwards.
CTACCACCATACAAGATGGTAAGCCCTTGTGCTAAATCGCTATCTAATGATGCAATTTTGTCACGGATAAATTTATGAACAGCTTGTGCCTGTTCTGGCGATGCAGTCTTACCTGTGCCTATGGCCCAAACGGGCTCGTATGCTATCACAGAATCTTTCAGTGCTGCTACACCTAATTTCTCAATTACTGCATCAATTTGTGCAGCAACCACATGTTCGGTTTGACCGTTTTCTTGTTCGCTCTCGCTTTCACCTATACACAAGATAGGTGTTAGTCCTACTTGCTGTGCACGGGCAAATTTTGCGGCTACGGTTGCATTGCTTTCTTTGTAAATACTGCGTCGCTCTGAATGACCTACGAGTACGTACTTAGCACCTAAATCTTTAATAAGCTGAGCATCCACTTCACCGGTAAAGGCGCCTGGGGTATTTTCACTTAGCGTTTGGGTACCCGTGGTAACACCACTGTCAACCAGTGCTGATACTAATGGAAATGGAGGAAATAAAACAATGTCTATCTCATTTGATTTAACACTGTTAATGGCATCAGACAGTTGAGTGACAAGCTCTAAAGAGCCATTCATTTTCCAGTTGCCTGCGACCATTGCCTTACGTATTGCCATTTTCCACTCCAGATTAGAAAGCGGGCGAGATATTAACTTTTCTCGCCCTAAGTTACAAGAGGTTATTGTTCTCAATCAGTTTATTTGCTCATAGATTCGACAACTGCTGCAATTTTTTGCGCACTGTCTAAGACTATTTTTTCTTGTTCGGCTTCAACCATAACACGTACTACCGGTTCAGTGCCTGATTTACGCAGTAAAACACGGCCTTTTTCGCCTAAAGCTTGCTCTACTTGCGCAACTGCATCTTGTACTTCTGGTGCTTGTGTAGGGTCTGTGCCAGGTGTGTAACGTACATTAATCATTTTCATTGGGTACTTTGTAAAACCAGCCCCTAAATCTTGTAATGTGCGATTTTGAGCCACCATTGCAGCCAATACCTGAAGGCTTGAAATGATACCATCGCCCGTGGTGATTAAATCGAGGTTTAATACATGGCCTGAGCTTTCACCGCCAATTCTCCACCCTTTTTGCTGCAGCATTTCCATTACATAACGGTCACCAACTTTACTGCGCGCGAATTCAATTCCTTTTGCTTTTAATGCATTTTCAAGCCCCATGTTCGACATAACCGTGCCAACAACACCACCACCTAGCATATGATCTTCAGCCGCTTGGCAGGCAATAATGTAAACTAAGTCATCACCGTCAAATACGCGACCGTTGTGATCAACCATCATTACGCGATCACCATCACCATCGTAAGCAATACCCACATCAGCTTTATGCTCTAGCACTTTGCGCTTTAACGTATCAACGTGTGTAGCACCACATTCATGGTTTATGTTCACCCCATTAGGCTCACATGCATGAGTAATCACTTCAGCGCCTAGCTCACGCATTACCGACGGTGCAATATGGTAGGTTGCGCCATTGGCACAATCTAGTACAACTTTTAAACCTTCAAGTGATAAGCCTTGTGGAAATTGGCTTTTACAAAATTCAATATAGCGCCCATCAGCACTTACTAAGCGCGAGGCTTTACCAAGTTTATCTGAGGCAACACAGGTCATTGGTTCATCAAGCATCGCTTCAATTTGTAGCTCAACGTCGTCATCCAGTTTCAAGCCTTGGCCATTAAAAAACTTAATCCCGTTATCGTAATAAGGGTTATGCGATGCACTAATTACAATACCTGCTTCGGCTCTAAACGTTTGCGCCAAATATGCTACAGCGGGCGTTGGCATTGGCCCAAGCAGTACGACATCTATTCCTGCGGCAATTAAACCAGCTTCAAGCGCGGTTTCTAACATGTAACCCGAGATACGGGTATCTTTACCTATAATTACTTTTTTTGTTCCACTTAGAGACAAAACTCGACCTGCGGCCCAGCCTAATTTCATTGCAAACTCAGGGTTAATTGGAGCTGTGCCCACTAAACCACGCACCCCATCGGTACCAAAATATTTTCTTTCGCTCATTATAAAGCTCCTTTTTCGCAAGCTTGGAGTACACCAAGCACATCTGCTGTTTCTTTTACATCGTGTACACGAATAATTTTTGCGCCATTTTGCGCGGCAATTAGCGCACCGGCTAAGCTGCCCGCTAATCGCTCATCTGTTTTTCTGTTTAGCAAATTGCCTATCATCGACTTGCGTGAAAGACCCGCTAAAAGCGGTAGTTCAAACTTATTAAATGCATTAAATTTAGCAAGTATTTCAAAATTATGCTCTAGGGTTTTGCCAAAGCCAAAACCTGGGTCGAGGATAAGTTGCTCCACCTTAATACCCGCTGTTTCGCATGCGCTTATGCGCTGCTCAAAAAAGAGGTTAATTTGCGCTAGCAAGTCAGTATAAGTGGGTTCACTTTGCATTGTCCTTGGCTGCCCTTGCATATGCATTAAACAAATTGCTACATCGGGATACTTAACGAGTGTGCTAAGGGTGTGGGGCTCTTGTAATGCACGTACGTCGTTAACTATATCAGCACCTGCTAAAATCGCCTGCTCCATGACCTGCGCTTTACTGGTATCTACCGATATAACGCAGTCACTTTTAGCTCTAATGGCTTTTATTGCAGGTATCACACGATTAAGTTCATCGTCTAAATTAACATCTGGCGCGCCTGGACGTGTAGACTCCCCGCCAATATCAATGATAGTTGCACCCTCGTCTAACAACTGCATTGCCTGTTGCACCGCGTGCGCTGTATCTAAAAACTTTCCACCATCAGAAAATGAATCTGGGGTCACATTTAAAATACCCATCACACATGGTTTTTCTAAATTAAGTTTACGCCCACGGGGAAGGTTTATTATGTTAGTCATCGCCAACCTTTTAGTTATTTGATACAAAAAAGCCCCGAAGTACGGGGCTTTTAAAGTATTATTTTAACGATTATTCAGCTTTATCATCAAGGTTTGTTTCATCTTTTTTCGATGAATCATCCGGTTTTTGGCTTTCATCAACCGGCTTTTCTTGAGGTGCAACTGTTTTAGTTGGCTTATCGTCTAAACGGTCGTGTGCATCACGTGGTTCACGCACAGGCTGACGCGCCATTAAATCATCAATTTGTTTAGCATCAATTGTTTCGTATTTCATTAATGCATCTTTCATCGCATGAAGAATATCAATATTTTCTTTTAATATATCTTCTGCTCTTTGATAATTACGGTCTGAGAATAAGCGTACTTCGGCATCAATTACTTTAGCTGTTTCATCAGACATGCTCATTGCGCGACCACCGCCGCCACCCATGTACATCTCGTTTTGATCTTCAGCGTAAAGTAACGGACCTAGTTTTTCACTCAAGCCCCACTGCGTTACCATTTTACGTGCAATATCTGTTGCACGCTCAATGTCGTTACTCGCACCCGTTGTTACTTTGTCTTCGCCATAGATAAGTGCTTCAGCAATTCGGCCACCGTAAAGGCTTGAAATCATTGACTCTAAAAGCTCTTTAGAATGACTAACACGGTCCTGTTCAGGTAAGTACATAGTTACACCAAGGGCACGGCCACGTGGAATAATCGACACTTTATAAACTGGGTCGTGCTCTGGCACCATACGGCCAACAATAGCATGGCCCGCTTCATGGTAAGCCGTCATTTCTTTCTCTTGCTCACTCATCACCATGGTCTTGCGCTCTGCACCCATCATGATTTTATCTTTAGCAGCATCAAATTCAGCCATACTTACAACACGTTTATTACCACGTGCGGCATAAAGTGCGGCTTCGTTTACAAGATTTGCTAAATCAGCACCAGAGAAACCAGGCGTACCACGTGCAATAACTGCCGCTTCTACGTTATCGCCTAATGGCACTTTACGCATATGTACTTTAAGAATTTGCTCACGGCCGCGAATATCAGGCAAGCCAACCACTACTTGACGGTCAAAACGACCAGGACGTAGTAATGCAGGGTCTAGTACGTCAGGGCGGTTAGTTGCCGCTATAACGATAATACCTTCGTTACCTTCAAAACCATCCATTTCTACTAGCATTTGGTTTAGTGTTTGTTCACGTTCGTCGTGTCCACCGCCCATGCCAGCGCCACGCTTACGACCTACAGCATCAATCTCATCTATAAAGATAATACAGGGTGCAGCCTTTTTAGCTTGCTCAAACATGTCACGTACACGCGATGCGCCCACACCAACAAACATTTCAACAAAGTCAGAACCTGAAATGGTGAAAAACGGTACTTTTGCTTCACCGGCTACGGCTTTAGCAAGTAATGTTTTACCCGTACCAGGAGGACCCACCATTAGTACGCCCTTAGGAATACTACCACCAAGTTTTTGGAACTTAGAAGGGTCACGTAAAAAGTCTACTAACTCTGTTACGTCGTCTTTTGCTTCATCACAACCTGCTACATCAGCAAAAGTTGTTTTAACTTGGTCTTCGCTCATCAGGCGCGCTTTGCTTTTACCAAACGACATTGCGCCTTTACCGCCACCGCCTTGCATTTGACGCATGAAGAATATCCATACACCTATAAGCAGCAACATTGGGAACCAAGAGATAAAAATACTTGCTAAAAACGATTGTTCTTCAGGCTGAACGCCTTTCACATTTACATCGTTTTTAAGTAAATCATTAATTAAATCTTCATCGTACATTGGCATTGTGGTTTGAAAACGTTCACCACTGCTTTTAGTACCTGTAATATTACCCGTTCCACGGTCAATAATAACTTCTTGTAAAGAGCCGCTACGCACGTCTTTTACAAATTGAGTGTAACTTGTTTGACGATCAACTTGATCGCCGCCATTAAAGCTCTGAAATACTGACATTAGCACAACTGCAATAACCAGCCAGAGTATTAGATTTTTCGCCATATCGCTCAAGGGGTTAACCTCTTGTATCCAATTAATTTAAATTCAACTAAACGCCAAGCAACTGTACTACAGTTTGTAGCCGGTCGCTACTATATATACTTCCCGAGAACGGGCACGTGAGGCATCAGGTTTGCGTATTTTCACTGCTTTAAAACTATTACGAACGTCTTGCAAGTATTGATCAAAGCCTTCACCTTGAAACACTTTAACAACAAATGCACCATTTTTCTTTAATACTTGATGACACATATCAAGTGCTAATTCTACCAAATACATGCTACCCGCTTGATCTACCGAGTTATTACCGCTCATATTTGGTGCCATGTCAGAGAGTACCACATCAACATTTTTACCATCAATGCGTTTTAACAATGCATCAAGTACGGCTTCTTCACGAAAATCGCCTTGTAAAAAGTCAACCCCCGCAAGTGAGTCCATAGGTAATATGTCACACGCAACAACCTGACCTTTATCAGATACTTTCTCGGCTAAGTATTGTGACCAACTGCCAGGTGCAGCACCTAAATCAACAACGGTCATACCAGGGCGAATCAGTTTATCTTTATTTTGGATCTCATCTAATTTGAAAACAGCTCGAGAACGCCAGCCTTTTTTTTGCGCTTGCTGAACATATTGATCATCAAAATGTTCTTTCAGCCATCGCTTTGAACTGGCTGAATGTTTTTTATTTGTCATAAATTAACACGCAACTAATTAGTAATATTCTTTAGATGGCGTTAGAATACCCTTAATTCAAGCCATATTCAGCAAAATTTGTATAAACATGACATTATCAAACAAACAAAAGCAGTTTTTAAAAGGTCAGGCACATAGCCTTAAGCCTGTAGTTTTACTAGGTTCTAACGGTTTAACCGAGGGCGTAGTAGTCGAAATTCAAAGTGCATTAGAAATTCACGAATTGATTAAAGTAAAAGTACCTACTGACGATCGTGAAACAAAAGCACTTATTTTTGATGCAATCGTTCGTGAAACCGGCGCTACTAAGCTACAAACAATAGGTCACACTGTTGTATTGTATCGTCAAAGTGCAGAAAAAAAGATTCAATTACCACGCGCATAAGTTAATTGTGCAGTGAGCTTTTTATAAAAAAACCAGCATTAAGCTGGTTTTTTTATTATATGTACTTATTTATGCTTTTTACCTTTAAACAATAAATTTAAAGCACGGCGCTTTTTAGGCAATTTTAGGCCTGTTTTATTTAGTGCGTTTGTATTTTAATAAACGGTCTAAAAATTCAGTAGTTAATTCATTTATCACGCCTGTTTCCGCGTTAACAATCAAGCTAAAACCCACATTTAAATGCGGTATAACCACTAAGTCACTGCGATAGCCTTGCACCCAGCCACTATGATAATAAAGCGTTTCATCGTTATAGTTATAAACACGCCAGCCTAATCCATAATAAGCTTGTTCTAATTCCTTTTTCCATACTCGTCTATAACGCTCTTTTTTTGTAAGTGTATAAGGACGTGTTTGTGTAGCAAGTGCATCTAAAGAAAGTACATCTAGGTTTTGCCCTAATTGCGCATTTAACCATTTTGCCATATCGGTGGCACTTGCATTTACGCCCGCAGCCGGGCCGACTTTATAATAGTTTTTTTTCAGCTTGGCTGTGTACCAACGTTTTTTGCCTCTAACATGCGGCAGCGCATAATTTTTATCCTGCACCATTGCATCGTAGCCTAAGCTGGTATCGCTCATTTTTAATGGTGTAAAAATTCCCTCTTGCAGCCACTGGTCATATTTTTTATTGGTACTGCTGTAAATGACATCATCAATTAAACTAAACATCACATTTTGATAGCCATAGCATTGGCCTGGTTCGCAAATGGGCTTTACTGTTAATAGCTTTTCGACAATATCGGGGTAATCCATTCTTGATTCGATTAAATTGTCATACGCATTAGGAACCAAACCGCTGGAGTGGCTTAATAAGTGAAATACTTTTAAATTATCTTTATAAACCGTGCCTTTAAAGGCAGGTATATACTCACTTACCGGTTTAAATAAATCTATTAACCCTTCACTTGCAAGCTTTGCAGTTAACGACCCTGCAAATGTTTTTGACACCGAAGCCAACCTAAAGCGGGTGTGGCGGTTAACCTGTGTGCCACTTCTTGCCTTGGTGCGGCCCATGGTGTGGATATAATCGGCGTTACCAATACTCACTATCGAAAGCGCAGCGCCAGGAATACCTTTACTGTTGAGTTTTTTTTCTGCGTAGCGTCCATACTGTTTTACGAATCCATCCCAGCTTGAGTCTGCTTTAGCTATTGCCTGAAGCGATAAAGATAGACAAATAGCGACCCAAACATACATAAAATTAGTGAGATACTTCATTCGTTACAAATTTATTCTTTTTTAACTACATCTATGTGCATAATATCATGAAGTTTTGATAGGACTAACGTACAATGTTGCGATTATTGGCTTTTTAAGTGGATGTTAAGTATTTATGCGTTTTATAGTTGTATCACTTTTTATATTATTATCAGCAGGTTGTGCAATTACCAAGCAGCCGGCCGAGCCTTTGGCTTTACCGTTAAAGCCAACATTAAAGAGCGAAACTTACCAGCTTGAGTATAAAACAGAGCACGCATCGCCAAAAGTTAAGTCTGTACAGTTACCGGCGCACAAAGTAACACGCGGCCAAACAGTGCGTATTACAACCGATAAAGCAAGCGTAACTGACACGCTATTAAAGCAAATAACCCAAGCCTTGAACGATAAAGGCTTAGAAGTGACTGATAGCAAAAACAGTGACTACACGTTAGCTATTCATCAGTTAGATTTAGCATTTACTGACGATACAAAATATGCGTTAACTCAACCTGAAAACCCTTACCCTTTATTTGCCAAAGTAGCGCAGCAATACCCTACTCAACAATGCGCCACCATACTAGCGCAAGTGAGCATGCGCATTACGCACCGCGCCTCTGGCGATGTGGTGTGGTTTGCAAAATCATCAATAGACAGCGCAAGCTTCCACCGTGAGCCTTTATTGTTTAGCTTTGCCCGAGAGCAAAAAATTACTAATGAGTTAGAAGTGGCAACATTTGTACATCAACAAAATACCGAGCAAGCCCGTATAGCGCGCGCAGGTAAGGAAGTAACTGTACCGCCCTTTAAAACCATTACTAAATTAAGCAGCTTAACTAAACTACAAGGCCCATGTACGCGTACAGAGGTGAGTGCCTTAACGCCTATGATGCAATATTACTTAAGCAGTATTTTAATTGACAAAATAAAAGTGCAATAACGTAAAAAACTACATTTTTTTACAGATTCAAGGATTCACTTACCAATATAATACGCTTAATAACAAATAATAATTAGGTCCCCAGGGATGAAAAACGCTTTCTTACAGCATACTTTTATTAATAGCGTATTGCTTTGCGCCAGTTTTTTGAGCTTTCAAAGCCAGGCAAGCAATCGATACTATGCTGATAACACGCTAGAGCCCACCCAAGGCTTTGCGTGGGATTGGAGCGCTGGGGCTGGTTATTATGTAGAAGACTCTTACCTAATTGGCCTTGATTCCTACGACGATGGCATTGAACTCGATTTAAGCCTGGCTATTTCCTACGAAAACTTTTATCTCGACTTTGATCATAACCAATTAAGCGGCGGCTTAGTTGTGGGTTACAGCCTTATAGATAAATTTGATTGGGGCTTGGATATATTAGGCACCAATACTCAGGCTGGCTTTGATGACAAAGGTTTAGGTTTTTACAACCACGGTGTAATAGAAGAGCTTGCGGGTATAAAATCGCGTAATTACGATTTTGATGCTGGGCTAAGATTAACGCGCCGCTTTGAAAACTCGCAAATTTCGTTTGAGTTTTTACATGATATTACAGGTACACATAATGGCTGGGTGTTTAACACCTTTTTTAGCCATATTTTGCCATGGCGTAATTGGGAGTTTAGATCTGGGGTGGGTATTAGCGCTTATTCGGGCAGTTTTACTAACTATTACTTTGGTATAGATGCAGACGAAGCCACCGCTAATCGCCCTATTTACACCCCTAATGGCAGTACCAGTATTATGTTTGAGTTTCATGCTGAGTACCCTATTTCTCAAGATTGGGTGTTTTTGTCTGGCTGGTTAACAACGTGGTTTTCAAAAGAAATAGACGACAGCCCCATTATTTCTCAAGGGTATCAACATAAAGCCAAGGTAGGCCTACGTTATGTATTTTAGATGGATCTGTTTATTATTGATCTTCCCTGCTATTTCATCTGCTAAAACCACAGATAAAACGGCCCCATTAATTGCGCTGCCCGACACTTGTGTTGCACTACGTGAGGGCCGTAATTGCTACGCTGATGTAACGCTTAGCTGGCAGCAACCAACTATTGGTAATTACTGCCTAAGAGACGCAACATCAAAATATATAATGCAATGCTGGTTAAAGCAGCAACAAGGCGTATTTGAATATACCTTCGACTCCCAGCAAAGTATTTCTTTTGAATTGTTTGATAGTAATACAGCCCAAGTTATTGCCACAACAGAGGTTAAACTGCAGTGGGTTTATCAAAATAGACAAAAAAAACGCCGCTGGCGCTTGTTCTAATTAGAGGTGTGACCTTTCGTGATTGATTTTACAGCAATGTGTTTGGTAATTAAGTAAGTCAGCGTTTATAAAGTGTGGTCGTTCACCTAAATAGGCACTAACGCAGCATAAATCCCAAACCTATGCAGCCCTTAGGGTTATTTAAGGGCGAGTTTCAATCCACACACGGCAACCCTCTAACACTAAGGAAGCTTTATGGATAATTACGGCACTATTTTATTAGTTGAAGATGACATCTCTTTAGCCCAATGGGTTGCAGAGTACTTAACCGAGCAAGGCTATACCACCCATGTTTGCCACCGCGGCGATGAAGTAATAAGCCACGTAAAAAACTTAAACCCTAACATAGTCCTGCTCGACATTATGTTGCCAGGCCAAGACGGTATAAGTGTGTGCAGAGAGCTACGTAGCTTTTACACCGCGCCCATTATTATGCTGACCGCCCGCGATGATGAAATGGATGAAGTAATTGGTTTAGAAGTAGGTGCGAGTGATTACATCATGAAGCCAGTGCGCCCTCGCGCATTACTGGCTCGCATAAAAGCAGCACTGCGCCTTACCAGCGAACCGACTAAAGTAACCACTAACGAGAGTGTGATTACTGTAGGCGCACTCAGTATTGATACTCAATCACGCAGTGTAACGCTTAATAATCAAGATATGGCTATTTCTAGTGCTGAGTACCTCCTACTGCACTATTTAGCCAGTAATGCAGGCCAAGTAGTCTCGCGTGATGCTGTGTTTAAAGCAACCAAAGGCCGTGAATACGATGGGCTTGATAGAAGTGTTGATGTACTAATATCTGCGCTGCGCAAAAAGTTTCATGATGACCCGCAAAACCCAGAAAAAATTAAAACAATTTGGGGGCGTGGTTATTTACTTGTTGCCACTGCGTGGGAATAGTAACCGTGGCGGTTTAAATGAAAAAATTTTACATTTCACTACTCGGTAGTGCGCTGCTTTCTATTGTTGTATTGGGCTGGCTAATCGATGCATTTAGCCAACAAACTCAAACACCGCATGATGAATTTAGCCTACAAAGCCAAATGATCAACGGCTTTAGTAAACATTTGAGTAGTGTAGCGACCTCAGAGCGCGCAGCTTATGTAAAGCAATTGGCAGATGACTTTAATGTAAAGCTTGATTACAAAAACAATGAATCTCTTGCCCTGCCGCCGTCTTTAATACTACAAATGCATACCCAAAGCGGCCTTATTTTAGAAGATCAGCAAGGTTTTTATATGCTCTACAGTAGCGAAGTATTGTCGCCTTATCATCTTTCCATGCGCCTAGATAAAGGCTTTGAAACAGATCAGCGCAACGATATTATTTTAACTTTGTTGTTTTATGCTGGACTCTGCATTTTTATGGGCTTTATTATTGCCCCACTAGCTAAACGCTTAACAGTATTAAACGATGCGGCTAAAAAGTTTGCCGCAGGTGATGTACAAGCGAGAATAAAGGTCTCTCACTTTACCTACATAAGAGATGTTGAGCTTACATTTAACCGCATGGCTAGCCAAATAGAAAAGCTCGTGGCGGAAAACAAATTAATGGCATCGAGCTTATCGCACGATATTAGAACCCCTATCGCATGTTTACGCTTTGGCTTAGATGCTGCGCTCGACAGCGCAGATATGCCTAAAGTTAAACAATACCTTGTGCGTATGGAAAACGATCTCGATCATATGGAATCGATGCTTAAAAGCTATTTAGCCTTTGCAACCCTTGAGCAAAATGCCAACCAGCTCACCTACTCGCAAACTAATTTATCGCACTATCTTGAAGATTTACTTACACAGCTTTCGCCTAAAATTGAAACCAGCCAACTTAAAATACAACTAAACAGTAGTGACGATATGGTTTTTGCTGACTTACATTGGCTTGCTCGGGCTATTAGTAATTTAATTGGCAATGCCTGCGACTTTGCAAAAGACACCATTTATGTCAGTGCAAAGCGCGATGAGCATTATTTATATATTACAGTTGAAGATGATGGCCCAGGCATCGCACCAGAGAACTTTAATAACGTTTTTAGCCCGTTTTTTAGAGAAGAAAGCCACCGTAACCGTGCTGATAAAAGCTATGGCTTAGGCTTAGCCATTGTTGCAAAAGTGGCAGATTGGCATCACGGCAGTGTAAGTGTTAGTAAAAGTTCGCGGCTTCAAGGGGCGTGTTTCACCCTTAAAATTGGCCAGCATCACGATTCGTAAAACATTATTTACACAACTGTAATTAACATTTATTACACAAAATCAACTCCTTATTCTAAACCTGTTGATAACATTAATTAAATGCATCGCGTGATAGACACACCAGACGATAATTATTGTCACAATTGAGCAAATAAGTACTTTTTATTTATTTGCAATTCCAGTAGATTGTCAGCGCCGTCAAAAAATAGAGAAGTACAACAATATGAGCGCAGTTAGAGGTGAGTTTAGCTCTCGCTTTGGATTTATAATGGCCGCCGCAGGCTCTGCAGTAGGTTTAGGTAATATTTGGGGTTTCCCTACCCAAACAGCAAGTAATGGTGGTGCCGCTTTTTTAGTCGCTTATTTGGTACTCGCGTTCTTTTTAGCATACCCCGCACTTATGGCTGAGCTTATAATTGGCCGCCACGGACAAGCTAATGCGGTGTCTTCTTTAACAAAAATAACATCACACGCGTGGCAAAAGCGCTTTGCTTTTATCGTTGGTTTTGGCGGGATTTTATGTGCGGGCTTTATTTTAAGTTTTTATGCCATTGTGGCAGGCTGGATGCTCAGCGCAACAATTGAACCTATCACTACATTAGCTGGTGCAAACCAAGCTTCAACGTGGTTAAGTGAGCAGTCACTTTCACGAAACATCATTTTTACAGTGGTATTTATCATACTCACCGTGGCTATTATTAGTCGTGGCGTAGAAAACGGCATAGAAAAATGGTCTAAGCGTCTGATGCCTGCGCTTTTAGGTATTTTATTTGCCTTAATTGCCTACGTTATGACCCAAGAAGGTGCTATGCAAGGGCTTAAAGCCTATTTAGTGCCTGATTTTTCATCTATATTTGATGCAAATTTACTCGTAAGTGCACTCGGGCAAGCGTTTTTCTCTTTGTCATTAGGCACCAGCGTGATGATTATTTATGGCTCTTACATAAGTAAAAAAGAAAACCTAGTCACGCTAGGCGCATATGTAACCTTAATAGATGTGTTTATCGCGTTTGTAGCGGGCCTTTTAATTATACCAGCCATGTATGTCGCACAAGCTCAGGGCGTAGAAATTTTTTCATCTACAGGCAAACTTCTCTCTGAAGACACACTGGTGTTTCAAGTGCTACCAGCATTGTTTGATGGTATGGGCTCTGTGGGTTTATTTATAGGCTTTGCATTTTTTGCCCTAATGAGTATAGCCGCACTTACCTCCTCTATTTCAATGTTAGAGGCGCCGGTATCGTATACGGTGGAGCGCTTTGCAATGAGCCGCCTGCAGGCAACATGGCTAATTGGCGCGCTAATAAGCGCAGTGAGCATTACCATAGTATGTAACTTAGGAAGCTTATTTGGTTTAGTGATTACCCTAACAACTAAAGTTGCTCAGCCTTTGCTTGGCTTAATGTGTTGTATTTTTGTTGGCTGGATTTGGTACCGTGGCTCACTACTAAAAGCAATACAGCAAGGTAACCCTGAGGTTCATAACACACTATTTTGGAAAGTATGGCCTGTATACACTAAGTTTGTGTGCCCTATAGCTATTGGTGCTGTGTTTTTACATTCGGTGTTAAGTTAAAACGTTATTTTTAACTAACCCGAGTTCAGATTAAGTTCTAAATTAAGTAAAGCCCACGCGTGAAGTGGGCTTTTTAATAGCTTAAATTTACTCGTAATAAATTAGCTTAGCGTATTTAACACCATATCTTGATGAGGGATGCCATCTTCTAGGTATTGCTCCCCTACTTCTGTAAAGCCAAAAGAGCGATAAAATGCTAATAAATAGGTTTGTGCGCCTATATAAATATGACGCTGTGGCCACTGCTTTTTACAACATGCTATGGCCGCATTTACAAGCTCAGTAGCCCGCCCTTTACCTCGCTCACTTTTGCAAACCAGTACACGGCCTATTGCACTGTACTGCTCGTTTTTTTCATAGCAGCGGGCATAAGCTAATAAACTATTATCTGCAATTGCATATAAATGCTGAGTACTAGGGTTAATGTCTACTTCATCAAGCTCAGGGTAAGGACACGTTTGCTCTACTACAAATACATCAACACGGCCGCGCATTATCGTAAATAAAGTACGCGTATCAAGCGCATCAAAATGCGCACATTTAAACGACATATAAAATCCTAAAATAAAAAACCCAGCCTAAGCTGGGTTTAGTTAAATTACGCATCACTTAGGCAAACAAACGCTCTAATTGGTCGCACAACTGCGATAAATTCACATGGTCGTGCTCTATGGTTAAATCAACATAACCATCGCCTCTAAATGCTCTATCCAGCTCAATTAAAACATGCGTTTTGTGTGCTTCTGGTACAAACGATAATTCAATCTCTTGAATACCAAATAAGCTGCGGCTATTAGGCTTGTATTCTAACTCTTGATAACACCCCGATACCGACTGAAAAGTAGGCGCACGTAAATGGCCTTTTTCAACATCAGCTTTTAATAAGCTAAACCCTAATTTATCCATTGCTTGCATACAGGTTTTAACAGCTTCGTTAGGGTAAATATGCAAATGGTCTTTATCTGTAGGGTCTAGTGCTAAATCAATATCAAGGCCTGTTTCAATCCATACATGTGATTGGTTGTAGCCGGCATTAATTTCAGTAATTGGCGTTTCTGGATGAAGGCGCGCTTCAAATGGAATACTTTTAACTTCACCTGGCTCAATGGTGCCTATATCGGTTATACGCCACTGATCAATTACGTGATTAGTAAAGTACTCACCTTCTTCTCCATCAACTTTAACGCGAGTCATTAAAAACAAATCAAGGCCAGCAATTTCTTGAGCCACATCGCCTGCAGTTATAACGATATTAGCGTTAAAAAGCTGCCCTGGCTGAAGATGCTCAGTTTCTAAAATTGTATCTACTTTTGCAGCGCCAATACCTACCGACGCTAAAATCTTTTTAAACATATCTATCTCCTTAAGCTGAGCGGCACAGTTTTTTGCTCAAGCTTAAACTCCTTCGTTAAAGCATCTTAACCATATTTAAAAGCCAATGTCAGTGAAAAAATGTTATTTACATGCTATTTACGATTAAATACGTGTTTAATGTGCATTTTTTATACGCAGCTGGGCAAGTAATTGATTAAACGCGCTCATTTTTAGGGCTATTTTTATTTTCAATGGTATAAAATTTTCGCTACACTGCAATCCCAAATGAAGTGATATTAAGAATTATGGAACTAATCTATTTTGCCGCCGCGTTTGTTTGTGGCTTTGGTGTTTATCAATTAAAACTTCCTCCCCTTATTGGCTTTTTACTTGCCGGTTTTGCATTAAATTTATCTGGCTATAAAAGCACCGAACTACTCGATACCATTGCGGCACTGGGTGTAACACTTCTTTTATTTAGTATTGGCTTAAAACTTAAAGTAAACAGCTTAATCAAGCCCCAAGTATGGGCACCCGCTACCCTACACATTATTTTTAGCAGTGCATTATTTAGTGGCTTTATGTTACTGCTAGGTATTTTTGCTGTGCCTATGTTTGTTGATTTAAGCTGGCAAAGTGCCTTATTAGTTGGGTTTGCGCTAAGCTTTTCAAGCACTGTATTTGCGGTAAAAGTACTTGAAGAGCGCGGTGAAATGGCAAGCCTACACGGAAAAATAGCCATTGGCATTTTAGTTATGCAGGATATTTTTGCGGTTATATTTTTAGCCATTAGCACTGGCAAAGTACCTAATATGTGGGCTCTTGCTTTAATTATTGCACTCCCTTTAGTGCGCCCACTTATGTATGCAGTGCTTAACCGCTCTAAACATGGTGAGCTATTGCCGTTATTTGGCTTTTTCTTTGCGTTGGTAGCCGGTTATAACGCATTTGATTTTGCAGGTTTAAAAGGCGATTTAGGCGCACTCATTATGGGGATGATGTTTGCGCCACATAAAAAGGCGGGAGAGCTTTCAAAGTCGCTGCTTAATTTAAAAGATATTTTGCTGGTCGGTTTTTTCTTAAGCATTGGTTTAAACGCAGAGCTTACAGCTAATTCATTAATTGTAGCGTTAATCCTTATATTTGTGCTGCCAGTTAAAACCTTACTTTATTATGTGTTTACGAATACCTTTAAGCTCAGAGCACGCACCTCGTTACTCACTGCATTTAGCCTTGCTAATTTTAGTGAGTTTGGCCTTATTGTGTGTGCTGTGGCAGCCTCTACAGGCATGATCACCTCAGAGTGGCTGGCGGTAATGGCTATTGCGGTGTCTATTACCTTTGTTATTGCATCGCCTCTTAATAAACGCTCAAACGAGTTATACGTAAAAATTGAGCGCTGGTTATTAAAATTCGAAAGCAAAACCCGCTTAGCTGAAGAGCTACCCGTTAATTTAAACGACACTAAAATCGTTATATTTGGTATGGGCCGCATAGGTACAGGTGCCTACGAAACAATAAATGCGACTCACCCTAATGTAGTGGCGGGCATTGATATAAAACCAGAGGTGGTAGAAAAACATATTAAACGCAATAGAAAGGTACTCCTTGCCGATGCCACCGACCCTGACTTTTGGCAGCGCGTTAACCACTCCCATGTTGAAATGGTCATGTTAGCTATGCCAAAGCATATGCAAAATATTTTTGCACTAGAGCAATTACAAGCCTCAGGCTATAACGGCCAAGTAACAGCTATCGCCAATTACCCTGATCAACAAAAAGAGCTTGAACAGATGGGCGTAAACTCGACCTATAACTTTTATTTAGAAGCAGGAAGTGGTTTTGCCGAGCACGTAAAGCAAGAGCTATTCGAAAAATAGCACTTTTATACTAAACAATAAAAACAACCAAATGAAAACGCCTTATTTTTAACAATGCTTTTTTATTAGTTTTAGTTTAAAAACTCATTTTATTTACATTCCTTTACATTACTTCTCTCTATCTGTAAAAAAAACAGATAAACTACCGGTGTTGTTTAAATAAACGCCTTCGCACCTATGTCGCATAATTAGACTCCAGCTAATTAATGCAGGGTAAGCATTTATTTATCAACACAAATTTATTCAATCAGAGGGCCTACTCCCTCGTTCAATAGGCTGTTTCTTGCCCGTCACAGCCTATTTTATTTCTGTTTACTTGCCCGCTTACCCAGCCACTATTTAATGCGTTTATTATTAATAAGCAGTAGTATTACTATTATACGTTTTATCAATTACTGACTTATTATGGATACAGCCGAACTCAAGCTCGCCATTAATACAATTATGCCCTTTGGAAAATACGCAGGCAGACCTCTGCTGCTTTTGCCAGAGCCCTACCTAGTGTGGTTTAAACAGCAAGGGTTTCCAGAAAGTAAACTCGGAGCGCAGCTTGCAATGATGTACGAGGTTAAATTAAATGGGCTTGAGCAAATGCTGATGCCCCTACTTAAAAAAAATGAAAAATAATTGAGAACTTTTTCCACGTAGCCGGGTCTACTATTTTGCTACTTGTTGATTTTGGTTTTTAACCACAAAAAGCGCCTTAGGCGCTTTTTTTATGTCTGGCGTTTTTAGGTGAATTGCTTTTATACCAATCCGCATAATAAAGTGATCTATTTTGAGGATGGAAAACGTGTGGATAGCTAAGCAAAAAATTCGCTATTTAGTTGTTCTCGGCAATTACTCCTGCATTGCTCTACCTTCTGCATCCATGCAATCGTAAATGAGAATTTTTAACGTAGGTAGCGACACATTTGGCCCCACAAAATGATTAAGTATTATTGTGGATAGGTATTAGGTAAGGTAACTATAAACTTAGCGCCACCAAGCGATGAGTCAGTGATTGAATAGTGCCCTTTATGCCACGATACAATTTTTGCCACTATTGCTAAGCCTAAACCAAAGCCCCCTGTGCTTTTATCACGGCTTTTATCTAAACGAGTAAAAGGTTTAAATACGCTTTCTCTGTCGCTTTTTAAAATACCTTCTCCGTCATCTTCCACAATAAAGTAAATTGCATCACCCTGCGCTTTGAGTGTGACATCAACACGACTAACAGCGTACTTTAACGCATTGCCCACCAGGTTTTGCATTACACGCGCAATAAAGTGCGCATCACACTTGTACACTAGAGCCTGTGGTAACACCGCATTAAACTCTATGCCGCTTGCAAAATTTAGCTTATTAATGACCGATTGTGTTAAGGCAGCCAAGTCAACGTCGCTTCTAGCTAAGCTTGGTTGCTGCGAATCAAGCCGAGCATATTCAAGCATTTCACACACAAGCGCTTCAAGTTCGCTTATATCTGCCTGCATATTAGTTAGGTAATGCTGCCCTTTTTCCGATTGCAGTGTTTCTTCTAACATGGCTATACCAAATTTTAATCGTGCAAGGGGCGTTCTAAATTCATGAGATACAGAGGAGGTCAGTTCTTGTTGCGCACTAAGAAGATGCTCTATGCGCTGCTGCATTACTTTTAGAGTATCAGTAACGGGTAAAAAAAACGATTTAGAAGGACTGCTTAAGTTAAAGTCTTGCGAGCCATCTACCGCTTCGCACGCATGGCGTAACTTAGAAAAATCACGCCATAGTAAAAAGCTCCACAGCCCCACAGGTAACCCTACAATAGCCAGTAACATTAAATACGGGATAACAGAGCTTTCAGGTGCTTTTATAACGCCTACAGGACCAATTTGAAGTAGTTTGTTATCACCAAGCTCAACATACCACACTATGCGCTGCTTTTTATCATACAGGTACAGGTAATGATTTTTATCTAATG
This sequence comes from Pseudoalteromonas sp. S2893, assembly GCF_005887105.1. Classification (NCBI taxonomy): domain Bacteria; kingdom Pseudomonadati; phylum Pseudomonadota; class Gammaproteobacteria; order Alteromonadales; family Pseudoalteromonadaceae; genus Pseudoalteromonas; species Pseudoalteromonas sp. S2893. The sequence continues at coordinate 7,621 of NZ_PNCY01000006.1, read as the reverse complement.
AGGCTTGCTGCTTAAGGGGTAAAATAAGATCTTTGCGGGCAATAACTTGGCTTTCAAAGCTGTGTTTTAGCTTATCTAGACCATCATCGGTTTGCGATAATAACCAAAGTGCTTGGCCAAACTCATCATCTAACAGCACTTGCTGCTGCGTCTCTTCGTAAGGCCAAATTTGTTCTATAACACCACTAACAATAAATAAAGAAACAATGATATAAACATATAAACTTATAAATAGTTTGCCCATTATTCCTTATTTACCTTCATATATTATTTTTCCCAGGCGTCTGATACAAACAAGTAACCTTGCCCCCACACGGTTTTTATACGGTAAGGTTTATCGCTGTTATCACCTAGCTTTTTGCGAATTCGTGACACGCGTACATCAACGGTACGGTCAAGCCCGTCGTATTGACGACCAATCATATGTTGATGAACATGTTCACGGCTTAGTACTTCGCCTGCATTTGAGGCAAGTAGCCATAATAGCTCAAACTCATGGGATGTCAGTACTATTTCGTTTTCGTTTAATTTAACAATTCGGCTGGTTTTATCAATGACTAAATCACCAAACTGAATCTCTTCTGCGGCCTTAACCACGGGTTGCCCGCGACGCAGTAATGCATTTACACGCGCCAGTAAAACACGCGGTTCTGCAGGTTTTACCACATAGTCATCTGCGCCAAGCTCTAAGCCAATCACCTGATCAAAGTCTTCACCTTTTGCAGTAAGCATTAAAATTGGCAACGAAAACTTATCACGTACTTGTCGACATACGCTAAAGCCATCTTTACCTGGCAACATAATATCTAAAATCATTAAATCAGCAGCGTTATTCTCAAGATAACTAAATACTTCATCACCACGGCTTAATACGTCTACTTCTAAGCCATTATGTTCAAGATAATCTTTTGTTAGTTGTTGTAAACCTAGGTCATCTTCAACAAGTAAAATTTTTGGCATGAGTTGCTCCTAAATTAAAAATAGCTCCATGGAGAGCGAAGCCTGCGCCTACTTTTTTTAGCATCAGCACTTTGCACTTCAACGTGTGTTTTAGCAATTAACACACCGGTATGAGGATTGATTAAGGAGTATATGGTCTCTACCTGAACACGCGCTTTATACTCAAACTCACCAACAGCCTGCTGTTGCCAGCATTTAATCAGTTTGTTTTGTTGGTACAGGCATGCATCGCTTGACGATGGTTGCTGCCAATTAAACTTTAAATCGAGATCGCAAAACGCTTGCTGCTCAGACACAACACACACTTTGGGAGAGACCTTTAAAGACGCATTTTGCGCTACAACGGGAGGGCTAAACAGAAAAACTGTAAGCACAATCAACATTAAATACTTCATATTAAAAAGTATGATCGAATCCTATAAAAGCAGTCATTGAATAGTTACGTTCAAAAAGCGGACTGCCATCCATAGCTGAATAGTCGTAATATGCTACATGAAAACGAAGACTGTTAGCCTCACTCAATGGCCAACTGGCGTCGATTTTAGCATAAGGTTGCCAGCTACTACCAACGTCAATTTTACCTAATGAGGTTTCGTGTGCTTTTAAACCATAATAGTAGCTGTTTAATTCAGCTGATTTATAGTTAACCCCAAGCGTTGGCTTTAACTTTAAACGCCCTACTTCACTGTGGTACTGCCATTGTATAGCGCCCCGAGTACCGTTATAAACATTACTTATATCGTGTAATAACTGTATCGATAGCACATGGTTTTGCTGCACATAATGATAGCTTCCCCCAGCATCTAGGGCTAAATGGCGATTATCAATATTATCGATATTTATTTTTTTAGGCTGGGGATTATTTTGCGCTAATGCAGAAGCACCTGCGGTTGCTGGTAAAACAAAGAGGTTATTAGGATGCCAATCAATAAAAAAGCGTGACTCTGCGTTCAGTTCTGAAACGATATTAAAATGATGCTTTTGATTTTCTTTAAGTGTGAAGCCAAGGCGACCATTATCGAAAAACCAACGCTCGCCATAAAAAGCAATGCGCGGGATCACAGGGAGCGGGACGTTTTTTCCGCCATGCAGAGGGTTGGTAATAACACCCGCGCCGACACTTAGATTTACATGCCACTTTTTAACAGTAATATGTTGCTGCGCATACTCTTGTTCGTTGTAGGCCTGCGAAGCTGTGCTAGGCACGCAAACAAAACACACCACAAAGCAAAAAATGTAAATAAAAGTATTGAGCCGCATTAACCTAATCTAAATGAGTAAATAAGTAAGTGACCCATACTAGCAAGGTAAGCACAAATGTGCGCCACCTGGTTACAATCATTCACAATTTTTATACATGCGTATCACATTTAAATATCAGGGGCTATTTCAATACGGTTGCGACCATGTGTTTTAGCTATATATAAAGCACGGTCGGCGCGCTCAATAAGTACCGAACCTTTCGTGAATGGACGTAAAATAGCGAGCCCAAAACTTGCAGAAATTGCACGTTTAGAATTTACATCATCTTTTTTACGGATAGTTAATGAGGCAATATCTAAACGAATTTTATCAGCAAACACCATAATCTCGTTGATGCTGTCAAAATACCCGGTAATACAAAACTCCTCACCACCATAGCGGTAAACATTCAGGCTATCGGAAATATTTTGCGAAACTTTTTTGGCTACTAATTTAAGTACTTCATCGCCTTTTTGATGACCAAAATCGTCGTTAAAACGTTTAAAGTGATCAATATCAAACATGATTAGTACCGCCAATACGCTCTCGTCAGCTTGCTCTGAATAGGTTTGACAAAACTGCTGAATATCATCATCAAACTTTCTTCTATTAAAAAAGCCTGTCAGGGGGTCTGTATCGGCTGCTTCTTGAGAAAGGTTAAGTGCTTCTTTTAAATCTTTAATTTCGTTATAGGCTACCGCAAGCTTAGTTTGAAATTCTCGCGCATAGTCTTGCATAGCCACCGACTCGTCGGTTAAGCGTTCAACACAACCGAGTATTTCGTTAAACGAATTTACATTAGCTAAACTTGCTAACTCATTTTGAGAATCTACCAACGACGTGGTAAAGCTTTTAGAGTGATCGAGGGTAACGCTTATATCATGCTGTACTTGCTCCATAGTGCCATGGAAGCGATCTGCCATTTCTTGAAAAAACACTAAGTCATCTTCGCTTAAATGCTTATCAAAAATTTCTTTTGCTTTATTTTGAGTACATGTTTGTTGCTCAGCAATGACGTGATCAAGCTCAGCATTTAATGCTGGCTTACTGCCTTGCACATAGCAATACCAAATAGCGTAATTGATAGGCGTTACCGGCATTCGGTATTTTACCATCAGAGGAATTGCTTTTTTTAAACATTGAGCAGAATGAGCGAGCGATACAGCATGATCCATAATTATTATAAACTCTCGTGCGTCATTATTTTTTATTATTAAGCTTTCATGTTAAGTAATAGTAAACTCATACGCAACTGTTAATCATACTATTTACTGAATTATATTAATCGTTAAAAGCTTAAATAACATTTGCGCCTAAAGTTTGTGCAATATTCCATAATGCACTGATTGCAGGGTCGTTAAGCTCTTTTTTTAGCACCGCCAAACCAATATCGAACCCTTCTGGCTGGTAATTTTCACTGGGCAGTACGTGTACCTTGTCTTGTAGCGGACTATTATCTAGCACTATTTTGGGAACCATGGCGACACCTAATCCTAGGCTCACCATAGACACCATAGCTTCGTGCCCGGCTACTTGTGCATAAATTTTTCCATGCACATTATTTTTCCGCCACCACTGCTCTAACCGCTGCCTAGAAAAACCTTGCTCAGGTACAATAAACTCCAGTTCTGACCAATCAATATGTGGGGCGTTTTTCGCTATTTTTTCGCTGATTGGGCATTGAATTTTAGGGCCAATAAGGACCAGTGGAGAGTGGCCTATATTAACAAAAGCAATTTGAGCAGGCAGTTTACTTGGCCGTGCAGCAATAGCCATTGATTCATGGGCATCCAGCACACGGTTTATTGCCAACGCCGGATCGCCGGTATTTAGCGTTATTTCTATATGCTGATGCTGCGCGCGGAGCTGTTCTAATATTTGATGCAAAAAACTATACGAGGCGGTGACTGAGCAATAAATACTCACATTACCGTAAATATGCTGGGTTGGGTCTTTCACATTCGCTTTAAAGCGCTGCCAATTCGCCAGTGTAGAGGTGGCGTAATCAATAAACGACTCCCCTTCTTTAGTTAATTTTACACTTCGGTTATCGCGTATAAATAAAGCAACGCCTACCTCATCTTCAAGCTGCTTAATATTGCGACTTAATGTAGGTGCACTTATATGGCATAGCTCGCTCGCCCTGGCAAAATGGAGTGTTTTAGCTAATGCCAAAAAGTAATTTAAATGCTTATGATCCATTACATGCCTCTACGTTTCATTTTTTGAAATACTTTAGTGCAAATATATCATTTTACGCAAGTAAAGTTTTTTTTTATGGTGTGTTTAAGCAAAGCAAATACGCTTTGCATCTAACAAACACGAATTATAGGACACTAACATGGCGAATTATTTTAATACCTTACCTTTACGCGAGCAGTTAGCTCAATTAGCGCAATGTGAATTTATGGACCCAAGTGAATTTACCGATGGTGTTGATGCACTTAAAGGTAAAAAGCTGGTTATTGTTGGCTGTGGCGCACAAGGTCTTAACCAAGGTTTAAACTTACGTGACTCAGGCCTAGATGTATCGTACACGTTACGTCAATCAGCAATTGATGAGCGTCGTCAGTCATACCTAAATGCATCTGAAAACGGTTTTACTGTAGGCACGTACGAAGAGCTAATTCCGACCGCTGACGTAGTATTAAACCTAACACCAGATAAGCAACATACTGCCGTTGTAACTGCCATTATGCCTTTAATGAAACAAGGCTCTACACTTGCTTACTCGCACGGTTTTAATATTGTTGAAGAAGGCATGCAAATTCGTGAAGACATTACGGTAATCATGGTTGCTCCTAAGTGTCCTGGCTCTGAAGTTCGCGAAGAATACAAACGCGGCTTTGGTGTACCTACTCTTATTGCTGTTCACCCAGAAAACGACCCACAAGGTCACGGCTTAGCACAAGCTAAAGCCTACGCTGCGGGTACCGGTGGTCATCGTGCCGGTGTACTTAAGTCATCGTTTATCGCTGAAGTTAAATCAGACTTAATGGGCGAGCAAACAATTCTTTGTGGCATGTTACAAACCGGTTCAATTTTATGTTTTGATAAAATGATTGAAAAAGGCATTGATGCGGGTTACGCATCAAAACTAATTCAATACGGCTGGGAAGTAATTACCGAAGCCCTTAAATACGGCGGCGTTACTAACATGCTTGACCGTTTATCAAACCCTGCAAAAGTAAAAGCGTTTGAACTAAGCGAAGAACTTAAAGTTATTATGCGCCCGCTTTATAACAAGCACCAAGATGACATTATCGACGGTACTTTCTCACGCGTAATGATGGAAGATTGGGCAAACGACGATGCAAACTTACTAAAATGGCGTGCAGAAACTGCCGAAACTAACTTTGAAAAAACCCCTGCTGGTGATGTAGAAATCTCTGAGCAAGAGTTTTTCGATAACGGTATTTTAATGGTTGCTATGGTTAAAGCGGGCGTTGAGCTTGCATTTGAAACCATGACTGCAGCGGGCATTATTGACGAGTCTGCTTATTATGAGTCTTTACACGAAACACCGTTAATTGCCAACACAATAGCACGTAAAAAGTTATTCGAAATGAACCGTACTATTTCTGATACTGCAGAATACGGCTGTTACTTATACAACCATGCGTGTTTACCATTATTGGCCGATTTTATGAAAAACATCGACACCGATGTTATTGGTAAAGGCTTAAATGAGCAAAGTAACCAAGTAGATAACCAAACATTGATTCAAATTAACACTGCACTACGTGAGCACCCTGTTGAAATTGTTGGCGCTAGACTACGCGGCTACATGTCAGCTATGAAGAAAATTGTATAACTAGTTTCGCTTGTTAGAAACCAAGCCCACATGCATACGCTGTGGGCTTTTTCGTGCTAGTAATAATAAAAAGCGAGTATACCCTTTTAGATATATTGCAATAATTAGCGCTTAATTAATAATGTGCTAACATGGCTATCTACCTAGTTGTAAAGTTAAATAATATGACGATAAAAAACCTAACTATCACTCAAAAAATCACCATTTTAGGCAGTACCATTGCAATCTGTGTCGCTGCATTAATTGGTTTAACGTCTTTATATAGCTCTGAAGATATTATAGAACGACGTATGATTGAATCTGAGCTACCCAGCAAATTACACAGTATTAGTAATCAAATTGGTGGCGAAATAAACGAACTACTAGGTGCTGCACAGCAACTATCATCAAATGAATTTATCTTAGAGTGGGCGCGCTCAAATAACCAAGACGACACTCTACTGCTCAAAGAATTAAACCGCGTAGCAAAGCAGTTTGATTTAGCAACGGCGTCGTGGGCTAACCGTGATACAGCACAATATTGGAACCAACACGGATTTTTACGCGTGCTTAAAAACGATGCGGCTGATGGGTGGTTTTTTGGCTTTACCAACTCAAATAACCCGTACTCAATCAGTATTTATCAAGAATCCCCGACTGATGTAAAAATGTTTGTAAATCATCAACAAACAAATGGGCTTGGATTAGCGGGGCTTGCAAAAAGCATTACCGACATGCAAAAGCTATTACAACAATTTAAAATTGAGCAAACAGGCTTTGTGTTTATTGCAGATAAAAGCGGCTTAATTCAGTTACATAAAGATGCAAATAAAGTGGCTAAAGTAAACATAGACACACTTTATGGCAGTAATGTTCATAGTACTTTGTATAACCCTTCTGGTTTTGCAATTACAGAATTATCACTTAATAACGAAGCCACATTTTTAGCAGCCATGCCAATAGCCAATACCGACTTATACGTATTAGCCCAAGTACCTAAAAGTGAGGTGTTTGCGACAGTAGGTACATTGGAGTGGCAAATATTTACCTTTACGCTAGTGATAGCCCTCGTTGCTAGCATGCTAAGTTACTTGTTAGCACGTTCTTTAGCGTCACCGCTTTCGGATATGGCCGAGCTGTTCTCACGTTTAGGATCAGGCGATGCTAATTTAGCGTACCGTTTGCCAGAGTCTAATCAGCCAGAGCTAAACAATTTAAGCCATGGCTTTAACCAGTTTATTCATAAAATTGAAACTGCCATAAAGCAAGTCGCCAACGAAAGTACAGAAATACGCCAAAGTTCTAATCATGTATTTGAACAAGCAAAAAACAACTCGCAGTCTATTGATAATCAAAAAGAGCAAACCATTTCGGTAGCTGCAGCCATTAACGAAATGGGCGCAACTGTACAAGAAATAGCACAAAGTGCGGCTAATGCAGCCAAGTTAACGCAAAGCAGTCAAGAAAACACCAGCCAAAGCCATCAGCAAGTACTGCAAAGCCAAGCTACAATTTCAGCGCTTGCCACTGATATTGACGGCATTACCGAGCAAGTAACACTGCTTTCTAAAAAAACAATTGATATAGCGAGTATTGTTGACTCTATTCGCGGCATTTCAGAGCAAA
>NZ_PNCY01000059.1:0-19037 GCF_005887105.1 Pseudoalteromonas sp. S2893 | reverse complement strand
TTTTTACGTCTGCAGAAAAGTGAAATACCTGCCTTTACGTAATACCGACACGTTTTTCCACCCTCAAAATAGATCACTTAATTAAGCGAATTGGTATTACAGTACAAGTAAGTCTCTTAACTTAACTAATCTATTAAGATGTATAAAAATAATAGCTTATAGTTCAGACTATTTTGATCCACACTCTTTAACTTTGACTATAGTTATACCTCATAATAATTATTCTGCAGAATTATAAAATGTCGTTACTTTTAAAGATTCAGCGCTTTTTTATATAGGTTGCTGAGTGTCTATGCGAAATAAAATATTTCAGATATTCGTTTTAATCGTGAGCCTACACCATTTACCGGCTAAATCAGGTGAGTTTGATTTTTCAGGCTATGCACGTGTTATTGGTGGTTATTTAGATGAAAAAGATGTCGAATATAGAGGCTACGACGACAGTCTTAACTTTTCACCATCAAGTTTAATAGGTCTTCAAGCTGAGTATCAGTTTAATACAAACTGGTCAGTGACAGCACAAGGGTTATTTAGATCTGATAGCACAACGGTATCTGGTGAGAGTGGACTTGAATGGCTGTATTTAACTTATACGCCCACAACAAACCTACAGATAAAAATCGGTAAGCTGCGAACCCCATTTTTTACAATGAGCGACTTCTCTGATGTAGGGTTTGCATACCCATGGATCAATCCGCCACAACAAGTATACGACACGTACTTATTTAAAACATTTAATGGTATTGATGCTATTTACAAATTTGGCTCAGATGACTTTGATATCAGTATTGAAGGGTACTATGGCGAAGAGTCGGGAAGTATTGGCATAGGCCCTTTTAAAACAGGTTTTGAGGTGGATAATTTAGTGGGTGTGATAGGGAAGTTGAATATTGAAAATATAGAATTTAGGGCTTCAAGGTATAACGGTAACATAGCGTTAGATCTTAAATCGATTAACCAACTACAAGATATTTTAGAGAATTTTAATTTTAGCCAAAGTGCAGCATCGCTGACAACGCAGGGCAGTGCGCATGCAGATCAATTTGGTGTTATTTATGATAATTTAGATTATTTTTTTAGAGGTGAATGGGTAAAGATTAAAACACAGTTAGATATAATTCCGATTATACAAAGCTATTACTTAACCGTAGGCTATAACGATGCACCTTTTACTTATCATTTAACCTTTGCAGACAGCGATGTAGAAATTAATGCAAATCAGAATGAAATCCCTATTGGTGCTAATGTAGAGCTTGATCAGCTGGCACAGGCTTATAACAGCGTGTTTGCAGAGTCGGCGCCCGACTCACTAAAAACATGGACACTTGGTATACGATGGGATGTGCTACCTAATCTGGCATTAAAGGCGGAAGTATCTGCTTTAGAGGGCGATGAGGTTAGTAATTCTTTTTTTGTTATCCCTGAGGATGTTAGCTTTAATAGAAAAACGAATCTTTACCTTATTGGCTTAGATTGGGTATTTTGATGATGTACTCTAAGTTAACTTACGTGATTAGACATATAATACTGCTGTGTATTTTTACTTGGTCATTATTGTTTATCAGCGTACAAGCCTACGCGGATAATAGCCACACAAGTAAAGTGATCATTGTTGTTAATACAGCCAATAAAAACTTAGCTTTGAGTAAGCAGCAAATTCGCCATATTTATATGGGCGGCGCGATGAGTCGTCAATTTAAAGCAGTAAATTTACCCGCCGGAAACCCGTTACGAATCGACTTTAATACGAAATTGGTTGGCTTAACCGAATCGAGAATTCAGGCTTATTGGGCTCAGATGAGATTTACAGGGCGTAGCAAGCCACCCGTAGAATTTAGCTCGACTAAAGAAATTATTTCGTATTTATTGAAAGAAGAAAATGCAGTTGCTTATTTACCTGCTGATACAAAAATTCCGGACGAGCTAACTGTTGTAACGCTAACGCCTTAATTTATGATTAACTAGTAGCGCTGACTTATTTTAAAGTTAGCGCTTTAAATGCTTCTTTTGCTTGGGCTTTAGCTGCTGGAATGTGTGCTATGGCTACAGGCTTTGCAAAATAATACCCTTGCATTTCATCACTGCCATTTTTAATTAGGTAGTTAGCCTGGCAGGCTGTTTCTATACCCTCACTACATACTTTTAAACCTAGGCGTTTACTTAAATCGAGTATGGCCTTTAATACCGCCGCATCCTTTTCTGAGCTGTCAAATTGATTAACGAACATACGGTCAATTTTGATGGTATCGATATCTATTTTTGTCAGGTAGCTTAGCGATGAATAACCCGTTCCAAAATCATCAAGGGCTATAGACCCGCCCATTTGTTTTATTTGGTTAAAGAATTCATTGGAGTTTTCAAAATTATCGAGATAGCTTGATTCGGTTATTTCAAACTGGACATTTGCAATGTCGACGTTGTATTTAATCAATTTATTTTTTACAACATCAATAAAGTGATTATCTTTAAGATCATGGCTCGATAGGTTTAAAGAAACGAGTACATGGTTACCTATAGTTTGTTTTAGTGTGGGTAAATCTTGAAATACCCTGGAGACAACCCACTGCGTGATTGCTTTTATTTTACCTGCTTGCTCTGCAATGGGTATAAATTCGCTTGGTGAAATAAAGCCAAGCTCTTCACTTTGCCATCTAATAAGGGCTTCAAGGCCATTAGCCTCACCATTGGCAGCTATTTTTAACTGATACACAACTTCAAACTCATTTTGCGCAATTGCATGACTAATTAAATTAGCCACTTGAGCCATTCGCTTGCTGTTTTCTAACATTTTTCTATGGAAAACAGTGTACGACCCTTTACCTTTTTCTTTTGAGGCATACATTGCGATGTCTGCATTACTAATTAACGTATTAATGTCAAACTCGGCCTCTTTAGCGTGGGCAATACCAATACTTACCCCAGTAGGTATATCCCACTGGTTAATAGTAAAAGGCGTTTGCATTGAGCTGATAATTTGCTCCGCGATATCAATAACGTCGGTGTAATTATTTATATTACGCAGCATTATTAAAAACTCATCACCCCCTAAGCGTGCAATAACATCGTTTTCGCGTAAGTGCTTTTTAATATTACTGGCTACCGCCTTTAAAAGTAGGTCGCCCGTTTCATGGCCAAGTGTATCGTTAACACCTTTAAAGCTATCTACGTCAAAAAACATAATAGCTATATCTTGATGATTATTTTTACAGCGTGTTAATTCTTCTTTTAGTAAGCCCATAATAAACATGCGATTAGGTAAGCCAGTTAATATATCGAAGTTAGCTAAGTGCTCCATTGATTGCTTTTGCTTTAATAGTTGTGCGGTGTTTTTTTGATTAGTGAGCACTTGGGAATTAATAGTGTTAAGTAAGTTATTAATATCTTTGCCAAGTTGCGATACTTCATCGTTGCCTGAGCCCTGGTATTGGAGTTGATAGTTAGTTGTTTTTTCTACTTTTTGTGTGAATTTAGAAAGTTTTAATAGCGGGCTTAATAAATGTTGGTATATCCAAAAAGAGATGATGATGGTGATCACGATACTAAAAATAACGATAGGGGCTGCACTATAAAATAAGCTCGCTTTGCTTTCATTGAGGGGCTTATTAAAATCCTGAACAATTAATAGGTAGCCTATAGGGAACTGCTCCTCACCAATTGTTTTTAAGGCAACTAAGCCTTGATTAGTAACACTGACGGTACGGGGCAAACTTTGTGGTTTGACTCCCTGTAACTGCGGAGAAAAGTCCTCGTACTTTAAGTAATTAGGGTGCACGTAGGACTGTATTAGCTGCCAATTACTATCAAATACATTTACAAACTTTATGTGCTCGTACCTATCTAACCCCAAAAGCTCAGTAGTGATAGAAAATAAATCTATCTCTTGCGACATAACACGTAACAAATTATCTGAAATATTTGATGACATAGCATCGAGGTTTTCTTCAACTGATTGGCGGTATAAATCCTCGTGCTCATTAATAGCTAAATAAAAAACAAAACTAGCGCTTAGTACAATTAAACAAGTCGTAATAATAATAAATTTGTTACGAATACTATGAAACATTTAGCCAAATCCCTTCTTACTGTCATGCTCTTTCACTAAAAGAGTTATTACTTATTGTTGTTATTTATTAATAGAAGGCTTACGCGTAGCGCTGATGTTACTTACTCAATTCGTAAGTAAAAGAATGTGTTTAAATTCATAGAGTAACTATAGCTGGTTATTTTATTTTAGGCAGACTTACTTTGTTGCAATTTCATTCTTGGCTTAATAAGTGACCTGTGTAAGACTAATGCGGTTATTTATTAAATCAGGTGACATGAATGTCGAATATAAAAGCTTGGAAACTTATGAGCCTGTTTTGTTTGTTTGCAGTGCTTATGGGTTGTCAATCTAAAGAAGAGCAACTACAACAAACAATTCAAGAGTCTATTAAAAAGGCAGATGTTGAGCTTGCACAGCTTGGTACTGCGCTTGATAATGGGACTATACGTAATGCTGTATTGCTTAAAGAATATGGCAAACTCCTTAAACAGCAACAGCCAGAACTTAGTCAGGTTGTTGATGTAATTACCCTTGATGCTACAAGGCAGGGTGCCCTTTACAGTGGTTTAACACAACGACTTAAAGATATTAAAGGCACTTATTTAATCCCTCCTTACGAAGATACGCTACACAGTATTGATTTACTGCGTGAGGCGGCTAAGCCTACGCTGTTTTCTGATGCGTTAACTGACCCGATTAATATGCTAGCGGATATGTCTAAGGGCAGCCTTGCGCGCGTTGGTGCTATTAGTAAAGAAGCGGAGGGCGCAGGCGAGGGTAATCAATTGGTGGGCAACCCTAATTACGGTAACTGGCAAACTAATAGTAATGGTATTAGCTTTTGGCAGTGGTATGGCATGTACCGTATTTTAGGCGATGTATTTGACCGTGTTGAATACGGACGTTGGAGCAGCCGCCGTAAATATAGCTATTACAACGATTACGGCCGCTATCGTTACTCAAGCCCTAAACAAATTAAAACGCAAAGTGCTTTAGAAACGCGTACGCGTCAATCGTACCAACGCCAAGGCAAACAGTTTACTAGCCCTTATGCGAGCAAAAAAACGGGTGCCTCGGGTTTAAGCCGCAGTAGTTATACACCGCCTAAAAGCCGCAGTAGTTACTCGCGTTCGAGTAGTTATAGTAACAGCTCTGGATCGGTACGCAATAGCGGTAGCAGAACCTCTCGTGGCGTGAGCCGTGGTAAGTAAAGAATAAGTTGGAGTTAGAAATATGTACGAATTTAATGGAATAACTACGTGGTCGCTACAAGCTTTGGCGATTGATTTTGCAATTATAGTGTTGTTATTTGTAAGCCTGAAATACATTAAGGGCTGGGTTTCAAACCTTCATGCAAATGACGAAATAACAGAACGCGATAACTTTGCTTTTGGTATTAGCTTTGCGGCAGGCTTAGTTGCACTTGCCATTGTATTAACGGGTGTGAGTAGTGGCGCCTTTGCTGCGTCGTTACAACAAGAAGCCCTGCAAATGCTAGGCTATGGTGTATTAGCCATTGTACTGATTAAATTAGGCCACTTTTTTCAAGACAAGGTCGCGCTTCGCAAAGTCAGCCTGCACGACGAAATTGTAAAAGGTAATGTAACAGCCTCTATTATCGACTTTGGTCATGTAGTGAGTGTGGCTATTGTGATTCGCTCTGCACTTTTATGGGTAGCAACAGAGGGTTGGCACGGGCTGCCTATCGTTATTGCTGCCTTTATTATTGGCAGTGTTGCACTACTGCTTGTAAGCCAATACCGCGTACAATTATTTAAGCGTACCAATAAAAGCGGTGATTGTTTACAACAAGCCATTATTGATGGCAATTTAGCTGTAGGTATACGCTACGCAGGCTTTTTAGTAGGAAGTGCCTTAGCTATTACTGCGGCATCAGGTATTGCACCGTATGCGGCCGATAACATTAATGCTAGCCTGCTTTATTGGGCTATTAGCGCGATTGTAAGTTTAGTGGCATTCATCATTTTGCATTTAATCACCATCAAAATAATTTTATCAGGTTGTGATATTTCAGATGAAGTTAACCGTCAGAAAAATGTAGGTGTAGGTGCTATTTCTGCTGCAGTGTCGTTTGCTGTGGGTATTACTATGGCAACCTTACTAGGCGCATAATCAGTGTCATCAACTACAACTAGCCCAAGTAAATCACGTTTACTTGGGCACGATATTTTACTAATAACTGTTATGGCCGTACTCGCTGGGTGCGGCCTTATTTATGAATACTTACTTTCGCATTACGCAGGGCGGGTACTGGGCTCTGTAGAGAGTGCTATCTATGCCATGATTGGCACAATGATAGTTGCCATGGGCTTAGGCGCATTTTTAGCCCGTTGGTTTAAAGATGCCTTTACCGCCTTTGCTTGGCTTGAAAGTATTATTGCCCTGGTTGGCATGGGCTGTATTTTGGCAATAGCCGGTGTAATTGCTGTAAGTTATTCACTTCCTCATTTGTTTTCTAGTATTTTTAATTTACCTCCAGATGTTGTGCTCAATGGCTATGTATTTCAAAAGCTGCAAGAGTGGTCACGCTTTTTACCTTATGTGTTTGGTTTAGTACTGGGTTTATTTATTGGTATGGAAATACCGCTTATTGCACGTATTCGCCAACATGTGTACGGGCGTTTTTTAGAAAACAATGCAGGCACTATTTATGGTGCCGATTATATTGGCGCGGGTATTGGTGCGGCTATTTGGGTAAGCATTATGCTGGCGATGCCTATAATGCAAGCTGCAGCGTGGACAGCTCTTTTTAATATACTGGCAGGGCTCGCCTTTTTATGGCGCTACCATGCTCATGTGCGCTTTGCTAAGGCACTTCTGATCTGCCATATAGTATTACTGGCACTGTTTGGGTTTATTTTAGTAATGGGAAGTAGCTGGATGAACAGCTTAAGTAATGTACTTTATAAAGATAAAGTTATTTACTCACAAGCAACTAAATACCAGCATGTAGTATTAACCGAGCGCTTAAGTAAAAACCAGCCAGGGCCTATCACCGACTTGTATTTAAATGGGCGTTTACAGTTCTCGAGTATTGATGAGCAAATATATCATTCAATGCTGGTGTATCCGGCAATGCTCGCATCAAACCGGCACGATAGCGTATTAATTATTGGTGGTGGAGACGGGCTTGCCCTTAGAGATGTTTTAAAGTGGCCAGTGAGCGACGTAACGTTAATTGACTTAGATGCACAGCTGCTTAATTTATTTGGCCATAAAGACGGTGATTTTACAGCGCCTGAGTCTATAAGTAAGCGGTTATTAGCGCTAAATAAACAATCGATGTTAGACCCGCGCGCCAATATTATTGTGGGAGATGCGTTTTTAGAGGTTGAAAGGCTCCTTGATCAAGGTAAGCAATTTGACACTATTTTAATTGACTTGCCGGACCCTAATCATCCCGATTTAAACAAAATGTACAGCGACTATTTTTATAACCATGTACGTCAATTGTTAGCTCCCGATGGCGCAATGGCTGTGCAGTCTACCTCGCCTTATCATGCCAAAAAAGCATTTTTAAGTATTGCTAAAACGGTAAAAGCGGCGGGTTTTGATTATGTTGAGCAGTACCAGCAAAATATTCCTTCGTTTGGGCAATGGGGGTGGACAATAGCCACTAAAATGGGTCAATCAGCCAGTGGGCGAATTAAAAATATAAGCGCTATGCCGGTGCCATCAAGGTGGGTAAGTAAAGAATATTTATTAGCCAGCTTTGTATTTCCTAACCAGTATTTTGAACAAGTTAAAAGTATTGAGGTCAATAGGTTAGGTTCTGGTCAGCTATATGATTACTACCGTAATGCGTGGCAGATAGAAAGCGAATTGTATAAAAATTAATAAAACATGGTTGACATAATATGTCGGCCATGCGAATCTTAACTCAGACATAATATGTCAAACAGCAAAAAGGCAGAGACATGGAATTAAATGAACTTTCAATAAAATTAGCTTCTTTTGAAACAGAAGGCGCTAACTTTGAGTCTTTCTTGATTGCCAACCCTGGTGAGCAAGATGTTTTACAAGTCATAGTTGATGGAAACGATGAGCTTCCAATTTTTGTTACGCAAACACAAGAGCAGTTGTTATGTATTAGCTACTTGTTTGGCGAAGATGAAGTAAAAAGTGAATTACGCAACGAGTTAAACGAAACACTACTACGTTTAAACGTGCCAATTCCACTGAGTGCATTTGCTAAAATCGATAACAAATACGCGATTTTTGGTGCACTGTCGGTAAATTCATCATTAGATGATATTACCCACGAACTAGTGACACTAGCTGACAACGCTATTGACGCACTAGAAGCCGTGACCTTGTATTTAAACGATTAGTAACTAGTTAGTGGAGTTAAGATTATGAGTATATTAAAAAAATTATTTACAGCAGTACGTGGCGGCGCGCGTGAAGCGGGCGAAGCAATTGTAGATGCAAACGGCATTCGTATTTTTGAGCAAGAAATAGCAGATGCGCAAAATGCACTTAATCGTGCTAAAAAGAGCCTTACAGAAGTAATGGCTAAAGAAATGCAAACTAAGCGTAAAATTAGCGCAGTTGATGCATCAATTGCTGAGCACGAAGCATATGCAGGCCAAGCACTTGAAAAAGGTAACGAAGCCTTAGCATTAGAAATTGCCGAAAAAATTGGTGACTTTGAAGCTGAAAAAGCGGAAAACGAGCAAGTATTAGCAGGTTTTAGCAATCATATTGTAGCGCTTAAACAACAAGTTAAAGACGCTGAGAAGTCGATTAAAGAAAACCAACGTCAGCTTACTATGGTTAAAACCACAGAAAGCGTACAGCAAGCTACTATGGCTGTTAACAGCACGCTTAATACCAATAGCTCGTCTATGACATCGGCTCGCCAGTCGCTTGAGCGTATTAAGCAACGCCAACAGGATCGTAGCGACCAGCTTGGTGCTGCAAAGCAACTTGAGTCGGACGTAAATGGCGACGATTTAAAAGCAAAAATGGCTGAAGCCGGTATTGGCGATACAAGCCCAAAAAGTGCTGATATTTTAGCGCGCATTAAAGCCAAGCAAAACGGCTAATAGTTAGTACATTATTTATAAAAGGTAATTAAGCTTAGCTTAGTTACCTTTTTTGCTTAAGGGATGCCTCATTATGTTTAATTTTTTCAAATCTAAAAAAGAGCCAGAACGTCAGCTTAATCATGCAAGCGAGCTTAAAAAAGGCGATATGTTTAGTGTTATCGACTCATTTGCATATCCGTCGTGGTTAAAAGGGCAAACGCTGCGTGTTATTGATATTCAAACCTATCAATATCAGCACAGTAGTGATACTGAGTTTGTGCTAGAGACGAACAGCGGACAGGTGGTATTTTTACAAATTGAGCAAGATGATGGCGAGCAGTGGGCTAATTTTTCAATCAAAATTCAGCGTGACGACGTAGAGCAAATATTTGGGCTAGACGAATTTGCACGTATTTTTGATGAAGAGTCGTTAACCCATATACAGGTGCAAAATACGCCAGAGCAGTTTATGCAGTTTTTAGCTAAAAGCTATCAGCAAAGTGAATCGCCTTATGTGTGCTATTTCCATAACAAAGATTTTCGTGGCCAGTCATTACCGCGCTATGAGCAAGAGGGTGGCGAACCTTGTGAAATGATTTGCTTAGCATCGCCTGACGAAGGACATGGTTTAAATATCGAAATATGGGAAGGCGGTGAAACCGAAGTATCGCTAACGCTAACACGCCCAATTACCGATATAGTCGACTTGTTTCCAGGAGATGCGAAGTGAATGATGCTAAAGACAAGTGGTTACGTCAAGAGCAAGCCGTGCGTGCCACACAAATGGCATTTGATTTAAGCAGCGAAGTACAAAAGTCGATAAAAAAGCAGGCCATTGACCAAGAGCTTACGCCCTCAGATATGATCCGTAAAATTTTAGGCTTAGATGTAAAGTCTAAAAAAACACGTCAGCGCCTATCGTTTAATTTAAACGATGATGAAATAGCCCAACTTGCAACGCGGTTTAATGTCCAAAGTGATGATAAGCGAGCCGTAAAGCAACAAGTAGCAGAGTTATTAATTGCTCATACTAAAAACACTAAGTAGTTAATTTAGATTTATATGAATATTATTTTAATTGCTTACTTAATTATTTTTGCTTTGTTTGGCACAGCTGCAAGTTACTTTGTGCGATTTATTTATGCGTACTGGGTAAAAAAAGAAATGCCAATGAAATACATTGTTAAAGCAGGAATTAGTGTGGTGCTGGTGGTGGTTATTTCAGCGTTAATACCTTTTATAGGTTAACGCTGAAATTGGCGTTTGCGCTATTTTATATCAAATGCCTGGCATTGCTGATTAATACACAGGGTTTGTACCTCAAGTACCGGTGAGCAATCGGTTAAACCTTGCGCTTTGTTTTGCGCTTTTTGTTGTTGTGTAATTTTTTGGGCAACTTCTTCGGCGTGCTCTTGAGAGGTATTAAGCGTTGAATACACAACATACTTACTTGGCCCACCACATGCTCGTGCACCTACTTCGAGTACCTTACATTGAAAGCTTGCGGTGCAACTATTATCACTAACAATGTTATTAAGATCGTAGTTCAAGTCAGACAAATTCTGATTTTGCTCAGTACTTGATGATGTGCTTGCACAGCCGCTAAGTAATAGCATAGCGCTGGTGGCAACACTCACAATTGATAATTTAATTGCTGATGGTAAACAACTCATAACCTTGTCCTTAAAATACACTTACCGCTGAACCTTCAAGTTTAACACATTTATTTTCAACACACTGCGTGCTTGGCGAAGTTAAATGCTGGCACGTGCTCATCATTTCATTTTGTGTGTTGTAGGCTTTTTCAAGCGTTGTTATTTGCTTTGCAAGCGAACTGACTTGCCCCTCTTTAGCTGATTTTGTTGAGTAAACAACATAATCACTTGGTCCGCCGCAAGCTTTGCTTCCTACAGGCATAACCTTACATTGTGCAGAGGTATCGCACTGTGTATTGGCAATTAACGTATTAAGCTCGCTTTTTGCGGTTTTAATGTCGTTAAGTGATACTGCTTTTAAAGCGGTTTTTATGGGTTGTGATGCATCAGTAGGGGTTTTGTGCTTGTTTTCACTGCTGGTTTGTTGAGGTACTTCTTTATGCGGTACTTCTTTAAGCTCGTTCACCGAGTTAGTTGGTGCATCTTGCGATGTTGTTTCGAGGCATGCAGTTAAACAAAGTGGTAAAAGTAGGGCTAACAGTGGAGTACGCATAACAAACCTTGATAGTGATGAATTATTCATCACTATCATACACGGTGCATTTTTAACGGCAATAAAAACTATATTATCAAGTAATTAAAGCCGTTTTTGATTTACCTTTATAAACCGCCTTGGGTAAGTTTAGTGGGGTTAAGCAGTGTTTCTAATTCACTGCGTGAAAGGTCGGTTTCTTGCTCTGCGACATCAATAATTGGGCGGGCTTCTTTGTAGGCTTGCTTAGCTATTTTGGCTGCTTTTTCGTAACCGATCACCGGATTAAGCGCTGTCACTAAAATTGGATTTTTGGCCAGTGCTTTATCAATATTGGGCTGGTTTACTTTAAAACTCGCAATGGCTTTATCTGCCAATGCTTGGGCGCTATTAGCAAGTAACTCAATGCTTTGTAAAATATTGTGCGCAATAACAGGTAGCATTACGTTTAGCTCAAAATTACCCGCTTGGCCTGCCACAGTGATGGTTGCATCGTTACCTATAACTTGAGCGCTTACCATGGCTGCCGCTTCTGGGATCACCGGGTTTACTTTACCCGGCATAATCGATGAGCCTGGTTGCAGTGCTTCAAGCTCTATTTCACCAAGCCCGGCGAGTGGGCCTGAGTTCATCCAGCGTAAGTCATTGGCTATTTTCATTTGCGCTACAGCGAGTACTTTTAACTGACCTGAGAGTGCTACAATGGCATCTTGCGAGCCAATATTGTAAAAAAAGTTACTGCTTGGCTTAAAGCTTATACCCACATTAGCGCTTAAGTTTTTAGCAAACTTTGAGGCAAATTCGCCATCAGCATTAATACCCGTGCCAACAGCAGTCCCGCCTTGGGCAAGCTCACATACTCGCTCTAAGCTATGGCGAATGCCTGAGGCTGCATTATTTACTTGTGATTGCCACGCGCTTAGCGTTTGCTCAAACGTAACGGGCATGGCATCCATTAAATGCGTACGGCCTGTTTTAACTATTTTGCCAACGTCTGCCTTTTTTTGCTCTAAACTCTGCGATAGTTTTTCAAGAGATGGCAGTAATTCATAAACTACGTTAATAGCACTACTTAGTGCAATGGCTGTAGGCACTACATCGTTAGAGCTTTGCCCCATATTTACATCATCGTTGGGGTGAATTGGCTCATTACCAATGCGGGTTGCAAGCGTTGCGATAACTTCATTCGCGTTCATGTTCGAGCTGGTGCCTGAGCCAGTTTGGAAAATATCAACCGGGAAGTGCTCATAATGCTCGCCATCAATAATTTGTTGGCATGCTTGCTCAATAGCGTTGGCTTTACTTTTACTTAAGTGATTTAGCTCAAAGTTACTTTGTGCTGCAGCTTGCTTAATGTATGCAAGCGCTGTTACAAACTGTTTTGGCATAGTTAAACCGCTAATAGCAAAGTTGTTAACTGCACGCTGGGTTTGCGCTTGGTATAGCGCATCACTAGGGACCTGTAATTCACCCATGCTGTCGGATTCGGTTCTAAAATTGCTCATAAGTCGCTCCTTAAAAAGGGTTAAATTCGTGACTGAGTACGCGAGCTTCGCGCTCAAGTTTTAAAAATTTTTCAGTATCGTTATGTGCATAGTAAAAGCGTTTTAATGCCAATAAGGGTTTATATAATTGCTCAAGGCACTGCTTACGAATGGCATTGTGTATTAGAGGGTCGCACATTTTATTGATAATTTCATGGTGAGTGCGTAATAAATATAACTCTTGTAGTAAGGGGTTACGCTGTTTTTCAAAGCTTTTAGCAACGTTTAAAGCGGTTTCTATGTAGTGAGCTACCACCATAGGCGCATGTAAGCCCGGGCGTAAGCAGTTACAAGCAAGTTCATGATGATAAGGCTGTAATGCCTGAAAGGGAGACATAAAAAAACCGATTTAAGTTAACGATAATAGTTATCATTACATTTAATCGGTTTCAGTGTAAACAGTTATTATAAAAATTATTTGCAGCGTTTAATTGAGTATCAATTATAGCCAAGAATGAATATTTGGTCTGTTTCATGTTTTTTTAGCGCCTGTTGATTTTGGTTACAGTGAGAAAGTAAGTCGATTACAGTGGCTCTACTATCACAGGTGCTACTTGGTTTTTCGGTGCTTTTTTCTGTCACTGAGACCACAGCGTCTACAGCGGTGTAAGGGGGAGTATGCATAATTTTATCCTCGTATTTAATATTGGTAATACACCCTACTTAGGGTTGATTTAATTAAAGCATAATACATACCATCGCCTTATTTTTATTTTAGTGCCATGAATTAACTCACTTTTATAAATTATCTATAAAACTTTAATTGTTCAGTGCCATTTTTTTGCGTTAATGTTGTGCAATAAGTTTCAATATTGGTGCAGGTCATGATCAAACCTTTCTCACAAGCGTGTGAAAACAATAAGGGTCCTATTTTAGAAGTGCTTAAAACGGCTTTTAATAAGACAAAATCGGTACTCGAAGTAGGCTCGGGTACGGGGCAGCATAGTGTGTTTTTTGCTGAGCAATTACCGCATTTACAGTGGTATACAAGTGATCGCCGTATAAACCATGAGGGCATAAATTTATGGCATAAGGAGGCAAATTTAACTAATTTACACGGCCCTCTTGAGCTTGATTTGAATTATGCATGGCCGGTAAATAACGTAGATGCCATTTACACAGCAAATACGTTTCATATTGTAAGTTGGCAGTTGGTTGAGCAATTTTTTAAAGGGGTTACAACACACTTAGTAAGCCAAGGTGTAGTGTGTATTTATGGCCCTTTCAAATACCAAGGGCAGTTTACAAGTGCAAGTAATGAAGAGTTCGATCGCTTTTTAACACAGCGTGACCCATTTAGCGGTATTCGTGATTTTGAGGCCATAGAGCAATTAGCAAGGCATGCTGGCCTTACACTCATAAGTGATACAGCTATGCCAGCGAACAATCAGTTATTGGTTTTTAAACGGCAGTAAATCAGCGCACTGCGTTTTATAAATTGTCATATGCTGGCGTTCTCGCTTTAGGTAGTCGTTTATTGCTGCTCTAAAGTCGGGTTCAACAATATAGTGGCTAGAGTAGGTAAAAACAGGCTCAAACCCACGAGGTATTTTATGCTCACCTTGAGCGCCGGAGTGAAAGCAATGTAAGTTATGCTTAATCGCAAATTCAATCCCTTGGTAGTAACACAGCTCAAAATGAAGGGAGTCTATTTCTTCGCTGGCGCCCCAATAGCGGCCATACAAGGTATTTTTACCTTGTAAGCTTAGCGTTGCTGCCACTATTTTGTTGTCTTTTTTGGCGAGCATAATAATTAGCTGATCGCCCATTAGTGCCTGTAATAAAGTAAAAAACTCAATATTTAAATACCCTAAATGCCCAGAACGTTTTAAATAAGTACGCTGATAAAACTCACAAAATAGCTGCATTGTTTCAGGGCTTAGGTGCGAGCCTTGCAGCCATTCAATGGTAATATTTTGCTGTGCTATTTTAGCTCGCTCTTTTTTTAGCGTTTTTCGTTTGCGTGCGGTGAGTGTATTTAAAAAATCGTCAAAGGTTTTAAAGCCTTTATTAAACCATTGAAACTGCACGCCTACGCGCTGCATTATTTCGTCAGTACACAGGGCTTGAGCTTGAACCTTTGGGCAAAAGTTAACATGCCAGCCAGACCAACCTTGCTCCACACTGGTTAAATTTAATTGCTTTTTTATGTACTCGTATACGCTTTGTGTATTCGTATGTGCAATGGCAATACGCTGGCCTTCAATAGGGCTAAAAGGTACACCGCTTAGCCATTTAGGGTAATAGGCTAATCCGTGTTGCTCGTAGGCTTCTGCCCATGCCCAATCAAAAACATACTCTCCGTAAGAGTGGCTTTTTAAATACCCAGGTGCGAGTGCGACTAATTTGTCAGCTTCATAAACCGCTAAGTGCTGAGGCTGCCAGCCTGTCTCTTTGTTTACACAGTGGCTTTGCTCTAATGCATATAAAAATGCATGGCGGGTAAAAGGTTCATTACCGAATAAGCGAGTCCATTCGTGTACGTCTATTTGGTTAATATCACTAAACCATTGGTGGGTAAAAGTTGCCATTACTGCTTACCTTGGGCTGCTTTATAGTGGGTGGTGGTGTTTTAAACTAAGTTAACACAAGTGCATTTATTTAGCGCATTATTGTATTAGTGCTCTTCAATTTCGGCATATTGGGCTAAGCACGCGGTTAGCTTAACCAGTTCTAGCGGTTTTGCAAGATGCTGATTAAAACCAACGGCTTGAGCATGGGCTTTATCCTCAGGCATAACATCGGCGGTCAGCGCAATAATGGGCAGCTCTACCTCACTTTTAAATTGCCTAATTAGAGCGGTGGCTCTGTAACCATCCATTATTGGCATTTGGCAGTCCATTAAAATTAAGTCAAAGTGTTGCTCTTTTGCTATATCTACTGCCGCTTCACCATTTTCGACAATATGGGCAACAATACCTAATGAGCCTAGCATGGCTTTAATTACCATTTGGTTTACCGGGTTATCTTCTGCTACTAGCACTTTTAAAGCCGCCAATTTAGTACCCGAGTATACAAGCTCGGCTTGCTCTTGTACTGGGCTGGTGCGAAGCTCAACGTCAAATTTAAACGTAGAGCCAACGTTTGGTTCGCTCTGTAATGTGACGTTACCGCCCATTAATTTACTGAGCTCTTTTACGACTGTTAAGCCCAGGCCTGTGCCACCGTATCGCCTTGATGTTGAGTCGTCGGCTTGGGTAAAGGCACTAAATAGCTTGGACTGCTGGGTAGGCTTTATGCCAATACCCGTATCTGTAACGGTTACGGTAATTTTAACTTTGTCAGTACTGATAAACTCTCCGCCAAAGTCTACATTTACTTTGCCTTGCTCTGTAAATTTTATTGCGTTGCTGCAAAGGTTTAGCACTACTTGCTCAAAGCGTAAAGGGTCGCCTACATACCAAATATCTACCGGAAGATGACTGCTAACCTGCCAGCCAATGCCTTTATTGGCTGCACTGGCTTCAAACATTGTGTTAATACGCTTTATAATTGCATGTAGGTCAAATGCTGTGCTTTCTAGCTTAAGCTTATGTGATTCAATTTTTGAAATATCAAGTATGTCGTTAATCAGGTTTAGTAAGCTTTTAGATGAAGAGTTTATTTTGTCTAAGTAACCAATAAGAGTGTGTGCGTTGTCTTCTTTGCGCGCTAATGATGAAAAGCCAATAACTGCATTTAATGGTGTGCGTATTTCATGGCTCATATTGGCTAAAAATCGGCTTTTAGCCTGATTAGCTAAGTCAGATTGCTTTTTAGCTTGCGCAAGCGAGTGGGTGCGCTCTGCGACTTTTCGGGTAAGGGCAATTTGTTGCTGATTAAAAAGCAGTAAAACAATTAAAATTAAGGCACATACCACCAATTGTAAGGCCATTAAAAACAGTGTTAATTGGTTATTATGGGGGGCAAGGTATTTCTCTTTTAAGGCTAAATGTGCATTCCATGTTTGCCCACCAAAGCTGAGCTTTAGTTTCATAACACGGCTGCCCTGAGCAATATTTAAGCTTTTGCCGTAGTTACTATAAAAAGCGGGCTTATTTACATCTTCATAAAACGCAATAGAAAACATCTCTGATTGTTGCTCGTTAAT
This sequence comes from Pseudoalteromonas sp. S2893, assembly GCF_005887105.1. NCBI lineage: Bacteria > Pseudomonadati > Pseudomonadota > Gammaproteobacteria > Alteromonadales > Pseudoalteromonadaceae > Pseudoalteromonas > Pseudoalteromonas sp. S2893. The sequence continues at coordinate 2,120 of NZ_PNCY01000059.1, read as the reverse complement.
CGCTTGCTCAATAATATTACGCACTAAAAACACACCTGTTGCGTACCCCTTTATAATAGCTTTTTGCTGTTGTTGTTCGTACACGGGGGCAAATAGCAGATAGGCAGGCTCAGGCTCAGCTGTTTGCACTAACTGAATAATTTTAGTGCTGACAGGCTGATAACTAATTGCAGGGTTTACTAGCGATGCTTTTCTGTCTGGGTTTGAGTACACATTAAAACCAACCGCTTTTTGGTTGCCATTAAAAGGGGCAATGTATTTAACGATGACCATAGGATCGTCTGGCTCAAGGGGCTCCCCGACAATTTCAAAGTCTAGGTGGTATATATCGGCAACTTCTTGGGTAAACGAAGCTCGCTCACTTTGCGCTATTTTTTGATTCCACGAAAGCGCTTTAATAAACGAATGCTGCGTCAGTAACTCGCTGGCGTAGGCGTAAAAGTCTTGTTGGTTTAAATCTGGGTTAGATTGTACTTGGCTGGCTAAGCTTTGCACCGCTATTAAACTTTGGTTGATGTAGCGATATAAGCTATTTTCAATAATGTGAGCTTCTCGCTCGGCGACTTTAACGGTATTTTGTCTGTTTTCTTGGTTATAAAGCTGAGTAGTTACTGCAACAGATACAAATAAAATACTACATACCGCTAACGTAGGCAGCGGCGATATAGGCCTATTTTGCCCCTTAAACTGAGTAAGCACCAACAGCAGAGGAGTGGCAATAATTACGCCTAATGAGTCTCCTAGCCACCAAAATAACACATTTTGCCAATGATCTTTAATATCGTACGCAGAGTTAAATTGGCTTAGCGCAAATACCCCAAAATTTGCTGAAATTAAACTAACCGCAATGCCCACAACAAAAATAAAATAAATGATACTTGCGCGTTTTTTAAAATACAGCGGGTGTCCAAGCCAATATTTAAGTAAACCAGCCCCCACCATTGCCTGCAATACAATGCCAATAGCAATATACATGGCTTGGCTGAAGGTATTGCCAACTAACACCATATCGTGAGCTGTGCTGTCAAAAATATTAAAGTTAAAAGCAAAGGCTGCTATAAAAAGCGCTGGAATGAAGCGCCACCACCACATATAGCATCCAACTAAGGCAATGCCTGCAGGCAACCATACCGGGATAATTTGAGTATTAAAGGCGAGTTTAGTTAGTGAAATACCAATTAAAAAGTACGCTAATGAAAAAATTATGTAAAAGATAACTGAATGATATTTTGAGTTAAAATTTTTCACATAGCTCCCTGACTTTTTAAAAGTACTTAATTTTAAATATCAGTATAGCGAACAGTATGTTATTTGCGGTATTTTTTAATATATGTTGTAAAAAGTGTACCTTGCGCAACCTGTAAACTGCTTATTTAGCAGTTAAGGTTGTTTGCTCAGCTGCTGTTTTTGCTGCTGTAAAATAGAGATTTGTTGCTCTACAGCACTAATTAATGCGTTATAGCGGTTTTGAATCGCCGTAGTTTTAGTGGCTATCGCATCGGCTATTGATTCGGCGCCCATTCTATTAGCTTGATCTTGAGTAACATAGCTGGCTTGTTGTTTGGCGTCAGCTAAGTCTTCTTTATAATTTTTGATAGTAAGCTGGTGGCGTTTAATTTCACGCTCAATTTTTTTAATCTCAATGTAGTTATCTACAGAGGCACCAGGCATTGCGGGTGAGTTTGCATTATTACCGTACTTATCGGCAACTAGTGGCTGTTTTAGTTTAATAACTTCTGCATTGTCAGCACAGGGTGTTTGGCTAAATGTAGCGACTCCTTTAATTGTACATTTATAAACCGTAATGTCTTGGGCTGCGTGTGTACTTAAAGCCACAAGGCCTATTAAAGGTGCAATTAAACGAAACATAATTAAACTTACGTTAGTGGAGTTGTTATTAATAATGCCGTAACTACCCAGTGTATTCAATGTGTTTCGATTCACCTCTTTTAATAAGAAATGGTGGAGAAGGAGGGGTTAGCTTAATTACATCCATGTAATTAATTGCTTCGCAACGCCTACGGCGGCTTAAAGTGTTCCAGACATTTTATCGAACCCTAGCGAGGGTTCTCACCCTCCTTGGATACATAGCCTAATAACAAACGACTGAACATCACTCC
>NZ_PNCY01000058.1:0-35597 GCF_005887105.1 Pseudoalteromonas sp. S2893 | reverse complement strand
GCAACTAAGAGTTTATCACCCCTAGAAAGAACCCAACGGGCAGCCCATGTTTGGCTTTTATGCTGCGTTATCGCCTATTTATGGGGAATAACCAAGTTACATAGGCTCTGCCTTGCCTTAAAACCAAACATACGGCTGCAAATTCAACCATTATAAATCAACACACCCAAGAGATTATGAGAGGTGGTAATGCATTAAATAGTGTAATTTTACTACTCACTTTTAGCTAAGCCATACAATAACAGAGCCTTTTTATGAAAACAGAAATTCGCTACCGCTTTGAAACCTCGCAAGTTGCTAACCGCTTTGTGCATGTACTAAAAGATTGGCCCGTAAACCAAGTTAAAACTCGCCTATTTAATGGCGGCGACAGTGTAAAAGTCACTTACGAGTATGATGAAAGCGGGTTTGATTACACCTCTGCCGAGCTAGATGATTTAGCAGAGCAACACGGTGGTAAAGAAGTTTAAACACATAACAACAAAAAGCTATTACAGCCCAATTAGCCATTAACTTTGCTTTAATGGCTAGCGCGTTTTATCACTTTACGTTTTATTCGTGATATTTACGGATCATCGCCACTTTACCGTTTTCAACTTCTATTACTTCCATCATTACTGATGTGTACTCGATTGGCTGCTTACTTTGCGGATGAATGCCCTTAGCGTGGTTTTTATAACGAATCGCAAAGCCGCTATTGTTAAATATAAAGGTATTAAGCAGCTCGCTTTCGTATAAGGTGTGCGCGCCTAAATAAAAACTCATGCCCTTACGCATTAGTTTTTTACCCTCTGCTGTGCGAGAGTCATCTACTTGATACGGTATGTGCTGGCTGCCTACATCGTCTGTTAATAAATTAAGGTAAGCTTCAAGCTCTTTTTCACTTGCGTTAGGCGCTTGCGTGGCGGTCATTGTGTTGTAGTAATGCTGTGCAAATTTGTTTAAGTCCAGTGCCTTTTCAGCATTAACCGAAAAGGCACTCACTAATAGCAAAGCTAATGTAAATAGTCGTTTCATCACTTCTTCCTTGTAATTAAAAGTATTGATTTATTTATAGGTACACTATATTCACATGTTCAAAAATAAAACAAACATTTTTAAGTTAATAAACCTACATTTTGCTTTTTACTCTATTGGTTGCCACGCTGTTGGCTGGATCGTCGGGCCAAAAATGCTTGGGATAACGTCCTTTCATTTCTTTTTGTACATCGCGATAACTACTAGCCCAAAAGTGCGCAAGATCTTGCGTAAGCTGTAATGAACGCTTACCTGGCGAGAGTAATTCCATAAGCAGAGGCAGTTTGCCATTTGCAAGCATTGGCGTACTTGTTAAACCATACACTTCTTGCATGCGCACGCTAAGTTTTGCGGGGCCATCTAGCTGGTAATTAATTTTTATATTTGAGCCACTCGGTACCGTTAACCTAAGCGGTAACAGTGTTTTTAGGGCTGTTTGCTGTGTCCAGTCAAAACAATTTTGCAGTGCTTCAAAGTAGTTAAACTTTTTAAGCTGCTCCAGCGTTTTTATATCCTGTAAATATACGCCTAACCAATCATCAGCTGTTTCGATAAGTTGCTGCTCGCTTATTGCCGGGAACGTATCTGGCATAAACTGACTGGCTAAACTCATGCGTATTAATAATTGCTGCGCATCGGGTTGTTCATTAAATAATGCAAAGCCGTGTTTGGTAAATAAATTAAGCCACGCTTTGGCGCGCTCGGTTTTATCAAGCTTTTGCTTACTTGGTTGGCTTGTAAGCGTAATAGCGCCGAGCTTTACTTCGTCTTGATGGATAAAGCGCGCGGTTTTTTCATCAAACTCACAGCGGGTAAGCGTAGTAAACAAATGCGGTAAGTAATCTTGTAGCTCAAATGGGCTAATTGCGGTGGCTGCAAAAATACGCGTGCCTTTATGGCCGCCCATGCTTGCAATAGCAAGGTAGTCATCGTTATGCCAGTAATCGGTGTTTAAATCAGCGCCCGCACCATTGGCAAGTAAGTAGCCATTGCCGCGTTTTTTTGCAATGCGATCGGGGTAAGCTAATGCCACCAGCAAACCTAAATACTCGGTGTTTAGCTCACTGTTACTGTCGGTTACTTTTAAACGGCTTTGCCAGTATTTTAACTGCTGTTTAAATACTGGGTGTGGCCTTTGCTGTTGGCTATGTAGCGCCAAGCTTAGCTCGTTGGCGCTGTTTATTCGGCTCTCAAGCAGCGCCACTAAATAAAGTGCTAAACGGTAAATACCAGGGAGTTCTGCCTCAAGCGCTTGCGCTTTTAAAAGCATATGCGCTAAGCGAATATCCGCCCCAAAACCCAGCATGTTGCTGCCCAATTTAGTGAGCTTACCTTTGGAGTCGATAGCCTCAAGCATGGTTAGTAAGTTTGCCGCTTGCGTACATTGCTGCGCTGTTGGCGTATCAAGTAAGGTGAGTTCGCTAATACTTGCGCCCCACTGTTTTGCCTCCAGCATAAGTTGGCTTATGTCTGATGTGAGTATTTCTGGGCTATCGTGGCTATTACGTCGCTCAAATGTTTGCTTTGAGCCAAGCCTGTAAACAACCCCTGGCTCTATTCGCCCTGCACGCCCCGCTCGCTGTACAGCAGAGGAGCGCGATATACTTTGTGTTGTAAGCTCAGTTACGCCTGTTTTCAAGTTATAGCTCGCCGCGCGGCGTTTGCCGCTATCAATAACAATGCGAATGCCTTCAATGGTTAAACTGGTTTCGGCTACATTGGTGGTAAGCACTATTTTGCGCATACCTTTAGGCGCAGGGGCAATCGCCGCTTGCTGATTGGCTTTATCTTGCTCGCCAAATAACGTGGCAACTAGGCAGTTACTTGGTAAATCATTAAGGGCCTGTTGTACGCGTACTATTTCAAATTGCCCAGGCAAAAAGACTAATGCACTACCGCTTTGCTCATTGAGTGCTTGCTTAACGATATTAGGAATAGCATCTAACCAGCGGCTCTCATCTTTTATTGGTATATATACTTCGTCAATGGGGTAACTACGCCCGCTTGATTGTATAACCGGGCAATCAAAAAACTGCGTATAGCGCTCGGTATCAAGGGTGGCCGACATAAGTAGTATGGTTAAATCGTCGCGCAGCGCACTTTGGGTCTCTAAAGCAAAGGCCAGTGAAGTGTCGGCCGCAATTGAACGTTCATGAAATTCATCAAATATCAGTAAATCTATATCGCTTAATTCGGGGTCGTTTTGTAGCATGCGGGTAAGCATACCCTCAGTGACTATTTCAAGGCGCGTATTACTACTTACTTTACTCTCGCCGCGTACTCGCAAACCAACACTCTGCCCCACTTTTTCGTTTTGGCACTGTGCTAAGTAATTGGCAATATTACGTGCTGCTAAGCGGCGCGGCTCAAGCATTACAATACGTTTAAAATGGTCGTCGCGCATAAGCTGTAGCGGCAACCAGGTTGATTTACCCGCACCAGGCGGTGCTTGTAATAACGTTATGGGGTTACTTTGTAATGTAGTTAGAAGTTGTTGATATATGTTTTGAACCGGCAGCACTGCTATTTACCCAAAATTGCTTTGTGCGCATTGTAACAAAAACCAAAAATAAACGCGCCGCAAAAGCAGATGAGTTTACGCGTATCCATAATCAGAAATAATTACAGACCGCTCTGTACATTTTTTAAGAACATACGCGTTGCAATAAAAGTAACGCCTCGCTTAAATATATAAATTAATGATTATAAACACAAAATAAAAATTTGACTGGTTGGTACACGCTTTGCTCCTTTTATACTGAACGTTAATTAAAGCTAAGTAAGGAGATACTTATGAATAGCGATCGTATGAAAGGTAATTGGAACGAACTTAAAGGTAAGGCTCAACAAAAATGGGGCGATCTTACTGACGACGATTTAGACAAAATTGAAGGTAGCCGTACAGAGCTAGTAGGTAAAATCCAGCAGCAGTATGGTAAATCTAAAGAAGAAGCAGAGCGCGAAGTAGACGAGTTTGAAAAAACTCACTAATCGCTAACTTCTAAAAAAACCGCCATTTGGCGGTTTTTTTGTTTACTAGTAACGACCTAAATTAAATTGAATAAAGCTTTCCTTAAATAATTTAAAAATATTTGTTTAAATTACGGCTTTGACACTATCTATTTTACGGTGTATCCATAATGACTTAACGAAAAATATTGTTCCTATTTTTTATCTTTAGTTATATTCTTTTATAGGTAATATTGCAATCGCGATGGAATAAGTGCGGTTAACTATTAATTTAAAGGAACTTATATGAATAACAATGCTGTAGTGTCAGCTTTAACTGGTGTGACGGATTTATTTGGTGGCTTTTCTCTTCAAAGAGGAGACAATGACAAAAAACAAATCTGGGAAGGAAAAAGTCACATAGCTAATCACTCTTTTGTATCCGAATTACAAATACTGCTTAATAAATTAGGAACATATAAATCAAAAATTGATGGTGATTTTGGCTTAAAAACTACACACGCATTAAAGTTATTCCAATGGAACGCAAAATCGGCCCCGTATCGATTAAAAAATTTAAGGGTTATTAATCAACTGCCCACCTTTAAGGGAAGTACCTCTGGGCAAACTGACAAAGCTACTCGTCGAGAGCTTAATATCTGGGCCGCTAGCAATTTTCGATGTACAGGTGACTTGCTAAGGTTAAGAGAAGCAACTTTTACTAATATAGAGCTCAATCCTAACTTCAAATTAATTGCAAACCAAAATGTATTGAAAGGTGAATTTGTAGTTTCAGCAACTTTAATTACTGAGATAAAAGCAATGAACATTGAAGCAAAAAAACTAGGTTTAAAATTGGTTTTAAACCAGACAGTAAGGCAGCTTGGAGTTTCTCCAAATGGCGCTGTAGTAACGCCAGCAAAACGCAGCCAACATTATATTGGGCATGCTTTAGATTTAAATATTGTTGATGGCTCTAATTGGAACAACTCAACAGCTTTTAAAACTAAAAGTGCTACGTCTTCAGCCATTAAATTTATTGATGCAATGAAAAAAAGAGGGCTTAGATGGGGAGGCGATTTTACCAGGATGGATTCTCCTCACTTCGATAAGCAGCTATCGGCTTCAACATTCGACTATGAAGCTAAGCACTTTTTTAACCAATCATCAATTTCAAACAATCAGATGATTCCACTTTCTATATAGGATACTAAAATGAAAAAAATCCTATTAGGGTGCTTTGCTTTTAGCCTAATGGGCTGCACTGGGGTAGTAACAGCTGAACAAACATCTTCAGAAAAACAGTTATGCGATGACTATAATAATGATAAAGCTATTATTATTATAGGCAGTACACCATTTGAAGATTCTGAGTGGTACGCAGATTGGTCCTCTATCCTCAACAGCTTTGTTGCCACAAACAGTGAGTCTTTTCATGTTTATAGAGCTAACCAGTTTACACATGCAGACTTAAAAAACTACTCAGTATTATTTAGTAAAAAATCTAAGCAGAACTACCTACTTGAGGAAGTTATTGAGCCGCAATCTTATGAATATGTTCTTCTAGAATATACACAAGCCAATATACCTAAACATATTAGTGCGTTTAAACCGAACCAGGTCAATACAAATTTAGTGAACAAAATATGTAATTTATGAGTTTGAAAAGACATAGACTTACGAATAAAAAAACCGCCATTTGGCGGTTTTTTTGTTTAACGGCTAAAAAAGGACGTTATTTACGCTTTTAATTGATTACCTATAGGCAGTTGCCTAATGCGTTTACCACAAGCGGCAAAAATAGCGTTACACAATGCAGGGGCGTAAACCGGTGTTGCGGGCTCGCCTACACCTGCTGGTGGTGCATCGCTTTGTATTATTTCTACTTCTACCTCTAGTGGTGAATCGCTCATACGCGGTACGCGATAATCATGAAAGTTACTTTGCTGTACTCGGCCTTTATCAAAAGTAATACCGTCGCTAATTGCGGTTGTAATACCGTAAATAGAGCCACCTTGCGTTTGATTTTTTACGGTATCGGTGTTTACAACCGTACCCGCATCAATAGCGACCCACGATTTAATCACGTTTAAATCACCAGCATCCGATACCTCTACCTCAACCACAGTAGCCACATACGTTAAAAAGCTGCGGTGCGCAGCAATGCCTAACCCGCGACCTTTTGGCAGCTTTCGGCCCCATTTACTTATCTCAGCCACTTTTTCAATAACATGGCGTAATTTACCAATATCTAATGGGTAAAGATCTTTATCGGCGCCATAGTTATCGTACGAGGCATTTTGCTCGGTTACATCTAAAATGCGATCAGGGCCTATGGTTTCAAGTAAATAGTCTTTTTGGTCGCGCCCTGCTTTGTGCGCAGCTTCAGCTATAAATGACTGAATAGCAAAAGCATGAAAAATATTTGATACCGAACGCATCCAGCCCACTCTTGTTTTAGCGGGTGCTTCGCCGTTTTCTAGCTTTAAGTTAGGTGAGTTTATAGGGTTATCCGTAAAGCCTAAGCGCAGCTCAAAACCTGCAGGCGACGTTGCGCCTTCTTGAAAGGTCGACATAATTGGTGAAAACGCCGTACGATGTAAGTAAGCCTCGATATTACCTTTTTCATCTAGTGACGCTTCAATATGTTGAGCCGATACCGCATGATAAAAACTGTGCTGAATATCATCCTCTCGCGTCCATTGTACGCGAATAGGTTGCCCTACTTTCATTGAAATGTAGGCGGCCTCTGCTGAAAAATCAGGTTTTGATTTACGCCCAAACCCGCCACCTAACATGGTTACATGCACGTTAATTTGGCTCTCATCCATACCAAGTAGTGCGGCTACGGTTTTCATATCGGCTTGCGGATTTTGCGTTGCTGCCCATATATCAACGCGGTCTTTATGATACATCGCCGTGGCGCAAGGTGGTTCCATTGGTGCTTGAGCTAAGTGCGGCGCATAGTAGTCAGCTACTAACTTATTGCTCGATTTAGCCAATAAGCTGGCTGCATCGCCTTTTTCGCGTACATGCGTTTGCGGCTCATTAACGGTTTGTAATAAGGACTTTTTAAAGCTCTCTGAATTATAATCGCCGTTTTTACCATCATCCCACACCACCTTTAGTGCTTTACGCGCCTGCCATGCAGCCCAGGTATTTTTAGCAACAATAGCAATGCCGCCTTTTGGCTGAAATTGCGGCGCGCCTTTTGGTACAGGCATTTCAATAACATCAACTACGCCATTAATTGCTTTAGCGGCGCTGGCATCAAACGATTTAAGCACGCCACCTACTACCGGCGGGCGCTCAATCATAGCCACCAGCGCTTTTGGCTCGCGAACATCAGCAGCAAATGTGGCTTTACCGGTTACTAAATCGGTTAAATCTATGTGCGCCATACCGGTATTTATATAGCGCCATTCTTTACGTGTTTTAAGTGTTAACTTGTCTGGCTCTGGCGGGGTAGTACCAAGCGCGAGGTCGATTAAGTCTTTATAGGCAAGCGTTTTACCCGAGCTGTGGGTAACTACGTGCTGATTAGCTGTACAGGTTTGCGGCTCAACTTTCCAATATTTAGCGGCTGCGTGCTGCATCATATAACGTACACTTGCGCCCATTTCGCGTAGGCGCTGCATGTTGTAGCGAATACTGCGCGAGCCATCGGTATTTTGATCCCCATATTTAGGGTCGCCCTTACCTTGAATAACCACGACTTTATCCCACGCGGCTTCCATTTCGTCTGCCACAATTTGGGCAATGGCGGTACGAATTTGTTGGCCCATTTCAGAGCGGTGACAGGTTATTTCAACCATGCCATCGGGGCGCAGCGCTATAAATAAGTTGGCACGTTTTGCTTGCTCAGACGGTTGTTCTAACACGCCTGCAAACGCTTTTGGTGCACTGCCTACAAAATAAGTGCCTAATACTAATGCGCCTATTGCGCTGGTTTTTAAAAATTGGCGGCGGTTTAGGTCAAAGTATGTATTGTCGTTTTTCATACCTCTTCCCCTTGTTCATTGGGGTCAAAATATTCAACCCCCGCCATGGTTTTAGCCGCCGACTTAATCGCTTTATGAATACGTGGGTATGTACCACAACGACAAATATTGCCCGACATATTACTCACTATTTCATCATCAGTTGGGTTGGGGTTAGCTGCTAATAAGCTTGCCGCTTGCATTATTTGCCCGCACTGACAAAACCCACATTGCGGCACTTTATGCTCAACCCAGGCTTTTTGCACGGGGTGGTCGCCTTGCTCGCTTAACCCTTCAATAGAGGTAATAGCACGCCCTGCCACAGCCGATACCGGTAATATGCACGAGCGCTGCGCTACGCCATCAATATGTATGGTGCACGCACCACATTGCGCCATACCACAGCCAAACTTAGGTCCGGTTAAATTTAATTCATCTCGAAGATACCAAAGCACCGGCGTTGACGGATCGCCTGTAAACTCATGTTTATTACCATTAACGGTAAGCGTGATCATATTTAACTCCTTGGCAAAGCGCTTTAAAGGAATGCCTTGTTGCGCGAGAACGGTTTGAATAATTGCTACTTTTTTAGCCTACCACTTAGGATTGGTTTATTGAAATTTTTATCGGTAAGTGGCTTTAATAAGCTTTGGTAGGTCACTAAACGCAAAAACCGCCCTGTGGCGGTTTTGCTTTATAATAAACGAAGAAAATGAATCTAACTAAATATATTTTTAGCTTACTTGGTCCTCTAATTTAAAATTAGTTTTATCATTTTTTTCCAATCTTTTAAATTTTCGATAGTCTGATAAGATATATTTATATAAAGCGTGTGTTGCTGCTATTTCTTCTACAACCCTAGAGTTAATTTCTCCATATTTACCTGTTTCATATAAATTCCAAACACTTTTTCCTGACGCAAAATTCTTATTGGGAATATACTTTCTGAGTAAATCATTTTTTACTTTTGGGTATAAGTATTCATTCGAATTGTTAAAACAGGCAATAGCCAACTGAGATAAGTCTATTACCCTAAAATGACTTTGAAATTTAAATGCTTCAGCATTACTTAATATCTGATACCTTTTAAATAATTCAATCAAAATTGGAACATCTGATGAAGATATACCGATACCGCAAAGCAAAGGCGAAACCCTTTTTTGATGCGCATTGTGAACAACTAATAAAGCTTTTTTCAGCAACTCATATATAGTTACGAGCAACTCTCTTTCATCTTTAAAATCCCACAACCAAAAAGATTCCGTTTTTTTTAAAACTTCACCTTCACTTATCTGAAAATCATTTTCAGGATTAGCAACTAAAAATGAGCCTCCTAACAATTTACATTTTTTGTCCCAAGGGTTGTAGCATAGCCCAGTTTTTACTCGACTAGACTCTGGGACATAAAATTCTAAATCAAAAAAAACTATTCGACATTTATTAACTTTGAGTTTCATTTGCTTCGACAAGTTATTATTCCTTTATTTAATTATCAAATTGATTAATATTATTTTTTATTGCCATGACGGATAGTGTGTATATTTCTTATAAATTAAAAGAAGTGAGCTTATATCCTTATTACATTCATTTTGCAGTTATTTCCAGCGTATTTATATAAATTTCTTTAAATCGCACCATAAATACATTTACTGTTTTGCTCATTTAGAAGGTAAGTAATTTCTTCTTTGCCATTTTGTTTTTCTTTCTTTGATGGCTTATAATTAAGTTTGATATCGGTATTTGATACAAACGATAACTCATGGGTATAGTTTGCACATTTAGGTGTGGGGTCATTAATTAACCCATTTCCAACCTCAAGTATTTTAGCTACAAGCTCAGAAAACCGTTCATTTATCGTCCACACATTACCAGAGAGTTTTTTTCCTGATAAGAATGAACTTCTTCTATATTACTGCGGCATTCTGTTCTGTAGCAAAATAAAAAATCATCATGATGTTCTATACATAGGAAAAATTCTCTTCTTTTGAATTGTTCGTAATCATTTAGTAATAAATATAGCGCGCAGTTACGTTGAAATTCGAATCCTAATAAAGCATCTATTCCAGAGTTCACTGCTTTTGTACTTGCGTTCAAAACTTCATCTTTAAAATATGTTTTTTAGATACACTCTAAATTATGTATATATCGCAACATTTTATTAGATTTATTATAGGCATTACCACAACCAAAACGACTTTAGTTACATCACCTTATAATTACATTTGCAAAAATTATGCAAACAATCAATTACCTAAATTAAAAACAAGCTTTGTTTGCACTAAAATAGCTCAATATAGTTTTATTCGTCACAATCTCCCTAAATAGCTTTATAAAAAAACGAGCCAAATTAGGCTCGTTTTTCTTTTACTGATAGCTGACAGCTAAAAACTGACCGCTGCTCTTTTACTCTGGCTCATACCCCAAATTAGGCGACAGCCACCTTTCAGCCTCTTCGAGCGTCATATTAGTTCGCTTGGCGTAATCTTCTACCTGATCCTTTTGCACAGCGGCTACGGCGTAATATTTTGCCTCTGGGTGTGAGAAATACCAGCCCGAAACCGCAGCCCCTGGCCACATGGCGTATGAGCTGGTGAGCTGCATGCCAATGCGTTTTTCGGTATCGAGTAACTGCCAAATTTTCTTTTTCTCGGTGTGCTCTGGGCACGCTGGGTAACCCGGTGCAGGGCGAATACCTTGGTAGTTTTCGCGAATTAGCTCATCGTTACTTAAGTTTTCATCGGCTGCGTAACCCCAATACTCTTTGCGCACTTGTTCGTGCAAGTATTCTGCAAACGCTTCTGCGAGCCTGTCGGCAACCGCTTTTACCATTATTTTATTGTAGTCGTCTTGCTTGGCATCGAACGCGTCGGCTAGGTCGTCTTCTTCTAAACCGCCCGTTACTGCAAACGCGCCAAAGTAATCAGGTTTGCCTTTTGGCGCAATGTAGTCGGCTAAACAATAGTTAGCAAAGTCGTTTTTTTCGGTTTGCTGGCGTAAATGGCATGAGGTAGTTAACAGCTCTTTGCGGGTTTCGTCGGTGTAAATTTCTATGTCATCACCCACGCGGTTTGCAGGGAATAAACCAATTACACCTAAAGGTTGCAAAGCACCTGACTTTTCAAGGTCGTCGAGCATGTCGTTAGCGTCTTTAAATAAGCTGCGTGCTTGCTCGCCAACAACTTCATCGTCCATTATGCGCGGGTATTTACCAGCGATTGACCACGTCATAAAGTACGGGGTCCAATCTATGTATTTACGTAAAGTCGCAATTGATACATTTTTAAATTCGGTCACGCCCAGCTTTTTAGGCACCGGTGGCGTGTAGTTATCCCAATCAAGCTTGGCTGCGTTATCGCGGGCACGCTGTATGGTAACTGGTTTTGAACGTGGCTTTTTGCGCGCTTGTTGCTCGCGTACTTTTTCGTACTCGGCTTTAGTTTTTTCTAAAAAGGCCGGTTTTAGCTCTTTAGATAATAAGCTTGATACCACGCCCACCGCACGGCTGGCGTTATTTACATACACTACGCCTTTGTCGTACTGCGGCTCAATTTTAACGGCAGTATGCGCTTTAGAGGTCGTAGCGCCGCCAATCATAAGTGGTAATTCAAAACCTCGGCGGGTCATTTCTTTGGCTACGTGTACCATTTCATCAAGCGATGGGGTAATTAAACCCGAAAGGCCGATTATGTCGGCTTTTTCGTCAATCGCGGTTTGCAGTATTTTTTCGGCAGGTACCATTACGCCTAAGTCGATTACTTCGTAGTTATTACATTGCAGTACTACGCCTACAATGTTTTTACCTATGTCGTGCACGTCGCCTTTTACGGTGGCCATAACCACTTTACCGTTAGTGGCACCTTCTTCTTTTTCAGCTTCTATGTATGGGTCTAGGTAGGCCACTGCGCGTTTCATTACACGGGCCGATTTAACAACTTGCGGTAAAAACATTTTACCTGCGCCAAATAAATCCCCTACCACGTTCATGCCATCCATTAATGGCCCTTCAATTACGTGAATAGGTTTATCGGCAGCTGCGCGGCATTCTTCGGTATCTTCATCTATAAATGTGGTAATGCCTTTAACAAGGGCGTGCTCTAGGCGTTTTTCAACAGGCCATGTGCGCCATTCTAAATCTTCTACGCGTTCGGCTTGTGCCATACCCGAAAACTTAGGGGCTATTTCTACAAGGCGCTCACCTGCACCGGGGTCGGTGTTAAGGATTACATCTTCTACGGCTTTACGAAGTTCCTCGGGGATGTCGTCGTAAACCGCAAGTTGCCCTGCGTTTACAATACCCATATCCATACCCGCTTTTATCGCATGGTATAAAAACACTGAGTGAATGGCTTCGCGTACGGGGTTATTACCTCTAAACGAAAACGAGACATTAGACACCCCGCCCGACACTTTACAGTGCGGTAAGTTTTGCTTAATGCGGCGTGTGCCTTCAATAAATTCTACGGCGTAGTTGTCGTGCTCTTCTATACCGGTGGCTACGGCAAATATATTGGGGTCGAATATTATATCTTCCGGCGGAAAACCAATCTCTTCGACTAATATTTTGTAGCTGCGCTCACAGATTTCGTATTTGCGGTCTGCGGTGTCGGCTTGGCCGTCGGTATCAAACGCCATTACAACAGCGGCAGCGCCGAAACGTTTAATAATTTTAGCTTGGCGTTTAAACGGCTCCTCCCCTTCTTTAAGCGATATTGAATTAACAATAGCCTTGCCTTGAATACATTTAAGGCCTGCTTCTATTACTTCCCATTTAGAGGAGTCGACCATAATAGGCACTTTAGAAATATCGGGCTCTGAGGCAATTAAGTTTAAAAACTTAACCATGGCCGCTTTTGAGTCCAACATGGCTTCGTCCATGTTTATATCAATAACTTGGGCGCCGTTTTCTACTTGCTCGCGAGCAACGGTAAGCGCTGCTTCATAGTCTTCTTCCATGATTAAGCGTTTAAACATGGCAGAGCCGGTTACGTTGGTACGCTCGCCAACATTGGTAAATACTGCAATTTGCTGGGTCATGTTGGCTCCTAGTTTAAGTTACAGGCTTCAAGCCCTGATAAACGCATACGAACATCAAGCTCTGGCAACGCGCGAGGTTTAACGCCTTCAAGCCCTTTGGCAAACGCACGAATATGCGCAGGCGTGGTGCCGCAGCAACCACCAACAATATTTATAAAGCCCGATTTTCCCCAGTCTATAATCTCTTTCGCCATGTCCTCTGCTTCTAGGTCGTACTCACCAAATTCGTTAGGTAAACCGGCATTTGGGTGTACTGAGGTAAATGTTTCGCATACGCGCGAAAGTTCCTCTACGTATTGGCGAAGTAAATCTGGCCCTAGAGCGCAGTTAAGGCCTATAGAAAGCGGCTTAATATGGCGAATAGAGTTATAAAATGCTTCGGTGGTTTGCCCCGAAAGCGTACGCCCAGAGGCATCGGTAATTGTGCCCGAGATCATTACGGGTAATGTGCGCCCTGCTTGCTCAAATGCTTCTTCTACTGCGAATGAGGCCGCTTTTGCATTTAGCGTGTCGAAAATGGTTTCGATAAGTATTAAATCGGCGCCGCCTTCCATTAGTGCAAGGGTAGACTCAACATACGCAGTAACCAGCTTATCAAAGGTAATATTACGATAGCCTGGGTCGTTTACATCTGGCGAAATTGAGCAGGTTTTAGAGGTTGGCCCTAAAACACCCGCTACATAGCGGGGTTTTTCTGGGTTTTTGGCGGTGAACTCGTCACATATTGCGCGTGCGAGTTTTGCCGACTCTAGGTTTACTTCACGGCTTATGCTTGCCATGTCGTAATCTTCCATCGAAATAGTGGTTGAGTTAAAGGTATTGGTTTCAATAATGTCTGCACCGGCGGCTAAAAAGCTGCGGTGTATATTGGTTATTAACTCAGGTTTTGTAAGGCTTAATAAATCGTTATTGCCTTTAATTAGTTCGTGCCAGTCTTTAAAGCGCTCGCCTCGGTAGTCTTCTTCTTCAAGCTTGTGAGTTTGGATCATGGTGCCCATGGCGCCATCTAAAATTAAAATACGCTCTTTTAATGCAGCGCTTAATTCGCTGTGTTTATTATTGTTTTGCACGTTATTCTGCATAGTTGTTAGTCCTCACATCTTGGCTAACTAAATTAATATCATAAGGGGTCGTTTGGTACACGTAGTAATTTAACCAGTTCGAAAACAGCAAAAAAGCATGGCTTTGCCACGTTTTTGACGGCTTTTTGCTTGCGTCGTTATCTGGAAAATAGTTTTCGGGTTTTGGCGCATCAGGGCTTTTTTGTAAATCGCGCTCGTACTCTGCTTTTAATGTGTCGGCATCGTATTCTGGGTGGCCGGTTATAAACACTTGGCTGCCCGACTTATTTTTCATTAAGTAAGCGCCTACTTTTTCAGAGCCTGCCAATACCACTATATCGTCGCAGGCATTTATTTTATTTATATCAATGTGGCCATAACGTGAGTGCGGCACTAAAAAGGTATCGTCAAAGCCACGAGTAAGTGCTCCGTGATCAAAGTAACACTGGTGAGTAAACACACCACAAAGTTTATCTTCTTTTAAATCGCGTTTTAAATTGTAACGGTGATACAGTGCCGCATGCGCCGCCCAGCACGAAAACAGCGTAGAGGTAACGTGCTGCTCTGCCCAATCAATAATCACTTTTAGCTCATCCCAGTAGGCTACATCGTCGTATTCAAGGTGTGCTAGTGGCGCGCCGGTAACAATTAACGCATCGTAGTTATTGTCTTTCACTTCTGAAAAATAACGGTAAAAGGTATCTAGGTGCTCTTCTGAGTTGCTACTGCTGCGGTGCGTATCTAGGCGTAATAGCTCTACATTTACTTGCAAAGGAGAATTGGCAAGCAAACGAATAAACTGCACTTCGGTTTCTACTTTATTAGGCATTAAATTTAAAATAGCCAAACGCATAGGACGAATTTCTTGCGTTTTTGCGCGACTTTTTGGCATTACAAACACGTTTTCTTCACGTAAACGGGCAATAGCCGGTAGCTCGTCTTTCACTGTAATTGGCATATTTTTTACTCCTACTCATAAAAACCGAGAATTTATACGCTCTCATTATGAACAGTATGCTAAAAATATCAACCTCTAGATGTATAGATGTCTAAATGAAATTTATTCATGATTTTATACTTTATCAACCTGCAGCCATTAGCGCTTTAAAACCCGCCATTCGTTGACTGTTTCACCTGTGAGCCACTACAATACAACATTGAAATTTTTATTATTATTTGAAGGCTTTCCTCCATGGTTTTACCTGATAAGTTTATATTCTCGATGAGTCGAGTATCTAAAGTTGTGCCACCTAAGCGCACAATTTTAAAAGATATTTCGTTGCACTTTTTCCCTGGCGCTAAAATTGGTGTGCTAGGTTTAAATGGTGCTGGTAAATCTACATTACTTCGCATTATGGCCGGTGTTGACCAAGACTTTGAAGGTGAAGCCCGCCCTCAACCTGGTACTAAAATTGGTTACTTACCGCAAGAGCCAGTACTGGATGAAAGCAAAACAGTACGCGAAATAGTTGAAGAAGCTGTTGGCGAAGTAAAACATGCCCTTAATCGCCTTGACGAAGTGTACAACGAGTACGCAATGGAAGACGCTGACTTTGACGCCCTAGCAAAAGAGCAAGGTGAGCTTGAAGCAATCATTCAAGCGCACGATGGCCACAACATCGATAACGTTTTAGAGCGCGCTGCTGATGCACTTCGTTTACCTGAATGGGATGCTAAAATTGAGCACCTTTCAGGTGGTGAGCGCCGCCGTGTTGCTATTTGTCGTTTATTACTCGAAAAACCAGATATGCTTATTCTCGATGAGCCTACTAACCACTTAGATGCTGAGTCGGTTGCTTGGCTTGAGCGCTTCTTACATGATTACGAAGGCACTGTTGTGGCGGTAACGCATGACCGTTACTTCCTTGATAATGTAGCTGGCTGGATACTAGAGCTTGACCGTGGTGAAGGTATTCCGTGGGAAGGTAACTATTCTTCTTGGCTTGAGCAAAAAGATGCGCGCTTACAACAAGAGCAAAAATCTGAAAAAGCACGTCAAAAATCAATTGCTCAAGAACTTGAGTGGGTACGTTCAAACCCTAAAGGTCGCCAAGCTAAGTCTAAAGCGCGTATGGCGCAGTTTAGTGAGCTACAGCAGTCTGATTACCAAAAGCGTAACGAAACTAACGAGCTATTTATTCCACCTGGTCCGCGTTTAGGCGACCAAGTGCTTGAAGTTAATAACTTACGTAAGAGTTTTGGCGATCGCGTATTAATCGACGATTTAAGCTTTAGTATGCCAAAAGGCGCGATTGTGGGCATTATCGGTGCCAATGGCGCGGGTAAATCAACCCTATTTAAAATGCTAAGCGGCGAAGAGCAACCAGATAGCGGCAGCATTAGCGTAGGTGAAACTGTAGAGCTTGCAACGGTTGATCAGTTCCGTGGCAATATGGACGAAAGCAAAACTGTATTTGAAGAAATATCTGACGGACAAGACGTACTAAAAATTGGTAACTTTGAGTTCCCAAGCCGTGCATACGTTAGCCGCTTTAACTTTAAAGGTAACGATCAGCAAAAGTTTGTAAAAGACTTATCAGGTGGTGAGCGCAACCGTTTACACCTTGCTAAGCTTTTAAAAGCGGGTGGTAACGTAGTACTACTGGATGAGCCAACCAATGACCTTGATGTTGAAACACTTCGCGCCCTTGAGAACGCTATTTTAGAGTTCCCAGGGTGTGTAATGTGTATATCGCATGACCGTTGGTTCCTCGACCGTATTGCAACACACATTTTAGATTACCGCGACGAAGGCCAAATTAACTTCTTCGATGGTAACTACACTGAATACGAAGAGTGGCTTAAAAAGACCTTAGGCGCAGAAGCTGCACAACCTAAGCGTATTAAGTATAAAAAAATTGGTTAATTGTTAACTGATATAACAAACCCTGCATTTATGCGGGGTTTTTTTATGCCATTTTTTATCGCTATGGGTTATTTCCCGCTATGCTTGATTTAAATATTACAATAAAGGCAACTCGTTTTATGGAAAATCGACGTCAGTTCTCGCGTATTCTTTTTTCAACCGCGGCGCAATTAGAATTTGCAGGAGAGAGCTACCCATGCAAATTACTCGATGTATCTTTACATGGCGCACTCATTACTAAATGCGCGGCATTTAGTGGCACAAAAAATAGCGAAGCCACCTTGCGCTTTACCTTGCCACAAAGCGATATAGAAATAAAAATGGAGGTGTTTATTTGCCACATAGAAGATAAACACATCGGCCTTAATTGCCACCATATAGATATAAACAGCATTACCTATTTAAAACGGTTAGTTGAACTTAATTTAGCCGATGAAAAATTACTTCATCGCGAGCTTGCTTCATTGATTGAATAACGGCAATAGACTCCCTTAGTTAAGTTTATTACCATAGCGCAAACTTTATTATTGATACGGTTATGCGCCTAAACCCTCACTTACCTTTGGTCTATCACAGTAATTATTCGTTTAGCTTTGACCCTAAGCACCGATTTGTAATGAGTAAATTTGCTCATTTATATGAGCAGGTTAAAGGTTTAGGCATTGCAGGTAATAATTTAGTAGAGCCTATTTTGGGCTCCCCTGAACCACTTGAACTGGTACACTGCGAAAACTACATTCACGATTTATGGCATAACCGTCTAGACGAAAAAGCCATGCGCCGCATTGGCTTACCTTGGTCGCAACCGCTAATGGACCGCACATTCACCGCCCCACAAGGCACGTTACAAACTGCACGCTTAGCATTAAAGCATGGCTTAGCCTGTCATTTAGCAGGCGGTACGCACCATGCACACACTGATTTTGGCTCAGGTTTTTGTATGGTGAACGACTTAGCCTTTACCGCGCAAACATTAATACAAAGCGGTGAAGTGACCAACGTGCTCATTTTTGATTTAGACGTACACCAAGGCGATGGCACAGCTGCAATGCTTGCACATCAGCCGTATGCGTATACCTGCTCTATACACTGCGAAAAAAACTTCCCTTTTAGAAAATCCCCCAGCGATTTAGACATAGGCCTTGCTAACAATATGCAAGACGCAGAATACTTAGGCATTGTGGATGATACGCTGCAGTTTTTACTAAAAGAACTCAACCCCGATTTAGTCCTATACGATGCCGGTGTAGATATTTGGCAAGACGATGGCTTAGGCAAACTAGATATAAGCTGGGACGGCATTAAACAGCGTGACCATATAGTGTTTAAGCGCTGCCTTGAACATAACACCGCTATTGCCAGTGTTATTGGTGGCGGCTACGACAGAGACCATACGCGTTTAGCGCAGCGCCATGCAATAGTAATTGAGCAGGCTGCGGGTTTTTAAAAGAAGTATTAACCTGTGCGCTTTATACTTTTAACTGGCTTGGGGTTAGCCCTGTCCAACGTTTAAATGCCCGCCTAAAGTTAGGAATATCGTAAAATGCCAAACGCTCAGCAACATGCTCATTGCACTTAGCGCGCAAGGTAAGTAAATAAATGGCTTTATGTTTATTTTGCTCATCAACTAAGCTCGAAAAGCGCATATTATGGCATTTTAGTTTTCGTTTAAACGTGGCTGGGCTCATGGCAAAATACTGGGCGGTTTGCTCTAAACTTGCCTCGTTATAAGTGTGTAAATAGCGCCAAACAGCCTCTATAAAGGTGTATTTTTCGTGTGATTTTACAGCCAATTGAGCGCGTGCTTGCATAAAGCGTAATTCGCTGGCGTACGGGTTAGCTTGGCGAAGTAATGTTTTGCTAATTACCCAACGAGTTGTTGGCTGCTCAAAACGCAGCTTTAAACCTAAATGTTGCTCGTACTGATGAATATGACGCGGTCGCTTAAAGCTAAAGTCGAACTCACATTGCGGATAGTGCGGGCTTAAACGCTTTAATAAACTATAAAACGCAGCACTGTAAATTTCTAAAATGTAGTTATGTAGATCGTCATCAAGCCCTGTAGCAGCATTTAAAAACATATAAAATTGCTGATTACTTACATAGTGCTGACTAAAAAACAAAGGGCAAAGCTGTAAACGCGCTCGCTGTATTTGTAACAGTGCCGCTCCTAGTTTAGCGCTGTACAATACACTTTGTGCTGCGCTACTTGAATCGTTAACTAATTGACTCCCTAGTAAAAAACCGCTGTCGGGGGTGTTCATTAGGCGTTTAAATTGACTTAGTAATTTAACTTGCTGCTCTAAACTAAAGCAATGCTCAACGCTGAGTAAATCTTGCTCAAAAATCCCGGTGCCGCGTAACAACTTATGTAGGGCAACCCCCCTACTTTGCGCAAGCTCTACAACGGCAGTTATAAGCCCCTGTGCAGTTAAATACTTGTCACTTAAGCTAACATAACTGTTCACTGCTGGTGGCTCTTTGTTGTTTTTGTAGTTGTAGGCCGCTGTGCAATTGTTGCATTAGCATGTGAGCTGTATCACTTTTTTGCGCTTGTATGATGTGGGTAGTCACGCACTGAAACTTAGCAAGCCCAGAGCCTTCTACTTTAAAAGCACAATGTTTTAATGCGGCTGTTATTTGCCTAAGAAGCTCTTGGCCTTGCTGCTTTGATGTGGCTGGCATTAGTACCATAAAACAGTCTCCCGCATAACGACATACCACATCGCTTAACCGACAGTTCATTAGTATAAGCTCGCTTATTTCGCGTAGCAGTCGATCCCCTTCGCTAAAACCAAACTCATTATTAAAACTAGCGAAGTCGCGTATATCAATAGCGGCTAATAAAACTGGCTGCGGCGCCTTAAGCTGGGTGTTTAAAACGCTTTGTAAGTATTCGGCTGTATAAACACCGGTAACAGGGCATACTTTATCGTGCTCACGTAAATGTGCTTCACGGCGCCTTAGCTGTTTATTTAAAACATATTGTTCTTGGTGCCAATGGTATAAACCTAAACTGGTTAGCAGCATCCCAACGGGGGCTGGCAGTGACTCTATCCAGCTTAGCCACTGCTGCACAGGTTGCATTAACCATTCATCGAGCAAATCGAGCGTGGCCGAGAACATAAATAAACCAAGCCCAAGCACCAAATAACGAGTAACTTTGCCCGGCGGGCGCGAAATAAGTAAGGCAACAATCCAAGTTAGGGTCATAATCACTATGCCGCCCTCACCAATAATATCGAGCCATTGTATGTGTTGCAGCGCTTTGAGTTCCCCTAAATAGGCACATAAAAATATGGCTAATAACGCCATAGCTATAATACTGTTTGTTAAAAGCCGATGGCTAATAAAGGGATTAAATCGCATAGTTTGTCTTATTTAAATTGCGTATGTATTTATGCTACCCGAAGTGCATTTTTTGTAGCAGGGTCATATTAGCTCAATGATGTGACAGCTAAATGATATGCACTTACTTATAAGCTGCACATGGCCCATTAACGCTATATTGCTTGGGAGTGCGATTAGCTCACACGCCTAGGTAAAACGTTTAAAACCTTAATAACCTGCTGATCTAAATAGGGTGTTGTCACATTTGCGTCATTTAATTTAATTAGTTTGCTTTCAAACCAAGCAGCAACAGGAGCAAATTACATGGCACACTTTAAACTTAAAGCACTGGTAACAGCGCTATCACTTTGCAATTTAGCAGTACATGCAGCACAAGAAGAACACACAACTGATGTAAAAGTATCTGAAGAGTTAGTAGTTTATGGCGAAATAGGCTATCGCAACCGCTCACAAGAACTTGCGCCAACACTTGAGTATTCACAAGAGTACTTTCAGCGTTTTGAACCACTCACCGCAGGTGATGCACTAAAGCGTGTACCGAGTGTGACGTTTTTATCAGATGTGCTTGAATCTGACGGCGCACGTATGCGCGGTTTGAGCCCTGCTTACACAAAAGTACTGATCAATGGCGAAGAAGTTCCAGGCGCTGGCGCTGATCGCTCATTTTTTGTTGACCGTATTCCAGCAGAATTAATCGAGCGTGTAGAAATAATTCGTTCATCAAGTGCCAACCGCTCTGCCGATGCAATTGCGGGCACCCTTAACATTGTACTTCGCGATGGCTACAGCTTAGATGGCGGTT
Source organism: Pseudoalteromonas sp. S2893 (assembly GCF_005887105.1). Taxonomy (NCBI): domain Bacteria; kingdom Pseudomonadati; phylum Pseudomonadota; class Gammaproteobacteria; order Alteromonadales; family Pseudoalteromonadaceae; genus Pseudoalteromonas; species Pseudoalteromonas sp. S2893. The sequence goes on along the minus strand of NZ_PNCY01000058.1, from coordinate 14,537 downwards.
ACATTCGCGCAGGAGGCTTACGCTATGATGATGGTGAACTAAAAGAAAGCTTTGCGGGCGTTTACGGTACTGAGTTTGCAGGTGGACGTTTACTACTAGGGGCTAATTTTCAAGGTCGTTATAACCCAAAACAAAAATCAAGCATACGTTATGGTGATAGCCCTGAAAATAACCCTAATTATGCAACTGATGATTTTGATAACCGTGAAGATCAATCTGATACTCGTGATGGCGATGACACATCATTAAATGCCAGCTTTGAAAAGGTATTTGATAACGGTGGCAAGTTTGATATTAGCGCCATGTGGGTTGATACAGACCGTACCGAAGACGAGCGCTCTTTTGAATATGATGATGCATCTGCAACCTCAGGCTCTATTGTTGAAGGCGGTAATTTACTCTCGGATAACGCAAACGTTTCCTACATTGATCAAACCAACTACAACATAAATTCTGGCTATGAATTATCACTACTCGGCGGTACCAGCAAGTTTAAAGTAGGCTATGCCAGCTTTGAAGAGTCAGTTTACGAGCAAGAAGTTGAACTTGATACATCTGAGCTCCCAATAGTTTTTGAGGAAGCAGAAGAAACTGTTGAGATTGACGATAAAGAATGGTCATTACAATGGCAACATAGCTTACTGCTAGGTGACTCAAAAGAAGTTCAGTTTGGTGCTTTTGTTCAAGGAAAAGAGCGCGACACAGCAATTTTTGAATCTGAAGATGAAAGTGAGCAAACACTTACTGGCTGGGATCAATTTAGCCAGACGCCAATGTCGTTAGCGCAATTTAACAATGAATTTGAAGCAGTAGACGGAGGCGTTAATACGCTTGAAGAAGACCGTTTTGACTTATTTGCATTAATCAAACACGAAGCCGATGTGTTCTCATGGGAGATGGGTGTGCGCTGGGAGTCAACTGACTCAAGCATTACCGATACCAATGAAGGCGTTACTGCAAAAAATGACTATGAGTTTTTCTTACCGTCGGCTCACTTTCGTTACAGTGTAAGTGATAACGGTCGAGTAAGCGCCTCTATTGCACGTAGCTTACGTCGCCCTGACTTTGACTACATGACACCCGCCCTACTTGAAGAAGAGCTCGCTGATAATGACTTTTTAGGTAACCCAAACCTTAAGCCAGAATCTTCTTGGGGTATCGATTTAGGTTACGAATACCGTTTAGGTAAAAGTGGCGTTGTCGGTGTAAACGTATTTTACCGTGACGTTAGCGATTTAATTGAAATTGCCAGCACAGGTGTTGAAGGCTCAGAAGGCGAAGGTACATTTGTACTGCAACCACAAAATACTGGCGATGGCACAGTACAAGGTATTGAGTTTGATTTATCAACGCCACTGAGCGCAATCAACATGCCAAATACTGGTATTTTCTTAAACTACTCTTGGCTTGATAGTGAAGTTGAAGACAGCTTTGGTAAACGTAAGTTTAATGACCAATCAGATTATGTTTATAACATTGGCTTTATCCAAGATTTACCAATACTGCGTGCATCATTTGGTGCAACTTACCGTAACCAAGGTGATGCATACGGACGCTTTGTAGGTGAAGAAGTTACCACCTCTTACGGTGCTGATTTAGAGCTTTTCGTTGAAAAGCGCTGGGATGACGTAACCCTTCGCCTAGTGGGTTCAAACCTACTTGATGCCAGTAAAGATGAAGTTTTTAACAAATTTGACTCACTTGATGATCAAAACAGCCGTGACTTTGATGAATATGAGCTTGAGTCTGAAGAAGCAGGTCCTGTGGTTCAACTAATGTTGCGCTACGCATTTTAATAACAGGCATCATCATATTAGGCACGTAATCGCTTGCTATTACGTGCCTTTTGGAGTTAGAACATGTTTAAATTGTCTTTCATAATGGCCGCCCTACTGAGCTCATCAGCGCTCAGTGCTGTCGAGCCTGTTATTTATAAAGATGAGCTTTATCAACAGCAAAAAATAGCTAAGTTAAATACGCTACCTGATAGCCTTAACTTTATGGTAATTGGTGATTGGGGGCACAACGGCCACTTTTATCAAAAAGAAGTGGCTCACCAATTAGAAATAGCCATGTACCAAACTGATGCTGACTTTATCGTCTCAACTGGCGATAACTTTTACCCGAATGGTGTGGCAAGCGTCAACGATCCGCTTTGGCAATCAGCCTTTGAGAACATATATCATGGCCCGCATACTTTTGAAGACTGGTATGTTGTTTTAGGTAATCACGATTACTTGGGTAATGCTCAAGCACAAATTGACTATACAAACAAAAGCCAGCGTTGGCAGTTACCTGCAAGGTACTACAGTAAAACATTTGCGCTTGAAAACAACGAGCAAGTGTTAATGGTTTTTTTAGATACCAACCCGATTCAGCCGCAATACAAAGGCCGTGATAAATACCGTTCTACCCAAGGGCAAGGCTATAAAACCCAGCTTACTTGGCTTGAAACCCAACTTGCAGGCAGTAAAGCAAAGTGGAAAATTGTGGTAGGCCATCACCCGCTTTATTCAAGTGGTAAACGCTTTGGCCGTAACCAAGGGCTTCGCGACATTTTAGAACCTATCTTGGAGCGTCATAACGTGCAAGCTTATATCGCAGGGCACGAGCACGACTTGCAATACAACCAACCAAAAAGTAGCAAAGTGGCTCACTTTGTCTCAGGTGGAGGAAGCGAAGCACGTTTTGTAAAACAGCGTGAATTTACCCGCTATGCAGAAGCAACACCTGGTTTTTTAAGTGTATCTATCAATGGCGAAACACTCAGTGTAAGTGCGATTAATCACCTTGGTGAAGTACGTTTTAGCACTGAAAAGCACATAGATAAGTAAAGGATAAAATAATGAACTTTAAACTAAATACAATTTCAGCGGTGCTTGGCAGTGCACTTCTAATAACTGCAATAAGCGGTTGTACAAGTAATGACGATACGCAAAATAATAAAGCGATTGCAAAGCCATATATTAAAAAAACAGGTATTAAAACTAAATTATTCGGCCCACAACAAAACATGCAAGGCTCACAAGCCGCTGCACTTGGTATTAATCAATGGCTTATTGCCAGTGAAAGCCAAGGTTTATTAATTGCCGACAATGAGAAAAGCAGTGTACTGCTCGCCGGTAACTTTGAGTCAATTTCACTAAGACAACTATCAGCGCAGCAATTTTTACTCGCAAGCATTGATAAAAGCCAAGACAATGTAGTCATCTTTGAGCTTGAAAAAAATGGTCAAACTTGGCAGCTAACTGAGCTTACACTTATCAGTCCACCACAAGCACAACCAGATGCTGTGTGTTTATTTAAAAACGATAATAATGCAACTGTATCAGCATTTGTGCCAGATGTTCGCGGCTTGATCAGTGAAACCATTGTTTATGACTTAGCGAGCAAGCAAGTAAAAAACATCGCTGTTCGTGAATTTTCAGCCGTTACTGAAGCCTCCGGTTGCGCAGTTAATGACGAAACAAAAACTTTGTATGTGGGTGAAGCTGAGCTAGGTGTATGGGCTATCAATGCTGATACTGAATCCGATGCCAATAAACAGCCAGTGGCATTAGTTGAGCCTTACGGTGAATTAAAAGCTGAAATAGGGGCATTATCAGTATCACAAGATGGTACTTTATGGCTTACTGCCACTGATGGCAATATGATCTATGCTTACCACGAAAATACTGAAAAACTAAGTCAGTGGTCACTTTCTGGCGATCACACCATTGAATCTGTTGCAGCGAGTTTGCTCAATAACAATCAAGCGCAGCTAGTTTTAATTGATGATGAAACAGGTGCCTACATTCAAGCAAATGTTAACTACACTGCGCAAACAGTTACTTCACAAAACAAAGTCGCTATGACTCACATTTATGCCAGCGCACAAACAACGCCAGTTGCAGCATTTGGTGATGCAGCGGATGACCCGGCAATTTGGATAAACGAACAAGACGCTAAAAGCAGCTTAATTTTAGGCACAGATAAACGCCGCGGCTTGATGGTTTATGATCTTGCTGGCAACAAAATACAATCACTTAATGTTGGGCGTTTAAATAATGTTGATGTACGCCAGCATCAAAGTATAAACAACGAAACCCATACTTGGATCACAGCCAGCAACCGCACGCTTAACAGTATTAGCGTGTTTACTGTCGATAGCGAGAACAAAGTAAACCATATAACAGAAGTAGCGACTAACCTAGCCGAGATTTACGGTATGTGTATGTATTCGTCTGAATCTGGTCAATACGTATTTGTTAATGATAAATCAGGTTTATTCCAGCAATATAAACTCACCGGTGGGCAAGGTAACTTAAGCGGTAAACTGGTTAGAGAGTTTACCCTACCAAGCCAACCAGAAGGCTGTAGTGCCGATGATAAACTAGGCCAATTATTTGCAGGTGAAGAAGATGCAGGCATTTGGTATATCGGTGCTGAGCCAACTTCTGGCAACAAAGCGGTCATGCTACAAGGTATAAATGAGCAACTTGTGGCAGATGTTGAAGGCATGGAAATCTATCATGCTGATGATAAGCGCTATTTAGTAGTATCAAGCCAAGGCGATAATAGCTATGTACTTTATAAAATATCAGATAATACACAGCCTAGCCTAAGCTTTGCAGGTAAGTTTAATGTGATTGCTAATCTAGATAAAGGCATTGATGGCGCAGGTGAAACGGACGGCTTAACCGTTACAGCAAAACCTTTACCAGGCTATCCTGAAGGCATGCTTATAGTGCAAGACGGCTACAACCGTATGCCACTACGACCACAAAATTTTAAAATTATTGACTGGCGTGAAGTTAAAAAAGCGATTAAGTAAAAACCTACCATATTTAAACGCAATAAGGCTCTTACGAGCCTTTTTACTATGTGTATTTAAAATAAACCTAGTAAATTTAGAGTTATTAAAGCTATATACTACACTTTAAGCTCATAAATTAATTGAGATTATTATGCGTTTACTTCTTACTTTGTTGATCATTACTATAAGTGGATACGCTTTTGCTGAGGAAGAGGCTGCAGAGTTGCCCCCGCTCAACCCCAAATACAAGGCTGAGCATGCAATAGCACTGGTGAATAAAGGTTCAGGAATTAATGCGTTTAACTTACCCAGCTATAAATTACCGCACGATGTACAAGTGGTGTATAGGATTAAAAACCCCGATGTGGCTTTTTTAGATGTTGTGCGCAACGCTGAGCTTATAACACTAAAGCCCAAACCATTTAATATTCAACGCTTAATGCGCGGTGAAGAAATAACCATTACCGCAGATGTGTACAAAGGCAATTACAAAAAAGCAGGCAGCCTAATTTACACAAACAGAACAATAGAAATGAGTAAGCAGCTATATGCTCGCCAATTAAAAGATTTAGCTAAAGCTAGCCAGTGGCAAGAATACGACATGATAGACCTAGGTAGCACAGAGCGAATTTACATACATAAAATTAGCCAAGCACCTAGTTTCAGCCACTTAATTTTTGTAGATTTGGTAAATGCCTGTATGCAAAAGTTTAGAACCTCAACCCTCCTTCCTAGCCAGAATGAGTTAACGTATAAATTTATAAACTGCGGCACCCTAAAACCTTTGTTTTACGAAGCAGAAAGTTTAAATAAATAGCTTAATAAGCATACTCAGCAATTATGTTTATACCTTCTTGCATGACTTCCTTTGACTGGCCAGCAAAGCCTAGACGCAAGTAACTAAAGTGTTTAGGTTTTAAGCTTCTATAAGAGTCGCAGAAATAAAACTCTGATTCTGTTTGCAAATAAATACTGTGCTTGTGCAGATGCTTTTTAATATTAGCCGTATCTATGTTTAAGTTAACCCACATTGCCATCCCACCATCGGGCTTTTTATACTCAATAGGTAAACCTTTCACCTGCAGTGCTATTAATGTGTTATCCATAGCTTCATACCTATGCTTATATAGCTTAGTCATTCGCTTTAAATGACGCTCAAATGCGCCTTCTTTCATAAAGTGCGCTAAAGCTAATTGCATAACCACATCATTTTTATGATTCATTAACTGCTTCCACGCATTAAGTTGTGCGATAACATCAAGGGCAGCGCAAATGTAACCGATTCTGGCTGCGGAAAACATAATTTTAGAGAATGTAGAAAGATAAATAACTATACCCGCAGGGTCATCCGCCGCCATTGGTTGTAACGGATGACATTGGTAATGAAACTCATGGTCATAGTCATCCTCTATAATCATTACGCCATGTTGGTAACATAACTGATAAATTTGCATACGCCGTGTAGGCGATAAAGTAACAGTTGTCGGGTATTGATGCAGCGGTGTTAAGTACAGCATTTTAATTGAGAAGCGGCTAAGTTGCACTTTCAAATCATCAATACATAAACCATATTCATCTTGTTTTATATCTACTAATTGTGCGCCACATGCCGCAAAAGCTTTACGGGCTGGTGGATACCCTAACGTTTCTACAGCAACAAAATCGTTAGTGCTAATAAATGCTTTCGAAATTAAAAATAGTGCTTCTTGTGAGCCATTACACACAAGTAAGTCGTTTGTTTTTAAGTTACGCGCTTTATATAAGTAATTGCTTATTTGCACTTTTAACTCACTCACACCGCTTATATCACCATAATGAAATTTACTGGTATCTACATGGTTAAAAACATGACTTAAGGAGCGTTTAAATTCTTTATATGGGAAGCTATTAAGATCCGGAAGCCCACCTGCAAAATTATACTTATAATTATTTAAATTCATTGCAGGAGCTGGAACTGCTAACTCTTTGGCAAATTTATAGGCTTTAGGTGTTAAGACTGGCACTTGCTTAGTATTAGCGCTGCCTTGGATAGGTAAGGTTTGCGTTACTTTATAACCGCTACGCTCATGAGACTCTAACCATCCCTCAGCCACTAATAGTTGTAAAGCATTCATTATTGTATGGCGATTTAATTGATAAGCTTTCGCCATCTCTCTAGCTGAACTTAACTTAGCGCCAACCGCAATATCACCTTCAATAATTGCAGTTCGAATAGCTTGCGCTAGCTGCAAATACTTTGCCTTATATTGCTTATTAAATTTTATATTAAGTGGCTGCATGTATTTTCTATCTGGTATAGGTAAAAGTTATATTCTGGTTGTTTTTACTAAACCAAATAAGCGTACATTTATTACTCTTTAATAGCAAAAAATGGAGCGAATAATGTTCACACAGCATATACATAAAACAAACAAGGTTGTTCTAGAACCACTAAACCATAAACACTTAAATGGATTATATAAAGCAGGTAAGCACCCTAAAGTATGGCAATGGGTACTAGTTAACTACGCAAAAACCCCTGAAATGCTAAAAGAGTGGTTTTTAACACAGGCGCAATTTAATAAAGACGAACAGATTGTTTTTGCGATTATTGACACGAATACACAGCAAGTAGTAGGTACAACACGATTATTTAAATTAGATAAACACAACCTGAGTGCTGAAATTGGCCACACCTTTATTAGTAATGACTGGCAGCGAACTTACATAAATACACATGCTAAATTTTTACTGCTCAAATACGCTTTTGATGAGCTTAATTTAGTGAGAATTACATTTAATACTCATGAATATAATCAAAAATCACGTAATGCTATTGCACGTTTAGGTGCACGTTTTGAAGGACTCGCTTATAAAGATAGAAAGCTCAGCAATGGTAGCTATAGAAACACAGCAAAATTTAGCATAGTTGATGAGCAATGGCCGAACATAAAATTGCAACTAGAGGAGAAGCTCTAATGTACCCACCTTCGCATTTTCAAGAGCATGATATTAAACGTTTGCAGGCATTGGTTGAGCAATTTCCGCTAGCGAGTATTTTAACGCCCAGCTCGCAAAGTGATTTAAATAATATATGCCATGTACCTGTACTATATGATCCAATTCGTGATGTATTCATTGCACACGTAGCTAAACATAACCCGCTAACACAATGTGATAAACGCTCAGTAAAATTACACTTTAATGGTGATAGCTGCTATCTATCTCCCTCGTATAGTAATAATAAAACACTGCCAAGCTGGCTTTACTCATCAGTACAAGTCACTGCAAAGGTAGTGATTATTAAAAGCGACAGTGAGAAAGAAAAAATAATGAGTCAATTAACAACCCATTTTGAGCAAACCTTTAAGCCCATGTGGAATATTAATGATATGCCTACACGCAGTCGCCAAGCAATGTATCAACAGTTAACTTTTATAGAGTTTCCCCCCACTCACTGGAGTGGAAACTTTAAGCTAAGCCAAAATAAATCAGCAGAAATTAGAGCCCAAATAAAAGAAAACCTAAAGCAAGCTCATAAACACTCTATTGCCGCTTTATTTCAAACATGAAAAAAGGCCCTTTCGAGCCTTTGGATTAACTTTGGAAATATAAAGTTTTAAAAAATTATATCAGTGTAAGCAGTTGTGGCGCTGCGCTGTGGTAGTCAACGGCCATAGCTATACTGAGTGCTGTAATATTTATAATAGAAAAAGCAAACACTTGGCGTGCCCAGCTCGTTAAATTAATATTACGGCGATAGCCACGCAGTGCCATAAGTAACCACCAAAAACTGGTAATACACGCCACAGCCATAAAGGCGGCGCCAGTGTAGCCACTTATTGGTAATAGCATGACGACTAAAGCGTACACAGCAATATAAAGTACAATATGGCGCTTAGCTTTATCAATACCTTGCGCTACGGGTAATACGGGAATACCTGCGGCTTGGTAATCTTTAAAGCGAAAAATAGCAATGGCATATGAATGCGGCATTTGCCACAGACTAAACATAACTAATAATATTAATGCACCTATATCGAACTGCCCTGTTACAGCGCAGTAACCTACAACAGGAGGCACTGCGCCAGAAAGGCTACCTACAAACGTGCCATAAACAGAATTGCGCTTCATGTAAAGGCTATAAACCCCAACATAAATGACATAGCCAAACGCTGCAAAAAATACCGCGGCTTGTGTGGTGTAAGCAATGAGTAAACCAAAACCTACAACCCCCAATAAAACCCCGTGACTCAGTGCAGCAAAGGCCGACATTTCGCCTGTTACTGTAACCCGCGTACGAGTACGTGCCATGGCTACATCTATGTCTCTATCAATTACATTGTTGATAGCACAGCCCGATGCAACCACAAGTGACAAGCCAATAAGCGTAACAACCATTAGCCATGGGTCTATATCCCCGCGCGAGGCAAGTAAAAAACCGCCTGCAACGCTGATAAGGTTGCCCATAATAATGCCTGGCTTAGTCACTGATAAATAACGACGAAACATCTTCTACTCCTAGTACATCATCATTGCGTTAGATTCGTAAATTATCCAAACCGATAGCCCAACAACCATGACGATAATTAGGGCACTGAATAAAAATGAGAAGGTACTTGCACGGCCATCTTCTGTCATAAAATTAAGGTGTAAAAAGTATTTTAAGTGCACCCAAATTTGTACAATAGCTAAAGTAACAATGCTCCAAAGCGTAGTTACTTTTGAAAAGTCGCCTTCCATTACCATGTAAAACGGTATCGCGGTTAAAATTATTGATAGCACAAAGCCTATTAAATACGTTTTAACGCTGCCATGAGACTCATCATGGTGCTCGTTTTGCATTTGCTTTAACGCGTGCGCTTCGCTGTGGCTCATTACATTGCTCCCATTAAATAAACAACGGTAAATACACAAATCCAAACAATGTCTAAGAAGTGCCAAAATAGGCTTAGGCAACTTAAGCGTGTCACTGTTTGTTTACCTAAGCCACGTTTAGCCACTTCTATCATCATAATACTCATCCAAATTAGACCCGCAGTTACGTGCAAACCATGTAAGCCTACTAACGAGAAGAATGAGGTTAAAAAGGCACTTTGTTGTGGGCCATTACCATGCACAATTAGGTGATGAAATTCGTAAATTTCCATGCCTATAAACACAGCACCTAAACAAAAGGTAATAAACAACCAGGTGAGTGTTAGTGCCTTTTTTTGCCCTTGTGCGGCAATCATGGCAAAGCCAAAGGTAATACTACTAATAAGTAGCGCCGCTGTTTCTAAAGCAACAAAGTCGAGTTCAAAAATGTCTTTACCTGATACACCACCGGCTGTGTTCATAAACAGCACGGCGTAAGTGGCAAAAAACGAGGCAAACAATAGGCAATCGGTCATTAGGTATAACCAAAAGCCAAAAATTGTATCGCCAGAGGTATCGTGATGCTCATGTGCATGATCATCGTGCGAAACTGAGTCTAAATGGGCAGTTTCTACATTCGCAGATAGTGTACTCACGCGCTTAGCTCCTTATTTCCACTAGAATTATACGCAGCTTCAATACGTGCGATTTCATCAGGTTGTATATAGTAATCAACATCGCTGGTGTAACAACGCTTGATAAATAAGGCAATTGCGCCAACAAAACCAACGGCAGCTAACCACCAGATATGCCAGATCATGGCAAAGCTAAATACAGTTAAGCTTGCTGCAATTAACACCCCAGATGCTGTGTTTTTAGGCATATGAATTGGGCTGTAGCTTGCTTTTATTTGATACGCTTGGCCTTTTTCTTTCGCTTCGGTCCAGGCATCAATGTCATCAACGTGAGGAATAGTGGCAAAGTTATACACTTGTGGAGGTGAGCTAGTTGCCCATTCTAGTGTATGGCCGTTCCACGGGTCGCCGGTTGTATCGTAAAGTGCTTCGCGGTCTCTAAAGCTAACAAATAGCTGTACGACTTGGAAAATAATACCAAACATAATAATGACAGCACCGCCTGCTGCAATGTATAACCACATGTTCCAATCTGGGTTGTTAGTGTGGTTTAAGCGACGTGTCATACCTAAAAAACCAAGTACATACAACGGCATAAACGCCACGAAGAAACCAACTATCCAACACCAAAAAGACGCTTTACCCCATTTTTCGCTAAGCTTAAAGCCCATTGCTTTAGGGAACCAAAATACAAAACCTGCAAGGTAGCCAAATACAGCGCCACCAATAATTGTGTTATGGAAATGCGCAATTAAGAATAAACTGTTATGCAACACGTAATCGGCACCCGGAATAGCCAGTAGTACGCCGGTCATACCGCCTACTGTAAAGGTAACCATAAAGCCTAATGTCCAAAGTACAGGAACGCTAATACGTAAACGGCCGCGGTAAATGGTAAACAACCAGTTGAATAGCTTAACGCCAGTTGGGACGGCAATAACCATGGTCATTACCCCAAAGAACGCATTAACGTTGGCGCTCGACCCCATGGTGAAAAAGTGGTGTAGCCAAACAATAAAACCTAAAATAGAGATTGCACCGCTGGCATACACCATCGATTTGTAACCAAATAAACGTTTACCGGCAAAGGTTGAGATAATTTCAGAAAAAATACCAAAAGCAGGCAGTACTAAAATATAAACCTCAGGGTGACCCCACGCCCAAAACAGGTTGATGTACATCATGGCGTTGCCGCCCGCGGCATTGGTAAAAAAGTGAAAATCAAGGTAACGGTCAAGCGTTAGCATGCCCAGCACAGCAGTTAAAATAGGGAAAGATGCTGCAATTAAAATATTTGCCCATGTACATGCCCATGTAAAAATTGGCATTTTCATTAGGGTCATACCTGGGGCACGCATTTTAAACACAGTCGCTAAAAAGTTTACTGCAGTTAAAAGCGTACCGAGCCCGGAAATTTGCAAGGCCCATATATAATAATCGACCCCCACCCCAGGGCTAAAAGTCAGCTCCGAAAGCGGCGGATACGCCACCCAACCTGTTTTTGCAAACTCACCAAATACAAGCGACAAGTTAATTAAAATGGCACCGCTGGCAGTAAACCAAAAACTTAAGTTATTTAAAAATGGAAAAGCGACATCGCGTGCGCCAATTTGTAGTGGCAATACAATGTTCATTAGGCCAATCATAAATGGCATAGCCATAAATATGATCATGATAACGCCGTGCGCTGTAAATATTTGGTCGTAATGCTCAGGAGGCAAATAACCTGGTGCACCGCTAGTAGCAAGTGCTAACTGCGCACGCATCATAATGGCATCAGAAAAACCACGAAACAGCATTATTAATGCTAAAAAGATGTACATTACGCCTAAGCGTTTATGATCAACAGAGGTGATCCAGTCGTGCCAAAGCACGCCCCACTTTTTATATTTAGTAATAAGCCCGGCAATAATAAGCCCGGCAATCGCTATCACCGTCATGGTAACCATTATAATTGGCTCATGAAACGGAATTGCGTCGAGTGAAAGTTTACCTAAAAACGACATTATTATTCCTCGCCCTGGCTGTGAGATGAAGGCATTGCGTGTTCATTCATTTCATGGTGCTTTTTGCTCATTTTCCCATGCTCGCTCATCGCTTGATGTTTTTTGTTCATATCGCCATGTGCCTGCATATACTTCATCACAATGGTATGAAATAGGCCGTCGTCGACCTTGCCATAATAGGCAACAGGATTGTTTTCACTGGCTTTTGCAAGTTCAACATAATTGGCATGAGTGAGGTTATTAGCATTGGCTTTAACGCTTGTTACCCACGTGTCAAAATCAGCTTGTGTTGGGGTGGCAATGGCATTGAACTTCATACCGGTAAAACCTGCGCCACTGTAATTAGCAGAAAAGCCTTTAAATGTGCCCGGCTCGTTTGCGATTAAATGAAGCTTGGTTTCCATGCCTGCCATAGAATAAATTTGACTACCTAGCTGAGGAATAAAAAACGAGTTCATTGTGCTTTCTGAAGTGATTTTGTATTCCACCGGCACATTTGCCGGAAATACCAATTCATTTACCGTTGCAATACCTTGCTCTGGGTAAATAAATAGCCACTTCCAGTTTAATGAAACCACCTCTACAGTGAGGTGCTCGCCTTTACCTTCAATAGGCTTATAGGGGTCTAAGTCTTGGGTAGACTGCCAGGTAATAACACCTAAAATAATAACGATAACAATAGGAACAGCCCAAACAACGGCTTCAATCTTATTTGAATGAGCCCATTTTGGTGCATAAATTTCATGATCTTGTGTGTCTCGGTATTTCCATGCGAAATACAAAGTCATCACAATAACGGGGATTACTACGAGCAGCATAAGGACAGTAGCAATGATGATTAAGTTTTTCTCATCAATACCTATTTGGCCTTTTGGATCGAGTATCCCGCCTTTACAGCCTGACAACGCCAGCACCGTACTAGCTAAAGCAATATTACAAAGGTTACGAATTAACAAGGGAGTATCCTACAAACCTAGAGTTTTAATTTGCTGCTTTGAATAAAAATTAAGCAACGATTTTTCAATAAAAACCCAAGTTAACTAGAACTAAATTATAAAAATAAAGGGGACTGAACCCGCTGCAAGTGGATGCAAAAAATACCTAGCAACAAACCCTGCTTCTAAACGCATTTATATAACGTAATAAAAGTTAACTTGGGTGAGTGTTGGTTGGCTGACGTGTTTAAAACACGCGGCTACATTGCTAATGCAAACTTTAATTATTTACAGCAAGAAAAAATAATTAAAACCAGCAACAAGTGAAGCCTTACAGACAACCTGTAAAGCTAGGTGGAGCACGACAACCATGTGCAGCGGACACAGGTTGGTGTACTTTTGCCTCGCGAAAAGCGAAAGCGGCTTTACGAAGGATAATTCCAGCACGACGCGCCGGAAAAATATGGAACAATAACCAGCAAAGGCCAATGAGTAACTGACTAGATATGATCGGATGAGCTAAAAATTGCGTAATGTGCAGCAAAACAGGCTCAACAATAGAGCCATTGCTAAACAACGCTTCAAGCTGAAAGGCATCCTCTAATGCACCACTTAGCAGCATTACCGTATTAAACACTAATAATGTTATAGCGACACACACGCCCTTGCCCGCTTTATTCAAGCGCTCACACGTGTGCGGTTTGCTAGAAGCAAAAGCCGTATTTGTATGATGCAAAGAAAGTGTGTTCAAAGACATTAACCTACTAAATGACTAATAACAAAATTAGAGTAATAAAGCGCGCAACGGAAAAATTAAAAAACATTGCTGCTGTAAGCCCTAAAACGAGGTGCTAAATACAATCAAACCCGGCTAGCACACATTTACCTAGTGAGAATTGTTCCGTATCAAACAAACTTTCAAAACTTACTGAAAGTTCGATGCTGAGTATAACAAAGACAGTTTTCGGTTCAACAAAAAATATAAAGTTTTGCGTTAAGCTTTCGAAGCTATTTTGTTAATAAAAAATAACATAATAAAAATAAAGACTTAGTTTATAAATATTTTATATTTAGGTAGGTTGAGGAGTAGAGATAAGGGGGATTAATGAAGTTAATAATAAAGCCGCACAAACAAAAACAGCCCAAATTCAGTCACCACCGAACTTGAGCCGCCTTTCACACTGACAACATCTTCACACACAATATAAAGATTCTTGGTTTACACTGCGTGGCAATTGTAGGGAATAAAAACAACTCAAAACCGGTCACCACCGACCTTGAGTTGCCTTTCAACCTAAGATCTACTTCAAACGAAATAATAATAATATAC